>CAYQYG010000373.1:0-9313 GCA_964421485.1 uncultured Polyangiaceae bacterium | reverse complement strand
CAGGTACGTCGCAACGAGCCAACGACGCGGATGAGCCCGTAGCGCGCGCAGATGAGCACCGCTCTAAGCGGCTCTACCACCCCATCCAGGAGACCGATCAGAATGCGCTATCACGTCACCATGGCGGCGCTCGTGGCCCTCGCCGGCGCCCTCGCCGGCGGCTGCGGGCAGAGCAAGATCTCCGAGTGCAACGCCCTCATCGAGGTCATCAACAAGGGTGTGCAGAGCCTGGAGAAGGGCCAGAAGGCCGGCAACGACCCGAGCGGCGTGAGCGATCTGAAGTCGATGGCGGACGCGATGGAGAAGGTCGCGGCGGACGCGTCGGCCGTGAAGCTGACCATCCCGGAGCTCACGAAGTACTCGGCCGACTACCAGACCATGGCCAAGGAGGTCGCCAAGGCGGCCCGCGACATGGCCGCGGCGGCCGAGGCGAAGGACCCGGACAAGATCAACACCGCGCAGGCGGCGATGGAGAAGGCGGTCAAGCAGGAGGACCCGCTCGTCGACAGCATCAACAAGTTCTGCCAGGCGCCCTGATCACGAGATGAAGCTCACGAGATGAAGCTCACGAGATGAAGCGGTAGCCGACGCCGCGCACCGTGACGATGTGGCGGGGCGCGGTGGGGTCGTCCTCCAGCTTGCTGCGGAGCTGGAGGATGAAGTTGTCGATCGTGCGCGGGGTCCCGTGGTGGGTGGGGCCCCAGACCTTCGCCTGGATCTGCTCCCGGGACAGGACCCGGCCGCCGGCCTCGATCAGGCAGAGCAGGACGTCGAACTCGGTCGCGGTCAGCTCGACGGGGGCGCCGCCGCGGCGCACCTCGCGCGTCGCCGGGCTCACATCGATCTCGCCGGCCCGGAGGGCGACCGTGTCGGCGCGGGCGATCGCGTCGCGGCGCAGCACGGCCTTCACCCGCGCGAGCATCTCCGCCAGGCTGAAGGGCTTCGTGATGTAGTCCTCGGCGCCGAGCTCCAGGCCCATCACCTTGTCCATCTCGGCGCCCCGCGCCGACAGCAGGATCACGGGCACCGTCGCGCGCTCGCTGCGCAGGATGCGCAGGATCTCGAAGCCGTTCAGGCGCGGCAGCATCACGTCCAGGATCAGGAGGTCGATCCCGCCGGCGCGCGCCAGCGTGAGGCCGCGCTCGCCGTCGTCCGCGAGCACGACCTTGTAGCCCTCGGCCGTCAGGTTCATATCGAGGCCCATCGAGATGCTGTCGTCGTCCTCGATCACGAGGACGGTCTTCTGGCTCGCCGGCGGCGGTCGGACCATGCTGGGGGCGCTCTCTACCACGTCCGCGCCGGGACCGGCTGCCGCCTCGCCGCCGGGCGCAGCGGGAGGACCAGGGTGAAGGTCGTCCCCTTGCCCAGATCGCTCTCGACGAGGATCCGGCCGCGGTGGGCCCGGACCACGTGGCGCACGATCGACAGGCCGAGGCCGGAGCCCTCCTGCTGCCGCGCGAGCAGGTCGTCGACGCGATAGAACTTCTCGAAGATCCGCTTGTGCTCCTTGCGGGCGATCCCCTTGCCGTTGTCGCGCACGGTGAGCGTCGCGCCCCGCCGGGTGACGGCCGCCGCGACGCTGATCCTGCGCGGCTGGCCGCCGTACTTGTAGGCGTTCGAGAGCAGGTTGACGAGCGAGTCGACGAGCGCGCTCCGGTCGCAGAGCACGGCGGGCATGTCGGGCTGGATGGTGACGTCGAGCTCGACGCTGCGCTTCTCGCGGGTGGGCTCGAAGGCGGTGATCGCCTCCTCGAGGATCTCGCCGAGGTCGTGCTCGGCGAGCTCGTAGACGCGGCGCCCGCTCTCCATACGGCCCCAGTCGAGCAGCCGGTCGATGAGCTGCTGCAGGCGCGCGCTCTCCTTGCTGAGCGCCTGGATGCAGCGATCCTCGCTGGACTTGTCGCCGCGCCGGAGCTCGAGCGTCTCGGTGAACATCCGGATCGAGGTGAGCGGCGTCCGGAGCTCGTGGGAGACCTTGGAGACGAAATCGGCCTGGAGCTCGGAGAGGTTGCGCTCGCGGCGGAGGAAGACCCAGACGAGGATGACGCCGGTCGCCAGCGTCCCGCAGAACGTCAGGACCAGCATGCCCATGATGAGGTTGTACTGGGCCTCCCCGAGCACCAGCAGGATGAAGCCCACCGCCGAGAGCAGCACGCCCGGCACGATCACGAGGTAGACGAGGAGCTGGATGATCCTCCGGTAACCGAGCGTGGTGAGGTCACGCCTGGGGGTCGACATCGTCTCTGGGATCTTAGTGCGGCGGCGCGCCGCTGGAAACGCGGCCGGCCGGCGCGGCGGCGCCGTCGATGCGCTCCAGGACGAGCGGGGCGGCCGGGGGCGGCTCGGCGCCGAGCCGGAAGGCGGCCTGGATGCGGGCGGAGACGGCCTCGGCGTCGGCCGCGCGGCGGGCGTGCACGCGGGCGAGCTCGTCCCCGCGGGCGACGCGGGCGCCGCGGGGCGCGGCGATCTCGATGCCGACGGCGGCGTCGACCGCCTGGTCGGCCCGCGTGCGGCCGGCGCCGAGCGCGACGGCGGACAGGCCGAGCTCCAGGGGATCGATCGCGGCGACGAAGCCGCCCTCCTCGGCGCGGATCGGGACGACCTCGGGCGCGGCGGGCAGGCCCCGCGGGTCCTCCACGACGCGTGGATCGCCGCGCTGCGCGGCGATCATGCGGGCCGCGATCTCGGCGCCCGCGCCGCTCGCGATCGCCGCGCGGAGCCTGGCCCGGGCCTCGCCCGCGTCCGCGGCCGCGCCGCCGACGAGCAGCATCTCCGCGCCGAGCGCGAGCGTGCACTCGACGAGATCGGCCGGTCCGCCGCCGCGCAGGACCTCCAGCGCCTCGCGGGTCTCGAGCGCGTTGCCGATCGTGAGCCCGAGCGGGGCCTCCATGTCCGTGAGCAGCGCCGACACGCGCTTGCCCGCCGCGGTCCCGACGCGCACGAGCGCGGTCGCGAGCGCGTGCGCGTCGGCCCGGGTCTTCATGAACGCGCCGCGCCCGACCTTCACGTCGAGCACCAGCGCGTCGATGCCCTCCGCGAGCTTCTTCGAGAGGATGCTGGCGACGATGAGCGGGATCGACTCGACGGTGGCGGTGACGTCGCGCAGCGCGTACATGCGCCGGTCCGCGGGGGCGATCCGGTCCGTCTGGCCGATCATGCAGGCCCCGACCTCGCGCACGATCCGCGTGAACTCCGGGATCTCGAGCCGGACGTCGAACCCCGGGATGGCCTCCAGCTTGTCGAGCGTGCCGCCGGTGTGGCCGAGCCCGCGCCCGGAGACCATCGGCACGCGGACGCCGCACGCGGCGACGAGCGGCGCGAGGCAGATGGAGACCTTGTCGCCGACGCCCCCGGTCGAGTGCTTGTCGACCTTCGCGCCGGGCACGCTCGAGAGGTCGATCACGTCGCCCGAATGGAGCATCGCGCGCGTGAGCGCGACGGTCTCGGCCTCGTCCATGCCGCGGAAGAAGATCGCCATGAGCAGGGCGCTCATCTGGTACTCCGCGAGCTCGCCGCGCCCGTACGAGGCGAGGAGGCGCGCGATCTGCTCGTCCGAGAGGCGCCCGCCGTCGCGCTTCCGCGCGATCAGCTCGACCAGGGTCTCCATGGGGGCGGAGCTTACCTGGGATTTGCTGTCCGGAGCCCCGTCCCGGGGCACGTGGGTCTTCGTCCTGGCCAGGGGGTGACCCGCCCCGGGGCACGTGGGTCTTCGTCCTGGCCAGGGGGTGACCCGTCCCGGGGCACGTGGGTCTTCGTCCTGGCCAGGGGATGACCCGTCCCGGGGCACGTCCATGTCCGCGGGGGCAAGATCACCCGCCCATCAGCCGCCGGTACTCCATCTGGTCCTCGTACATCCGGAGCTGCACCCGGTGCTTCGCCTCGTGGTAGGCCGCGACCTCGCCGCCGGCCGGCTCCACGACGCGCGCCGCCCGGTTCATCGCCCCCATCGCCGCCAGGATCGACGGCTGATCCCCCGCGGCCACCGCGCCCAGGACCGCCGCCCCGAGCAGCACCGCCTCGGGCTCCTCGGGCAGCACCACCCGGCAGCCGGTCGCGTCCGCGTGCTCCCGGAGGAACACCGGGTTCTTCGCGTCGCCGCCGCTCGCCAGGAGCACCCGGATCCGGTGGCCCGCCGCGCTCATCGCGTCGAGGATCTGGCGCGTCCCGTGCGCGAGCGCCTGGATCGTCGCGAGGTAGAGCAGCGCCAGCGCGTCCTCGCCGTCCGCGAGCTTCAGGCCCGAGACCATGCCGCGCAGCGTCGGATCCGCGCGCGGCGAGCGGTTGCCGTGGTGATCGGGCAGGACGTGCAGCTCGCGGGTGAGCTCCGCGGGGAAGCGCGCGCGCGCCGCCAGCGCGTCGAGCCGCCGGTTCAGCAGCGCATACACCGTCGTGCCCTCCGCCTCGGCCGCCGCGCGGAGCTCGGGGCCGCGGGCGTGGCTGAAGATCACGTGGTCGATCAGCGCCCCCGTCGCCGACTGGCCGCCCTCGGTCAGCCACATGCCCGGGATCATCGCCGACCAGTACGGCCCCCACACGCCGGGCACGAACCGCGGCTCGCGCGACACCGCCATGTGGCACGTCGACGTCCCCCCGATCAGCGCCAGCCGCTCCTCGATCGTCTCCTCGGTCGGCGCCGCCCCGTCGAGCGGCGCCCCGAGCAGCCCCAGCCCGCCCGCGTGCGCGTCGATGATCGACACCGCCACCGCCGTCCCCGGCGCGAGCCCCAGCTCCGCGGCCGCCGCGGCCGTGAGCCCGCCGGCGCGCTCGCCCATGGGCCGCACCCGCGTGCCGGTCCACACTCGGGGCTCCGGGTCGCGCTCTACGTGGCGCGCCCTTCGCCCCGAGCCCCCGATGCGCGCGAACCCCTCGTCGGCCAGGTCGCCGAGCCCGATCGCCCGGAAGTAGCCCGCGTCCCAGCCGACGCCGCCCTCATGCCCCAGGTAGGTCCACTTGCACGTCGTCGTGCAGAGCGAGCGCACGTCGCTGCCCGTCGCGCGGTACGTCATGAAATCGGCCAGGTCGAGGAAGCGCGCCGCCCGCGCGTAGGCCGCGGGGAGCCGCTCCTTCAGCCAGAGCAGCTTCGGCGTCTCCATCTCCGGCGAGATCACGCCGCCCACGTAGCGCAGCACGCCGTGCCGGCCCTCGTTGATCCGGCGCGCCTGCTCCACCGCGCGGTGGTCCATCCACACGATCACGTTCTGCCGGTCGTCGCCGGTCGCGCTCACGGTCACCGGCCTGTCGGCCGCGTCGAGCGCCACCAGCGAGCAGGTCGCGTCGAAGCCGATCCCGCGCACCGCCTCGGGCCCGAGCCCCGCCTCGCGCAGGGCCGCGCGCACCGCGACGCCCGCGGCCTCCCAGATGTCGTCCGACGACTGCTCGACGTGGTCCTCCTCGGGCCGGAAGATCCGGATCTCCCGCGCCCCCATGCCGAGCCGCCGCCCGCGCGCGTCGAAGACCCCCGCGCGCACGCTGCCGGTGCCCACGTCGATGCCGATGTACGAGCCCTCTCCCATGGCGCGCAGTGTACCTTGACCGCGCCGGCCCGACGTCGTCGGATGCCCCGCCATGACCCGCCGCGCGCTGCCCCTCCTCGCCGCCCTCCTGCTGCTCGCCCTCTCCGGCGTCTCTTCCGTGGGTTGCAGGGACCGCAGCGCCCCGGGCGCAGGCGGCGGCAAGGTCACGATCGCCGTCATCCCCAAGGGCACCACGCACGAGTTCTGGAAATCCGTGCACGCCGGCGCCGCCAAGGCCTCGAAGGAGCTCGGCGTCGAGATCGTCTGGAAGGGCCCGCTCAAGGAGGACGACCTCAAGGCCCAGATCGACGTGGTCCAGAGCTTCGTCGCGCAGGGCGTGAGCGGCATCGTGCTCGCCCCGCTGAACGACAAGGCCCTCGCCGGCCCGGTGCGCGGCGCCGTGGACGCGAAGATCCCCGTCGTCATCTTCGACTCCGACCTCAAGGGCCAGGACCACGCGAGCTTCGTCGCCACCGACAACGTCGCGGCCGGCAAGCTCGGCGGCGATCGCCTGGCCGAGCTGCTCGGCGGCAAGGGCAAGGTCGCGCTCCTCCGCTACCAGGAGGGCTCCGCGAGCACCCAGAACCGCGAGCAGGGTTTTCTGGATGCGATCCAGAAGCACGCGGGCGTCCAGGTCGTCAGCGACAATCAGTACGGCGGCGCCACGACCGAGAGCGCCTTCTCCGCGAGCGAGAACCTGCTCGCCGCGCAGAAGGCCGCCGAGGGCGGCATCGACGGCGTGTTCTGCCCCAACGAGTCCACCACCTTCGGCATGCTGCTCGCGCTCCAGAAGGCGGGCCTCGCGGGCAAGATCAAGCTCGTCGGCTTCGACAGCTCGGAGAAGCTCCTGCAAGGCGTGCGCGACGGCCACGTCCACGCGCTCGTCCTCCAGGACCCGTTCCGCATCGGCTACCTCGCCGTGAAGACCATGGCGGCGCACCTCAAGGGCGAGAAGGTCGAGGCCCGCATCGACACCGGCGCGAAGCTCGTCGACAAGGCGAACCTCGACCAGCCCGCGATCCAGGAGCTCGTGCACCCCGACCTCGCGAAGTGGCTGGGTCCGTGAAATTCTTTCGATGGATCCCCGCCTCGTCGTCGACTCCGTGAAGAAGGCATTCGGCCGCACGGCCGCCCTGCGCGGCGCGAGCCTCGAGGCCGGCGCGGGCGAGATCCTCGCCGTCGTCGGCCAGAACGGCGCGGGCAAGAGCACCCTGATGGGCATCCTCGCCGGCGCGATCCGCGCCGACGCCGGCGAGATCCGGCTGGACGGCCGGCCCTACACGCCGCGCTCGCCGCTCGACGCCCGGCGCGCCGGCGTCGCGATGGTCCACCAGGAGCTCTCGCTCTGCCCGCACCTCTCGGTCGCCGAGAACATCCTGCTCGGCGCGCTCCCCACCCGCGCGGGCCTCGTCGACCGCCGCGAGATGCATCGCCGCGCCGCGGCCGCCCTCGAGCCGCTCACCGGCGGCGCCGAGCACGCGCGCATCGACCTCCGCGCCCCCGTCGCCGATCTCCCGCCCGCCGCCGCCCAGCTCGTCGAGATCGCCCGCGCCCTCGCGCTCGCCTCGTGCCGCGTGCTCATCCTCGACGAGCCCACCAGCAGCCTCGCCGCGCGCGACGTCGAGCGCCTCTTCACCGTGCTCCGCCGCCTCGCCGGAGGCGGCCTCACGATCCTCTACCTCTCGCACTTCCTCGAGGAGGTGAAATCGATCGCGGACCGCTTCGTCGTCCTCCGCGACGGCGAGACCGCGGGCCGCGGCGAGGTCGCGAGCGCCTCGGTCGATGACATCGTCCGCCTCATGGCCGGCCGCCCCGTCGGCGTCCTCTTCCCGCGCACCGAGCGCCGCCCCGGCGACGTCGTCCTCGAGGTCACCGAGCTCCCCGGTGCCCCCCTGTCGCTCCGCCGCGGCGAGGTCCTCGGCATCGCCGGCCTCGTCGGCGCCGGCCGCACCGAGCTCCTCCGCGCCGTCTTCGGCCTCGATCCCGTCCGCCGCGGCGTGATCCGCGTCGGCGCCCGCCTCGGCCCTGCCACCCCGGCCGAGCGCATCGCCGCGGGCATGGGCCTGCTCAGCGAGGACAGGAAGGGCGAGGGCCTCGCCGCCGCCCGATCCATCGCCGACAACCTCACCCTCTCCCGCCTTGACGGCCTCGGCCCCGGCCCGCTCGTCCTCGGCGCCCGCCAGGACGCCGCCGCCGCCTCGTGGATCGACCGCCTCGCCATCCGCTGCCGCTCCCCCCGCCAGCCCGTCGCCGAGCTCTCCGGCGGCAACCAGCAGAAGGTCGCCCTCGCGCGCCTCCTGCACGACGGCGCCGACGTGCTCCTGCTCGACGAGCCCACCCGCGGCGTCGACGTCGAGAGCAAGGCCCAGATCTACGCCCTCATCGACGCCCAGGCCGCGGCCGGCAAGGCCGTCCTGATGGTCTCGAGCTACCTCCCCGAGCTGCTCGGCGCCTGCGATCGCATCCAGGTCATGCGCCGCGGCGCCCTCGGCCCCGCGCGCCCCGCCGCCTCGCTCGACGAGCACGCCCTCCTCCGCGAGGCCGCCGCGTGAGCGCCTCGCTCGCCGCGATCCTCCGGCGCGCCGCGGCCCGCCGCGAGTGGGTCGGCCCGCTCGTCGCGCTGCTCGCCGTCTACCTGCTCTTCGTCGCGCTCGCCCCTGACACCTTCGCGCGCACCGCGAACCTCGTCACCATGGCCCGCCAGACCGTCGTCGTCGGCGTCGCCGCGACGGGCGCCACCATGGTCATCCTCCTCGGCGGCATCGACCTCTCGGTCGGCTCCGGCGTCGCGCTCACCACGGTCGTCATCGCGGCCCTCCTCCGCGCCGGCGCCGGCCCTGCCGCGGCGGCCGCCGCGGGCGTCGCCGCCGCCGCGCTCACCGGCCTCCTGAGCGGCGCCGCGGTGGCCGGCCTCCGCGTCACCCCCTTCATCATCACGCTCGGCGCCATGAGCGTCCTCCGCGGCGCCGCCAAGGGCCTCGCCGGCGAGCAGAAGATCGACGCCGACCCCCGCGGCCTCGACGCCCTCGCGCTCCCCTCGCGCGGCCTCCTCCCGCTCCCTCCCGGCGTCTGGATCCTCGCCGTGGTCGCCCTCCTCGCCGCCGCCGCGCTCCACTGGACCCGCTTCGGCCGCCACGTCCTCGCCATCGGCTCCAGCGAGCGCACCGCGCGCCTCTGCGGCGTCCGGGTCGGCCGCGTGAAGATCGCGGTCTACACCCTCGCCGCCGCGCTCACCGGCCTCGCCGGCGTGCTCGAGTTCGCCACCCTCACGGTCGGCGACCCCACCGACTCCTTCGGCCTGGAGCTGGAGGTCATCGCCTCGGTCGTGATCGGCGGCGGCTCCCTCGCCGGCGGCGAGGGCTCGATCCTGGGCACCTTGCTCGGCGCGCTCCTGATGACGGTCATCAAGACCGGCTGCACCCACCTCGGCCTTTCGAACTGGGTCCAGGAGCTCGTCACCGGCGCGATCATCGTGCTGGCCGTAGCGCTCGACAGGTTCCGCCGCGCGCGCTCCCGGGAGCCCGCGTAGCCGCGCGCGGCCCCCGGCCTCCCCACCCGGCGCTGAACCGTGTTAGGCTCAGTGCGCGCGCGCTTCAGATACTTCGAGGGGGGAGGAGTCCGTGGAGATGACCATTCGCAATCATCGCGTCCTCATTGGGTTTGTCTTGACATCCGCCCTCGGAACGGCCTGGGCGTTCGCGGCCTGCACCGACTCGTACCGGGGCGATCTGCCCGGCGCCGGCGGCGCGGGCGGGAGCGGCGCAGGCGGTCACGGCCAGGGCGGCCATGCCGGCGGGCTC
>CAYQYG010000372.1:0-9334 GCA_964421485.1 uncultured Polyangiaceae bacterium | reverse complement strand
AGCGGGCGCGGGAGGGGGCGCGGGAGGGGGCGCGGGCGCGGGCGCGGGAGCGGGCGCGGGGTGGGCGGCGGAGACGGCCGGCGCGGCGAGCGCGGTCAGCGCGGCGAGCAGAGCGCGGCGGTGGCAGATGGAAGGCATCGCGACCCGGATCATCGACCGGGCTGGACCGGGCGCGCAACCCCCATGATAGGCTCCGCGCGCCCGACGGAGGGGACATGATCCTGCTGCCCACGATCCTCGCGCTCCTTCCACACCAGCGCGCCGCGCGGCCCCACCTCGAGGCCACCCGCACCGCCGAGCCTCCCACCATCGACGGACGGCTGGACGAACCTGCCTGGAACGGGGCGAGAGCCACCGGCGCCTTCACCCAGCGCAGCCCGGACGAGGGCAAACCCCCCGTCGAGCGCACCGTCGTCCGCGTCCTCTATGACGACCACGCCGTCTACTTCGGCATCACCTGCGAACAGACCCTCGCCCCCGTCGTCGCCCGCCTCACCCGCCGTGACCGCATCGTCGAGGCCGACTCCGTCACCGTCGCCCTCGACACCCGCGGCGACGGCAAGACCGGCTTCGAGTTCACCGTCAACGCCGCCGGCGTCCTCGCCGACGGCGTGTACACCAATGACACCGAGCTCTCGTACGACTGGGACGAGATCTGGGACGCCCGCACCACCGTCACCGGGACCGGCTGGACCGCCGAGATCCGCATCCCACTCCACGGCCTCCGGTACGAAGCCAGACCGGTCCAGAGCTGGGGCCTCCAGCTCGAGCGCTACGTCTCCGCCCGCCAGGAGACCGACCAGTGGGCCTTCTCCCCGAAATCCCAGGCCGGCCGCGTCTCCAATTTCGGGCGGCTCGAGGGCATCAAGGGCCTCCGCGCCAGGGATCACGTCGAGGTGATCCCCTTCGTCACCGGCCGCGTCCGCCGCCGTGACGTCGCCGAGGGCCAGCCCGACCCCGGCGCCGAGCCCTCCGCCTCGGCGGGCCTCGACATGCGCTGGCACATCACCCCCCAGCTCACCCTCAACGCCACCGTCAACCCCGATTTCGGCCAGGTCGAGGCCGATCCCGCGGTCCTCAACCTCGGCACCATCGAGACCTTCTATCCGGAGAAGCGGGCGTTCTTCCTCGAGGGCGCCGACACCTTCGGAACACCGCTCAGCGTCCTCTACACCCGGCGCATCGGCCGAGCCCCCGGCGAGCCCGCCGTGCCCGGCGACGAGGCGGTCGTCGCCGCTCCGGAGCCTGCCACCATCTATGGCGCGGCCAAGCTCGTCGGCGACCTCGACGGCCGCACCTCCATCGGCCAGCTCGTCGCCGTCACCGCGCGCCAGCGCGTCGACGTCCGGCGCGGCGACGGCCGCGAGGCCGAGCGCGTCGCCGACCCCCTCACCACCTTCAAGGTCCTCCGCCTCCGCCGCTCGATCGGCGAGGGCGGCCAGATAGGCCTCATCGCCACTGCCACCAACCGCTACGAGCCCTCGGGCCAGTACCCGCTCGCGCCCGCCCCCGCCGGCGCCCCCCTCCTCCAGCTATGCCCCGGCGGCGAGGAGGTGCCCCTGGGCCGGCGCTGCTATCACGACGCCTACGTCGGCGGGATCGACGGGCGCTGGCGCTCCCCCTCCGGTGATTACGTCATCTCCGGCCAGCTCCTCGGCACCCTCGTCGAGGACGGCCCCCCGCGCACCATGCCCGACGGCACCGTCATCGCCTCGGGGGACGCGGCCCCCGCCGCCCGGCTCAGGGTGAGCAAGGAGGGCGGCAGCGTCCGCGGCGAGATCGCCTACGAGGGCCAGGGCCGGCGGGCCGATTACAACGACCTCGGCTACATGCGCCGGCAGAACCAGCACGAGGTCTTCGCCCTCGTCCGCTACCTGACCCTCGGGCCCTGGTGGGAGACGCTCGAGACGAGCACGGGCGTCGGCGTCCGCGAGCAGGACACGCTCGATCCGCTCAACCTGACCCGCCTCGCCTTCGTGGAGAGCGGGTGGAAGCTCAAGAGCTTCTGGGAGGTCTACGCGAACGCGTACGCGGCGCTCTCCCATTACGACGACCGGGAGGTCGGCGACGGCACCGCGCTGGAGCGCACCGGCTGGGTCGGCGCGGGCGCGTACGTCGGCACGGATCCGCGCGCGCGCGTGCGCGGCGAGGCGTATGCCTTCTTCGACGCCCTGCTCACGGGCGGCCGGGCGTGGGGCATCGAGGCGGGCGCGACCCTCAAGGCGCTGCCGCAGCTCGACGTCTCCCTCGCGCCCACCTATTTCTCGACCACCGGCGAGGTGCGCTACTTCGGCGAGGAGGCCGGCGCATATCTGTTCGGCGTCCAGCGCGCGCAGAGCCTCGGCCTCACGCTGCGCGCCACGTTCACCTTCACGCCCCGGCTCACGCTCGAGGCCTACGCGCAGGCGTTCCTCGCGAGCGAGGCCTACACCGACTACTCGGCCTTCCCGGTGGCCGCGGCCGGCCCCGGCGTCCGCGTCGATCTCGACGACCTCGGCCCCGCGCCCCCGGTGTCGGACAGCCCCGATTACGAGTCCGGCTCGCTCAATGCGAACCTGGTCCTGCGCTGGGAGTACCGCGTCGGCTCCACGCTCTACGTCGTCTACACGCACGGCCAGAGCGACGACGAGGTCCCCGCCCGCCGCGGCGTGGCCGCCCCCCGCCTCCGCCTGCTCGAGCCCCGGCTCGCCTCGGACGTCCTGCTCGCCAAGCTGTCCTACTGGTGGGGATAGCGAAGGCCGTATAGAGTCCGCCCGTGCCCGCATCCCCCTCGCTCGTCGATCGGATCGTGGACGACCTCCAGACCCGGCACGGCTGCCACACGGTCATCCTGTACGGCTCCCGCGCCGCCGGCCCGCAGGACCCCAGCAGCGACTATGACCTCCTCGCCATCCGCGAGTCCGGCGCCCTGATCCGCGACGCCCGCCTCTTCCAGGGTGCGTATGTCGACGCATTCATCCACGACGAGGCCTCCCTCGCGTCCGACCTGCATCCCGACTTCCTCCGGATCCGCGGGGGCGTGGTCCTCCGCCAGCGGGGCGATCTCGGCGATCGCCTGCTCGCCCGCGTCCGCGAGATGTTCTCCCGCGGCCCGACCCCGCTCCCGCCGGACGAGGTGGTCATGATCCGGGTCTGGGCGCCGAAGATGCTGGAGCGCATCGCCCGCGGCGACGTCACGGCCAACTACCGCCGCGTCTCGTTCCTCGCGGAGCTGCTCGACGACTATTTCAAGCTCCGGACGCTCTGGTACCTCGGCCCGAAGGAGAGCCTCGCGTGGCTCGAGGCCCACGACGAGCGCGCCTATCGCGCGTTCGAGGAGGCGCTCCTGCCCGGCGCCCCGCTCGACGCCATAGCGCGCCTCGCCGCGATCGTGGTCGACGAGGCCCCCGCGCCCCCCGCACCGGCCGCGTGAGCCTCGGCGCTCAGAGCGCGAGCTCGGGGTAGGCGTCGGCTCCCCGGAGGGACGCGAGCAGATCCGGTCGATCGAAGCGGTCGAGGACCGGCTCCCCGTGCAGCGCCAGAACGCTGGCGACAGGCGCGTCGAACGCCTGCCAGCTCAGCGCGCGAGGTCTCAATTCTTCGTCAAGAGCGATCTCGCCTGTCATGCGCACCTCGTCGGGGAGAGTAGATCCTGTTCAGCGACAACCCCAGCGCTCCCTTTCCCGGCGGTAACGGCCGCGATGGCGTCCCGGATCTCGCGCACCTGCGTCCCGGCTGGACAAGGTCCCGCGGATAGCCGATGCTCGCCCCATGAAGCTCGCGAGCGTCGCCGCCGAGACCGTCGAGATCGCCCAGAAGGGCGAGTACCGCGCCCCCTCCGGCGCGATCCTCTCGATCCGCGCCCTGGTCGACGCGGCCGTGTCCGGCACGGTGCTCCACCCGCCCGGCTCCCTCGACGACTGGCAGCCGCAGGATCGATCCGGCGCGGCGCTCCGCGTCGAGGTCACGGACGAGACGACGGGCGCGGCCGGCCGGCGCCTCGTCGTGGAGGAGCGCGTCCCGCGCGTGGTCGCCCTCAATTTCGCCTCCGCGAAGAACCCCGGCGGCGGCTTCCTCGGCGGCGCGAAGGCACAGGAGGAGGACCTCGCCCGCTGCTCCGCGCTCTATGCCTGCCAGATCAAGAAGCGCGCCTATTACGATTCGAATCGAGCCTGCGGCTCGCTGCTCTACACCGATCACCTCCTCTATTCCCCCGACGTCCCCTTCTTCCGCGACGAGCAGATGGAGCTCCTGGAGGAGCCCTTCACCCTCTCGATCATCACGTCCCCGGCCCCGAACGCCGGCGAGGCCCTGCGCAACGAGCGCGCCGCCGGCCCGAAGATCCGCGCGGCGCTCGAGCGCCGGGCCGCGATGGTGCTGGCCGCCGCCGGCGCGCACGGCCATCGCTGCCTGCTGCTCGGCGCCTGGGGCTGCGGCGTCTTCCGGAACGACCCCAAGGACGTCGCGGAGGTCTTCGCCCGCTGGCTCGCCCATCCGCGCTTCACCGGCGCCTTCGATCGCGTGGTGTTCGCAGTCTACGACCGCGGCAAGTCCCAGCCCAACCTGCGAGCCTTCCGGGACCGATTTGGCTGAGTCCGATACGGATACCGAATCCGATTCCATCTCCGAATCCGATACGGATACCGAATCCGATTCCGTCCCCGATTCCGTTCCCGTCTCCGTTTCCGCTGCCGATACGCGCCGAGATCTCCCGTCTGGGCTCCTCTCCTGCTGGCCGCTCTGCCCTGCTCTCGCTCGCGCCCCTCGCGGCCATTGCGCTCTCGAGGCGGCACCGCGGATCGTGGGCCGGCGCGAGCGGCGGGGTGATCACGTCCAGGTGGCAGGAGCTCACCCGAGCGCCGAGGCGATGACGCGCCTCAGGAACTCGGAGAGGAGCAGGATGATCGCCGCGGACCAGTCGAGCGGCCCGGGGATCTTCCGTGCGAAGGGCCGGACCAGGCGGAACAGCGGCTCGGTCGTCTCGCGCAGGACGCGGACGATGAAGTTCATCGGATCCGCGTCGAGCCAGCTCGCGATGACCCTTCCGAGCACGAGCAGCTCGACGATTCCGAGGACGCTGATGAGCAGGTGCGCCAGGGCGTTCAGCATCGATGCCTCCGGGCCGGAGCGTACCTCACCCGGCCCCCGTGGACGAGGCCCCCGTCCGCGCCCGTGTCGCTGTGCGTGCCCCGAGCCTCACCCTCGGAGTCCTCGACACGCTCGAAGCGGTCTGCAAGATGGCTTGTTCCGAGCTGAAGAAGGCGCTCGTAGGAAGACCTCGGGATGCGCCGAGGTCATGGACGTGCCGACCATGCGCCGGGGCGCACCCACCGATCACGAAAACTTCATCCACGAGCCGTCGGGGCCGGGGGCCGAGGGGTCGCGATGGGCCGATCTCGACCACCGCGCTGATCTCCGTGAGCGCCCTCCCAGCCGATCGCGTTGCGGTGCTGGGGTTCGGGGCGCAGGGCGCCGAAGGCGACCCGAAGCCCCGAACGTCAGCCGCGTAGGTGGGACCCGTCGCGACCCCTCGGCCCCCGGCCCCGACGGCGCCGTCGAAGATCATCCACGCCCCTCTCGGCCCCGGCCCCGACAGCACCGCTGAAGTCTCGTGCTGCGGCGAGACCGCCCTGCCGCCCCATCACGCCGAGGGCGTGTCCGGACCGCCGAAGGTGCTTCCCCGCCGGAACGCGAGCGAGTAGGCTCGGGCAGCCTCGAGGCTCCGCGCCGCGACCGCGGCGAGCGGCTTCGGGGTCGATTCCACTGCAATGTTGCCGCGGCACTGTCGTCGCGATGGCCGGCACTCCGTCCTCGAGAGGGAAAGTGATGAAGCGCTCTATCCGGTATTCGACCCTCGCCGCCGCGCTCCTCGCCGGCTCGCTGGCCCACGCGGCCGATCGACCGAACCTCGACGTGACGTTCTCGCAGGCCCCGAGGACCTCGGGCGCCGTGGCGCGCGGGGCGGCGGACGCGGCCTGGGCCGCCAGCGCGATCGTCGCGTCGACCGACGAGATCACCGGAGCGCCGCGCTTCGTCTGGGCGCCCGCGGGGCAAGCCGTGCCGCAGCTCGCGGCGCCGACGCCGGAGTCGGCGGCGCGCGCGCACCTCGGCCGGAGCGCGGCGCTGTACGGGCTGCCGGCGGCCGCGCTGGAGACCGTCAAGGTCGCGCAGATCCACGACACGGGCCGCGGCGCGATCATCGTCAAGCTGCGGCAGGAGGTCGACGGGGTCGAGCTGCTCCGCAGCGACATGAGCGTCGTGATGCGCCGGAACCTCGAGCTCGTCGCGCTCACCGGCGCGCTGCACCCGTCGGCGGTGAAGGGGCTCTCGCGGGGCGCGGCGTTCAAGGTGAGCGAGGCGGCGGCCCTCGCGATGGCGTTCGAGGACCTGTACGGCGTCCGCGTGAAGCCGGCGGACATGCTCGATCGAAAGGAGATCCAGGGGGGCTATCTCTCGTTCGATCTCGCGACGACGCCGGCGACGGAGGAGGCGGGCCTGCGCTTCTCGCGGCCGGCGAGGATCAAGCGCGCGTTCTTCCCGCTCGCGGACCGGCTCGTGCCCGCGTATTACCTCGAGCTCCGGTCGGGTAAAGCGGAGAGCGCGTCCGGGGACGCGTACGCGTACGTGATCGCGGCGGACGACGGGCGGCTGCTCGCCCGCGAGAACCAGACGCACAGCGCGTTCACCTACCGGGTCTGGGCCGACGCGCAGGGCGATCACACGCCGCTCGACGGCCCCCAGTCGAATTTCACGCCGCACCCGACGGGGCAGCCGGACGGGTCGCAGCCGCAGTTCATCCCGCCGATCTTGATCACCACGGACGGGTTCAACACGAACCCGGGCGGCGGCGTCGATCCGTGGCTCCCGGCCGGGGCCACGCAGACCCTCGGCAACAACGTGGACGCGTACGCCGACAATGCGCCGGACGGGTTCTCCCCCGGAGATATCAGGGCCACCACGACGGCCGCGGGCGTCTTCGATCGCACCTACAACACGTCGCTGAGCCCCAAGGCGTCGACGAACCAGATCATGGCGGCCGTCACGCAGATCTTCTTCGTCACGAACCACCTGCACGACTACTACTATGACTCGGGCTTCGACGAGGCCGCGGGCAACGCGCAGCAGAGCAACTTCGGCCGCGGCGGGATCGAGGGCGATCCCCTGCAGGCGCAGGCGCAGGACTACGACGGCACGAACAACGCGAACATGAGCGCAGGGGCCGACGGGCAGCCGCCGGTCATGCAGATGTTCCTCTGGAACAGCGGCGGCGGGGTGCAGCGCGACGGCACGATCGACAACACGATCGTCGCGCACGAGTGGGGGCATTACATCCACCTGCGCCTCGTCCTGTGCGGGACGTCCCAGTGCGGCGCGCAGAGCGAGGGCATGGGCGACTTCATCGCGCTGATGATGGTGCTGCGCGAGGGCGACAACCTCCAGGGCGCGTACCCGCTCGCGATCTACGCGACGCCGGCGCTCGCGGACGCGTACTTCGGGATCCGCCGGGCGCCGTACTCGATCAACCCGGCCATCAACGCGCTGAGCTTCCGGCACATCACGCAGGGCGCCCCGCTCCCCAACACGCACCCGATCATCGATCTCGGCAACAACGCGGAGACGCACAACGCCGGCGAGATCTGGGCGTCGATGCTCTTCGAGGCGTACGTGGCGCTGGTCCAGGCGCACCCGTTCGCGGAGGCGAAGCGGCTGATGGCCGACTACCTCGTGGCGGGCATGAAGGCCGCGCCGCCGAGCCCGACCTACACGGAGCAGCGGGACGCGATCCTGGCGGCGGCCGCGGCGAACAGCACGGCTGATTTCATTGCAATGGCCAATGCCTTCGCGAAGCGCGGCGCGGGCACCTGCGCCGTCTCGCCGGCGGCGGACTCCCAGAATTTCTCCGGCGTGGTCGAGGACTTCGCGACCCGGCCGAACGCGGTGTTCGCCTCGGCGGTGCTCGACGACGCGGTCTACTCCTGCGACAATGACGGCAAGCTCGACGGCCAGGAGACCGGCAGGCTGACGGTGACGGTGACGAACAATGGCACGGCCGACCTGAGCGACCTGACGGGGACCGTCTCGACGCAGGCCGCGGGCGTGAGCTTCCCGAGCGGGGCGAACGTGACCTTCGGGACGATCCCCCCCTTCGCCACGGGCACCGCGACCGTGGAGGTCGCGCTCGACGGGAGCTTCTCGCAGGTCCAGGACCTCGGCCTCTCCCTGACCCTGAACAGCCCGGCGTCGTGCGCGCAGAGCCAGAATCGCCTCACGGTCCACCGGATCAACCTGGATGACAACCCGGCGTCCTCGGCCTCGGACGACGTCGAGAGCGACCTCACGGCCTGGGAGCTGACCGGCTCGGACGCGGACCTCATCTGGGCCCGCGAGGTGAGCGGCGGCGCGAATCACCTGTGGCACGGGCTCGACGTGGACGGCGTCACGGACACGCGCCTCGAGTCGCCGCCGCTGCAGGTGGGGGACCAGCCCTTCAGCATGACGTTCATGCACCGCTACAAGTACGAGTTCAGCCAGGGCACGTACTGGGACGGCAGCGTCATCGAGATCAGCACGGACGACGGGGCGAGCTGGGTCGACATCAGCACCTACGGCGCCCCCGGCTACACCGGCGTGATCAGCAACCTGGCGGGCAATCCGCTGATGAACCGGCAGGGCTACGTGAACCAGAGCGCCGGCTATCCCGGGATGACGACCACCACGATCAACATGGGAACGGCGCTCTCGGGGCAGACGGTCAAGGTCCGGTTCCGGATCGGCACGGACCAGGCGGCCGGCGACACTGGCTGGGAGATCGATGACATCGGGTTCACGGGGATCCTGAACACGCCGTTCTCGAAGCTCTCGGTGGACATGGCCACCTGCACCGGCGTGCCGATCGCCGACGCGGGGCCGGATCAGACGGTGTTCAGCGGGGACGCGGTCTCGCTCGACGCGTCCGGGAGCTCCGATCCGGACGGCGACGCGCTGACGTTCGCGTGGACGCAGGTCGCCGGCCCGTCCGTCACGCTCTCGGACGCCACGAGCGCGACGCCGGGCTTCACTGCGCCCGTGGTGGACGCGGACACGACGATCACGATGCAGGTGCAGGTCACCGACGGCCAGGGGGCGTCGAGCGATCAGGTGAGCGTGCTCGTGCGGCCGGGGAACGGCGGCACCGGCGGCGGCGGCGTCGGCGGCGCCGGGGTCGGCGGAGGGAACGGCGCCGACACGCCGCCCCTCGTCGTCGACGACGGCGGCTGCGGCTGCAGGGTGGCCGGCGGCGACGAGCGCGCCCCGGCGGCCCCGCTCGCGCCCCTGGCCCCGCTCGCCGCGGCGGCCGCGCTGCTGCTCCGCCGGC
>CAYQYG010000371.1:3900-9334 GCA_964421485.1 uncultured Polyangiaceae bacterium | reverse complement strand
CGGGCGAGGCCGCGCCGGCGGCGCCCGAGGGCGGGGGCGCGGCGGCGCCGTCGGAGAGCGAGAGCCTGGCGCGGGACTTCGTGAAGAAGGGCGGGCGGCGGATCGGCTACTCGGCGACGAAGAAATCGTTCGCGTACCCCTTCGAGCAGCGCCGCGAGGACGGCTTCCGGCTGGACATCTACTTCACGGACGAGGACGGCCGGAAGCGCGACGTGATGCAGGTCTGCGATTTCGCGGAGTGCGCCGAGAGGCTCGACGAGCTCGCGAAGGAGGTGCTCCCGAAGCTCGCCTCGAGGCTCGAGGGTGACGGGTACGCGGCGATCCGCGGCATCGGCTGGCCGTCTGGGCGGGACGAGCTGGAGGTGGGCACGCTCGGGATGAAGCTGCGCTACGCGAACGGGCGGCTGGAGGCGCTGCGCGAGGGCAAGCCGGCCGCGAGCCTGGGCGCGGTCGGCTCGAGGAGCCCCGAGCTGCTCGCGATCTTCGTCATCCCCGACTCGAAGCGCCTCGCCGTCTTCGCCAAGCCGAGCGACGCCAAGGGCGTGGTGCAGGAGCTCCACGTGGTGAAGCTGCCCTGATCGGCCCGGGCGCGGGGCGGGATCGGAGGCGAGCCGCGGCGCGGGGCGCTCAGCCCATGGCGCGGGAGCTCGGCGGATCGTCCGAGTCACCCATCTGTGCCGGACGGTTCAGGACGAAGTAGGTGCCGTCGCCGGAGGGGATGGTCGATTTGATCGACCACCGCTCGCGCAGCAGGAGGGGCAGGGCGCGACCGGCGTACCGGGCCGGATCGATGCGCCGGCTCTCGTTCACGAGCTCGGACCACCCCCCGCGCGCGAACACGATCCGCGCGCTCTCCGGGGCATCCGCGAGGAGATCGTCCTTCGCTTGCTTCATCGTTGGGTCACCTCCCAGGACCCTTCTACGCCGGAACGCCGCCGCGTCGCAAGGAGGAGGAGCGCCGGGAGATTGCGCCCCGCGGACGTGGCCGCCGGGGCTCCGGCGCCGCGCGACGCTCGGGGAGCGGCGGGCATCGAAACCGTCCAGGTGCTGGACGGGGCTGGAGCGGGGCCGCGGGGAGCCGGAGCGCGGCGTGGGCGCATCGGCGCGCTCGCGCTCGGAGGCGCCGTCCTGTACCTCGCGGCCGTGGCCGGGGCCTGGATCGCGCTCCGCGAGCTCGGCGATCGGTGGTGGCCCGCGACGCTGCTCCTGTTCGGGCCCAGGTGGGCGCTCGGGCTGCCGCTGCTCGCGCTGGTCCCGCTCGCGCTCTCGACCCGGCGCGGCGCGCTGATCCCGCTCGCCGCGGCGGCGGCGATCGTGGTGGGGCCGATCATGGACCTCTCGCTCGGCGGGCTCCTCGCGGAGCCGCGACGGGGGGATCTGCGCGTGGCGACCTTCAACGCGGAGGGCCGGCGCGCGGAGGCGCTCGGCGTGCCGTCGTTCGTCGATGACGTGCGGCCCGACGTGCTGGTCATCCAGGAGTGCGGCGACCGGACCGAGCACCTCGCGCGGGGCTTCCCGGGGTGGGCGGTGCACGGGGACCTCGGCATGTGCGTGATCAGCCGGCACCCGATCCGCACGATCGAGGCGCGGGACCGGGCCGACGCGTGGGCCCGGGGCGGCAACGGGGCCGTGGATCGGTACGCCGTCGACGTGCCGGCGCCGGGGGGCGCGTCCGGAGGCAAGCGCGCCCTGCGCCGCGTGACGGTGGTGAACGTGCACCTCGAGACGGCCCGCGAGGCGATCGAGGCGCTGCTCAGAGGGGCGTGGCGGGCCGCGGGGGAGCACGACGCCAACGTCGCGCAGCGCGCCTGGGAGTCGGAGATCGCGCGGCAATGGGCCCGCGGCGGGGAGGGCGCAGTGGTCGTGGCGGGGGACTTCAACATGCCGGTCGAGAGCGCCATCTACCGCCGCACCTGGGGCGATCTCGAGAACGCCTTCTCGAGCGCGGGGCTCGGGTTCGGGGCGACGAAGCGGACGCGCTGGTTCGGCACGCGCATCGACCACGTGCTCGCCGGGCCGGGTCTGCGCGCCGCGGGCGCGTGGGTGGGGCCGGACCTTGGATCGGACCACCGCCCGATGATCGCCGACCTCGTCTGGACCGACGCGCGCTGATGCCACCATGGGGGCGCCGCACCGGAGATCTCGGAGAGAGATTGCACAAGGAGGCGCCTCCCTGTGCAATCTCTCTCTTTCTCTCTCTTTCTCTCTCTCCTGACTCCCGGCGCGCGCGTCGGGAGGCTCCCGGACGGACGTGGAATGATTATCCGATCGAATACGCTGTGACGTCACGGTGGGGCGCCGCGGGCGCCGCCGTGTCCGGCTGTTCGAAGAAATGGACGATTTCACGAGAGATCTCGATAACGATGTCGCGCGGGCGCGCGAGCGGGCGGAGGTGCGCCCGGACGTGCGCCCGGGCGGGCAGGTCCACGAGCCGGCCGCGGCCGGGTTGACGGTCGGGGCTCCGGGTCGCGCTCCGCGCGGCGCGGCCTCTGCCCCGAGCCCCAAGCGGTCGCGGAAGCCGAGCCAGAGCAAGCGCGCGGCCGCGGAGCAGGAGCCGCCGCGCGACGCGATCGAGATCTACCTCGAGCGGGCGAGCCGGCGGCCGCTGCTCACGCGGGAGGGGGAGATCGAGCTCGCCCGGCGCGTGGAGGACGGGGAGCACGCGATGCTGGCGGCGGTCGCGGCCGCGCCGGCGGGGCTCCAGGAGCTCGCCGCGATGGGAGAGGAGCTCCGGGAGAAGCAGCTCCGCGCGCGCGAGGTGCTGCGGGACGGCGAGGACGGCGAGATCGACGAGGGGACGCGGAGCGCGCGGCTCGCGGCGGCGCTCGATCGGGCGGGCGCGCTCGCGAACGGGCGGCGCGCGGGCGCGGCGGAGGCGGCGAAGGCACGACGCGCGCTGGTCGGCGAGCTCGAGCGGCTGCGGCTGCACCGGCGGACGCTGGACCGGCTGGTCGAGGCGGTCCGGGCCGCGGCGGCCGAGGACGAGGCGGCGCGGCGGGCGCTCGAGGCGGCCGAGGCCGGGCGGCGCGCGGCCGACCAGGCCAAGGCGGAGCTCGTCGAGTCGAACCTCAGGCTCGTGCTGCTCTTCGCGCGGAGGCACGTGAACCAGGGCCTGCAGCTCCTCGACCTCGTCCAGGAGGGCAACATCGGGCTCATGCGCGCGGTCGACAAGTTCGACCACCGGCGCGGCATCCGGTTCAGCACGTACGCGGCCTTCTGGGTGCGGCAGCAGATGGCCCGCGCGGTCGCCGAGCAGGGGAAGACCATCCGCGTGCCCGTGCACATGGTCGAGAGCCGGCAGAAGCTCGCGCGCGCCCGGCGGCGGTTCGTGCACGAGCACGGCCGCGAGCCCGACGAGGCCGAGCTCGCCGCGTGGACGGGCCTGGTCCGCGAGAAGGTCCGGGCCGTCAGCGCGCTCGCCGCCGAGCCGCTCAGCCTGCAGGCGCCCTCGGGCGCCGAGGGCGAGGCCACGATCGGCGACTTCGTGGCCGACCGGAGCGCCGCGGCGCCCGACGAGGAGATCGCCCGGACGCGCATGGAGGTGAAGGCGCGCGAGCTGCTCAAGACGCTGAGCCCGCGCGAGCAGGAGGTCCTCAGGCTGCGCTTCGGCCTCGACGGCCGGGAGGAGCTCACCCTGCAGGAGATCGGGACGATGCTCTCGGTCTCGCGCGAGCGCGTCCGCCAGATCGAGGCGGAGGCCCTCCGCAAGCTGCGGGGCCCGTCGCGCCGCGACGAGCTGGAGACGTACCTCGGCTGACCGCTCCGGCGGATCGCTTCGCCTCCGGCCGGGGGCCTGGTAAGACCCCCGCATGCCGCGCCCCCACCGCCCCGAGGTCCTCGCGCCCGCCGGCGACGAGGCCGCCCTCACCGCGGCCATCCGCGCGGGCGCCGACGCCGTCTACTTCGGCCTGCAGGGCCTGAACGCCCGCGCCCGCGCGCGGAACTTCGACGCCGCCGCGCTCGGCGCCACGCTGCGCGCGCTGCACGACCACGGGGTGCGCGGCTACGTCACCCTGAACACCCTGGTCTTCGACGACGAGCTGCCGCTCGTCGAGGCCGCGATCCACGCCTGCGCCGAGGCCTCCGCCGACGCGATCATCGTGCAGGACCTCGGCCTCGCCCGCCTCGCCCGCGCGCTCGCCCCCGGGCTGCCGATCCACGCGTCCACGCAGATGACGTGCACCGACGCCGCGTCCGTCGAGCTCGCGAAGGAGCTCGGCGCGACGCGCGTGATCCTCGCCCGCGAGCTCTCGATCGACGAGATCGCCGCGATCCGCCGCGCGACCTCCGTGGAGCTGGAGGTCTTCGTGCACGGCGCGCTCTGCATCGCCTACTCGGGCCAGTGCCTCACGAGCGAGGCGATCGGCGGCCGCAGCGCGAACCGCGGCGCCTGCGCCCAGGCGTGCCGCCTCCCGTACCGCCTCGTGGTCGACGGCGCGCTCCGCGACCTCGGCGACGCGGCCTACCTCCTGTCCCCGGAGGACCTCGAGGCGACCTCCGCGATCCCCGATCTGGTCGCGCTCGGCGTGTCCGCGGTGAAGATCGAGGGCCGGCTCAAGGGCCCCGAGTACGTGGGCGCGACGGTCCGCCTCTACCGCGCCGCGATCGACGCGGCGATCGCGGCGGCGCCCTCCGCCCCGGCGCTCGAGGCCGCGCGCGAGGCCGCATTGCAGATGTTCTCGCGCGGCTCGGGCCCGGGCTTCCTGCGCGGCGTGGATCACCGGCGGCTCGTCGACGGCCGGAGCTGCGATCACCGGGGCCTCGAGGTGGGCGAGGCGCTGCGCGTCGTGCGCCGGCGCGGCCGCGAGCTCGTCGTCGTGCGCGCGACGAGGCCGCTCGCGCGCGGCGAGGGCCTGCTCATCGAGGGCGGGTTCGCCGGCGAGGGCGAGGTCGGCGGCCGCATCTGGGACCTCGCGCTCGACGGCCGCGAGGCGCCCGGCACCCCCGCCGGCCGCGAGGTCGAGATCTGGCTCGGCCCCGACCGCCGCCTGCCCGCCGAGGTCGCCGGCCGCCGCGTGTTCCGCACGAGCGACCCCGCGGCCGAGCGAGCGATCCTGCAGGACCTGGAGCGCGCCCCCCACCGCGTCGCGATCGACGTGCGCCTGGAAGGCCGCCTCGGCGAGCGCCCCCGCCTCTCCGCCGTGACCGAGCGCGGCGCCTCGGCCGAGGTCGAGGTGGACGCCCCCCTCGCCCGCGCCGACCGCTCCCCGCTCGACGAGCCCGCCCTGCGCGCGCGCCTCGATCGCCTGGGCGACACGCCCTTCAAGCTCGGCGAGGTCACGCTCGCGCTCGACGGCCCCGCCCTCCTGCCGCCCTCGTCCCTCAATCGAGCCCGCCGCGCGCTCGCCGACGCGCTCCTCGCCGCCGCGCACAGGCCGCACGCCGCTTCGGTTTCCGGGTCCGATTCCGATTCCGATTTCGTTTCCGATTCCGA
>CAYQYG010000371.1:0-3800 GCA_964421485.1 uncultured Polyangiaceae bacterium | reverse complement strand
ACGCCGCTTCGGTTTCCGGGTCCGATTCCGATTCCGATTTCGTTTCCGATTCCGAGTCCGATTCCGAGTCCGATTCCGAGTCCGATTCCGAGTCCGATTCCGTTTCCGCTCCCGCCTCCGCTGCCCTTCTCTCCGCGGCCGTCCCGCCGCCGCTCCCTCCGCCCCCGCCCGGCCTCTTCGTCCTCTGCCGCAAGCTCTCCCAGGCGCGCGCCGCGATCACCGCCGGCGCCGACGGCGTCTACCTCGACTTCCTCGAGCTCACCGGCGCCGGCGCCGCCCTCCGCGCCCTCCGCGCCGAGGGCGCCTTCGTCGGCCTCGCCCCCCCGCGCATCCGCAAGCCCGACGAGGACAAGATCGACCGCTACCTGCTCGCGCTCGAGCCCGACGCGCTCCTCGTCCGCAGCCTCGGAGCGCTCCTCGACGCCCCGGCGGGCGTCCCCCGCATCGGCGACTTCTCGCTCAACGTCACCAACCGCATCGCCGCCCGCGAGGTCCTCTCGCGCGGCCTCGCCGCCTTCACCCCGGCCTTCGACCTCGACGCCGCGCAGCTCACCGCGCTCCTCCGCTCCCCCTTCGCGCCCTTCGCCGAGGTCGTCGCGCACCACCCCATGCCGCTCTTCCACATGGAGCACTGCGTGATCGCCGCCACCCTCTCGGACGGCAAGGATCACCGCACCTGCGGCCGCCCCTGCGACACCCACGCCCTCTCCCTCCGCGATCGCGCCGGCATGGATCACCCCCTCGAGGCCGACGTCGGCTGCCGCAACACCGTCTTCCACGCGGCCCCGCAGAGCGCCGCGGACCTCGTCCCCGAGCTCTCCCGCCTCGGCGTGCGCCGCTTCCGCGTCGAGCTCGTCCGCGAGGAGCCCGCCGAGGTGGCGCGCGTCGTCACGGCGTACCGGCGCCTGCTCGCCGGCGATCTCTCCCCTGCCGACCTCGCGCGCGGCCTCCGCGCCGGGGGCGGCTACGGCGTCGTGCGCGGCTCCCTCCGGGTGATCCAGGCGTGACCCCGGAGCTCGACGCGATCCGCGCCCGCATCGACGAGATCGACGAGCGCCTCGTGCGCCTGCTCGAGCAACGCGCCGCCCTCGTGCGCGAGGCCGCGGCGCTCAAGGCCGCCCGCGGCGCCGCGCTGCTCGACCCCGCGCGCGAGGAGGCCATCCTCCGCCGCGCCGCGGCCCTCGCCGCCCTGCCCGAGCCCGCCGTGCGGGCCGCCTTCACCGGCATCCTCGACGCGTGCAAGCGCGCGCTCGATCCCTCCGCCCCGGAGGAGCCCTCCCCTCCCCGGCGATAGCGCCCCCGCGCGCGCCGTCACCCCGCGTCGAGCCCGAACTCCCGCCGCATCGCGCGGCTCGCCTCGGTCCGCGCGCCCCGCTCGTCGCGCATCGCCACGGCCTCGTGCTCGAGGCCCCCTCCGCCCTCCCCTGCCCGCGCGAAGGTCCACACCGAGAGCAGCGGCCCCGCCGCGCCCGCCCGCGCGATCACGTCCACCCGCCGGAGCGCCGCGAGCCCCGCCGCCCTCCCCCCCTCGAGCGCGCGATCCGGCCGCCGCCCGTCCGCGCAGACCACCACCCGCCCCCCTGGCCCGACCGCGCGCGCCGCCGCGAGCAAGTAGTCCTCCACCCCTCCGCGCAGCTCGATCCGCGCCGCCGCGCGCTGCGGATCCGGCGAAGCGATCGCGGTCCCCTGCGGCAGATACGGCGGCGTGCCGGTCACGAGATCGCACGCCGGATAGGCCCCCTCGCGCACGATCTCCCGCAGATCCCCGCACGCGATCTCCACCCGCCCCTCGAGCCCGTTCAGCGCCGCGCTCCGCCGCGCCAGCCCTGCCGACCCCTCCTGCGCCTCGACCCCGAACATCCGCGCCCCCCGCAGCCGCCACGCCACCATCAGCAGCACCGATCCGACCCCGCACCCCAGGTCCAGCACCGTCCGCGCCCCGGGCCGCGCCCCCACGGCGACCCACGCGGTCGCGAGGTCATCCAGCGAGAACCGGTGCCCCCGCCTCCGCTGCAAGATCCGGAAGTCGCCCGTCAGCGCGTCGCACGTGAGCCCGTCGTCCGCCACGGCCGCGAAACCTAGCCCGAGCGCCGCGACGCCGGAGAGATTTCGCGAGGAGGCGGCGACCGAGGCCGGCCGGCGCGACGCTGGAGGGGGCTCGACCCGCGAGCGCCCCGGGGTCTATGCTCCGCGCGGCGCCGGAGGCCGCATGATCCACAAGGTCGCGTTCCGTTCGAAGGTCCTCGAGACCTCGACCTATTTCCTGATCGCGGCCCCCGACGGGATCGAATTTCCCCTGCCCGCGGTGGTCCTCTTCCGCGGGGCGCCCGAGGAGTGGCTCATGGAGCACCAGGACGGGACCCGGCGCGGGCGGAGCCTGCTCCCGATCGCGGAGGCGCTGATCGCCGCGGGGCTCTGCGCGCCGCTGGCGTTCATCCTGCCGAGGACGGCGAACCGGAGCATGACGGCGTTCGCGTCCTACGGGACCGCGCTGCGGCCCGACCTGATCGACGACCGGAGCTACCTCGGCACGTGCCGGATGGACGATTTCCTCGACCTCGAGGTGCTGCCCCGCGCATTCGAATCGGGCATCGTGGCGGAGGGCCCCGTGTCGATCGACGGCTTCTCGCTCGGCGGCGCGGCGGCCATCCAGCACGCGCTGCGGCGGCCGGACCTGTTCGCGAGCTGCGGGTGCTACGACGGCGCCCTCTTGCATTTCGAGTTCGACAACCCGGAGATCACGCCCGACACCCCGAGCGATCTGCGGTTCGACTGGTTCCCGCACCTCTATGGCTTCCCGCCGGACGAGGAGGCGTTCCGGGCGACGAACGCGCTGGACGTGGTGGCGCGGGGGGATTTCCGGCTCCCGCCGGCGATGATCCATTACGCGGCGGAGCGCGCCCCGGAGGAGAACGGGTGGCGGATGCGGGAGTTCCTGGAGCGATCCGGGATCGAGAACGCGGCGGAGGATCCCACCATGGGCCCGGAGTCGGCGCACACGTGGTGGTGGGCGGACGAGCACCTGATGAGGTCGCTGCCATTTCATTCCAGGTGTCTGATGATGGAGGAGGCGGGCTGATGGAAGGCTCCGATCTGGAGGCGCTGGCGAGGCGGGTGCTGGAGGCGTGCGAGGCGCGCGGGATGGCGCTGCTCACGGCGGAGTCGCTGACGGGCGGGCTCATCTCGGCGACATTGAGCTCGGTGCCGGGCTCGAGCCGGGTGCTGGCGGGGGGGCTCGTGACGTACGCTTCGGAGCTGAAGACCTCGCTGCTGGGGGTGGACGCCGGGCTGATCGCGGCGCGGGGGGTCGTGAGCGAGGAGGTGGCCCGGGCGATGGCCCGGGGTGCCCTGCGGCACGCGCCTCGGGAGCGGGCGGTGGCGGTGGCGGTGACCGGCGTGGCGGGGCCCGGCCCGAGCGGGGACGGGACGGCGGCGGGGACGGTGCACGTGGGGTGCGCGGTGCTCGGCGGGGCCGAGACTCACAGGGCGTTGGCGTTCGGGGACGCGGGGCGGGAGGAGGTGCGGAGAGCGACCGTGAGGGCGGCGCTGGAGCTGGTGCTCGAGGCGCTCCTCCGGTGAGGGGGGCTGCGGCGGCGGTCACGCCGGAGGAGGTCGCGGGGCGCCTGACGGCGCGCGCCGCACCGGATCGGCCTCCGCGATCGCACGGGCGATCGCGGCCCGCCGCTCCTCCGGCGTGATGCCGCCGAGGGCGTCGGCCTGGCGCTCGGGGTATCCATCGAAGTAGCCGGTCCAGAACCGCCCCGTGACGCCGCGGTGCAATGCGGCGTAGGCGGCGCGCG
>CAYQYG010000370.1:0-9392 GCA_964421485.1 uncultured Polyangiaceae bacterium | reverse complement strand
ACCTCCGCGCTCCCCCCGTTCGCGAACCGGAACAGCCGCTCGTGCTCGAGGAAGCGATCGATCATCGCCCGGACCTGGATCCGGTCCGAGAGCCCCGGGATCCCCGGCCGCAGGCAGCACACCCCGCGCACCGCCAGCTTGACGTCCACCCCCGCCTGCGACGCCGCGTAGAGCGCGTCGATCACGTCGACGTCCACCAGCGCGTTCATCTGCGCCACGATCTCCGCCTTACGCCCCGCGCGCGCGTGCGCCGCCTCGCGCGCGATCAGGCCGAGCACCGCCTCGTGCAGCCCGAGCGGCGCCACCACCAGCCGGTTCCACCGCGGCGGCGCGCTGTAGCCCGTCAGCAGGTTGAACAGGCTCGTCACGTCCTCGCCGATCTCCCGGTTCGCGGTGAGCAGGCCGAGGTCCGTGTAGATCCGCGCCGTCTGCGGGTTGTAGTTGCCGGTCGACAGGTGCACGTAGCGGCGCAGCTTGTCCTTCTCGCGCCGCACCACGAGCAGCGCCTTCGCGTGCGTCTTCAGGCCCAGGAGGCCGTAGATCACCTGCACCCCGCTCTGCTCCAGCGTCCTCGCCCACTGGATGTTGCTCGCCTCGTCGAACCGCGCCTTCAGCTCGACGATCGCCGTCACCTGCTTGCCCGTCTCCGCGGCGCGCGCGAGCGCCTTCAGGATCGGCGAGTCGCCGCCCGTCCGGTAGAGCGTCTGCTTGATCGCCAGCACGTTCGGATCGTCGGCCGCGCGCGCCACGAACTCCACCACGGGGTCGAACGACTCGTACGGGTGGTGCAGCAGCACGTCGCGCTCGCGGATCACGGCGAAGATGTCGTCCACGTCGCGGAAGGCCAGCGGCACCTGCGGCGTGAACGGCTCGTCCCGCATGTCGCGGCGCTCGTCGTCGCCCACGATCCCGAGGAGGTCGGCGATGTGCAGCGGCCCCGAGACCCGGTACACGTCGAGCCGCTGATCGATGTGGAGCGCGCGGCAGAGGCGCTGCACCGACGCGTCGACGCCCTCGCCGGCCCCGATCTCCACGCGCACCGCGTTGCCGCGATCGCGGCGGCGGAGCTCGGCCTGGATCGTCTCGAGCAGGTCCTCGCCCTCCTCCTCGTCGATCTCCAGGTCCCAGTTGCGCGTCACCCGGAACGGGTAGGTCCCGCGGAGGCGCGCCTGCGGGAAGAACTCCTTCACGTGCCGCGCGATCACGTCCTCGAGCAGCACGAAGGCCCTCGTCGCGCCCTCGACGCGGACCCGGATCAGGCGGCTCAGCATCGCGGGCACCTGGATCACGCCGAAGCCGGGGTTCTGCGCCTCGTGCTCGCGCGAGAACATGATCCCGAGGTTGATCGTCTTGTTGCGCAGGTGCGGGAACGGGTGGCCCGGATCGATCGCGAGCGGCGTCAGGATCGGGAAGATGTCGGTCCGGAAGCGCTCGTCGAGCGCGGCGAGCTCCGCGGCGGCGAGCTCCTCCGGGCGGACGAGCACGATGCCCGCGCGCCGGAGCGCCGGCAGGATCTCGTGGTTCCAGAGCCGGTAGGCGCTCTCGACCAGGGTGTGGGCGCGGGCGCTGATCGCGAGGAGCTGCTCGTGCGGCGTGAGGCCGTCCGGCGGCAGGTCGGTGATGGTCCGGAGCGTCTGCGCCTGGAGGCCGGCGACGCGGACCATGAAGAACTCGTCGAGGTTGGAGAAGAAGATCCCCAGGAACTTCACCCGCTCGAACAGCGGGACCTCGGGCGACGCGGCCTCGGCCAGCACGCGCGCGTTGAACTCCAGCCAGGAGAGCTCGCGGTTCAGGTAGTGAGCCGGGTCGCCGTCGATGGAGATCCCGCCGCCCACGGAGAGCGCGGCGGAGGAGGAGGGGAAGGAGGAAGAGGAGGACACCGGCCCCGCGGAGGTGCTGGCGATGACGGGCTCGGGGGTGGGGGTGACGTCGGGCATCGTGGGGGGCTCGACTTTAGCGCAGGTCTGGTACCGTCCGCCCCCATGGATCTCTGGACGGACCCGGAGGCATTCCGGCGGGCGTGCGACCTCGCGCGGGCGGGGGGCGCGCGGGTGGGCCTCGTGCCGACGATGGGCGCGCTGCACGCGGGCCATGTGTCGCTGGTCGAGGAGGCGCGGCGCCGCGCCGATTTCGTCGCGGTCAGCGTGTTCGTGAACCCGACGCAGTTCGGGCCGAGCGAGGACCTGGCGCGCTACCCGCGCACGCTGGACCGGGACGTCGAGGCCTGCGCCTCGGCCGGCGCGGCGGGGGTCTTCGCGCCCGAGGCCGGCGCGATGTACCCGCCCGGCGACGAGGCGCGCGTGCGCGTGGACGCCACGGCCGCCCCGCTCTGCGGCGCGCACCGGCCCGGCCACTTCGAGGGCGTCGCGACCGTCGTGGCCAAGCTCTTCGCGCTCGCGGGGCCGTGCGTGGCGGTGTTCGGGCGCAAGGACTACCAGCAGCTCCAGGTGATCCGGCGGATGGCGCGGGACCTGTTCTTCCCGGTCGAGGTCGTCGGGGCGGCGACGGTGCGCGAGGCCGACGGCCTGGCGATGTCGTCGCGCAACGCGTACCTGTCGCCCGAGGCCCGGCGCGCCGCGGCCGCGATCCCGCGCGGGCTCGGCCGCGCCGGCCGCGCGTTCGCGGCCGGGGAGCGCCGCGCCGGCGCGCTCGTCGAGCTCGCGAGGGACAGCGTCGCCCCGATCGCCGACTCGATCGATTACATCGACGTCGCGGACCCCGACACGCTGCGGGTGCTCGGGCCGGACGAGGCCGCGGGCGAGCGCGCGCTCCTGGCGCTCGCGATCCGGCTCGGCGGGGCGCGCCTGATCGATAACGTGGTGCTCGGCGAGGACGCCGCGCCGGACGAGGCGAGGAGGCAGCGATGATGGGAGGCAAGGGTTCGACGCAGAGCTCGGTGCCGCCGCGGAGCGTGGGCGACGTGACGAACGGTATCCTGATCGTCTTCGAGGGTATCGACGGCGCGGGCACGACGACGCAGGCGGAGCGCTACGCCGCGCACCTCCGGGCGAAGCGGCGCCTCGTGCACGTGACGCGCGAGCCGAGCACCGGCCCGCTCGGCTCGCTGGTCCGCCTGGTGCTCACGCACCGCCTGGCGATGCCGGCGTCGCACCAGGCCCAGACGATGGCGCTGCTCTTCGCCGCCGATCGGCTGGATCACATCGCCTCCGAGATCATGCCGCTCCTGCGCGACGGCTACGTGGTGATCTCGGATCGCTATGACCTCTCGAGCCTGACCTACCAGGCCACCACGGCGCTCGACGACGGCCGGGACGCCGGCGCGATGCTCGCGTGGATCCGCGAGCTCAACCGCTTCGCGCGCCGCCCCGACGTCACGCTGGTGCTCGACGTCGCGGCCGAGGTCGCCGCGCAGCGCCGGCGCGGCCGCGGCGGCGCGCACGAGCTCTTCGACGACGAGGCCCTCCAGGCCCGCCTCGCCGCGACCTACCGCCGCGCCGAGGACCTCGTGCCCGGCGACCGCCTGGTGCACATCGACGGCGGCGGCGATCCGGACTCCGTCGCCCGGGAGGTCGCCGCCGCGCTCGATCCGATCGTCGAGCGCCGCTGAACGACCCCGCCCCCGAGATTCGCCCAGTAGACATGGATATCGTCCGAGGCGACGGAGATGGATTGCACAGGTCGAGGCTAGTTGCAGACCGCGTTGGCGATCACGACGTCATCGATGTTCCAGCTGGAGACCGTGAAGACGCCGCTGGACCCGATGTTGAAGCCCCATCGCACCTGCATCGCGGGGTTCTTGTAGGCCGTGAGGTCGTAGCTGAACTTGCCCCACGCCGCGTCGTGGATCGCGGGCGACGGGCCGGATTGCCAGATCTGGACCCAGGACGAGCCGTTCCAGACCTCGATCACGTTGTTCATGTACGGCGTGTAATCGCTGTTCAGCCAGCGCCAGTACTCCAGGTACACGGGGCCCTGGACGTTCGTGTTGATGGGCGGGCTCGTCAGGTAGTAATAGCCGTGCAGCACCTTCGCGGGGTAGCCGCCGATCACGACCCCGGCGATGCCGTTGTCGCTCGTCGCCGTGTGGTCCGCCGCCGGATCCTGGTTGCCGACAGCGCCGCCCACAGAGGCCGTCGCGGAGCCGATCTGCCACTCCGTGTCCAGCGTCCAGCCGGCCGCGTTGCTGGCGAAGGTCTCGGTGAAATACACGACGTAGCTGCCGACCTGGCCGCCCTGGCAGGCGCCGGCGAGGCAGGTCTCGCCCTGGGTGCACGAGTTGCCGTCGTTGCAGGCGCCGCCGTCGTTCGTGGGCTGCGGGACGCAGCTGCCGGCAGGGCTGCAGTAGCCGATGTTGCACGCGTTCGTGGCGGACACGCACTGCACCCCCGGCGTCGGCACCGGGACGCAGGTGCCGTCGTCCGCGCAGATGCCGGTGTTGCACTCATCGGTCGCGTCGGCGCAGCTGCCGCCGGGCGGGATCGGCTGGCCGTAGCACAGGCCCGTGCCGGGATCGCACACGCCGTCGTTGCAGCCGTTCGTGAACGCGCTGCAGTTCTTCGGCGTCCCGCCGTCGCAGAGGCCGCTCTGGCAGGTCTTGTTGATCATGCAGAGGTCGCCGGAGTCGGTGCAGGCGACGCCCTCGTTGCCGGGCGCGGCCACGCAGTCGCCGGTGGCCGGATCGCACTGGCCCACGTGGCAGGAGTCGGGGACCGGGTAAAAGAAGCAGTCCTTCGGGACGCCGACGCACAGGCCGTTCTGGCAGGTCGAGTTGACGGTGCAGAGGTCGTCGCCGGCGCACGCCGCGCCGTTCGCCTTGCTCTGGAGCGAGCAGCTGTTGGTCGACTCGGCGCAGACGGTCACGTGGCAGTCGTCGAGCTCCAGCCCGCAGTCGTTCTCGACGCCGCCCTGGCACAGCCCGTTGTGGCAGGTCTCGCCGACCGTGCAGAACAACCCGTCGTCGCAGGGCTCGCCGCCCTGGGCAGGGACCACGACGCAGCTGCCCGTGGACGCGTCGCACTGTCCAACCAGGCACTGCGGGGTCTGGATCGTCGAGCAGTCGATGCCGCAGGGGCCGGGGTCCGTGGAGCCCCCCTCGCCGCCGCCGCCGGTCGTCGTGGTCGAGCCGCCGCCCTGGCTGGACGTCGAGCTGCCGGCGCCGTCGCTGCCCCCGACGCCATCGGCCACCGTCGCGGTCGAGCATCCCAGCGCCGCCGCGCTCGCGGCCGCGCATCCCCATGCAATCCACCTCGTCATCATCGCCCTCGCTCGAAGTAGTCAGGAATGACGGCCGCCGCGGTCGCGACCGCGGCCAGATGAGGCGCGCCCGCGCCCCCTTCATCGGGGACGCGGCCAGGCCGCTCCACGACCCAGGGACGCCAGGAGCGTCCGGAGCGTGGACCCAGCCGGGGACGGGCACCGGTCCGGACCGGGACCATAGCAAGAACGGCTCGTACCTGTCGCCCCTTGAGGGCAAGAATGCGGTAGGATGAGTCACCGGCCTCCAGGTCCGGCTTCCCCTCCACAGGCAACCACACCTCGACGCCGGAGAGCCTGCCCGCGGCCACGGCGGCGTTTGACCTCAGAGGAGCGCAGAATGTCCCTTCGATCGCTTCGTTTTCTTGCCCCGCTGGTCGCGACCGCCGGATGGATCCTCGCCGCATGGGGGTGCTCCGCGGCGGAGGACTCCTCGCCCTCCGGTACCACCACGGGCACCACCACGTCCGGGACCGGCGGCGGCGGCGGCAACAGCTCGACCACGACCGGATCCGACGGGGGCGGCGGCGGGTTCAACTTCGGCGGCAGCACCGGTCAGGGCGGGTTCAACAACGACGCGGCGTGCGCGGCGACGAGCGCCGCCGCCGAGCTCCTGCCGCTCGACATCATCATCCTGCTCGATCGCTCGGGCAGCATGAGCGGCTCGAACTGGAACGGCTCGACGGCCGCCCTCGACACGTTCATCGACGATCCCGCGTCGGCGGGGCTCAACGTCGGCATCGCGTACTTCCCGGTCGCGAACCTGGGCGGGCTCGACGACTGCGACTACACCCTCTACGACGACCTCGCGGTGCCGATCGGCGAGCTGCCGATGAACGCGCCCGCGCTGCACGCCTCGATCGCCGCCGAGGATCCGCTGGGTGGGAGCACGCCGATGTACGGCGCGCTGAAGGGCGTGCTCTTCGCGGCGACGGCGTACCAGGACGCGAACCCGACCCACAAGGTCATCGTGGTCTTCGCCAGCGACGGCGATCCCAACAGCTGCCCCGGCAACGAGAACCAGATCCCCGTCATCGCGGGCCTCGCGGCGAGCGCGCTCAACTACAACGGCGTGCAGACCTACGTCATCGCGATCAGCGGCGCGAGCCTCGCCAACCTGAACCAGATCGCCTCCGCGGGCGGGACGAACGCGGCCTACGACGTCACGAGCGACGTCAGCGCCTTCTCGCAGAAGATGGCGGAGATCCGCGCGTCCGCGCTGGCCTGCGAGTTCCTGATCCCGCCGCCGCCCGACGGCGAGGACCTCGATTTCAACCTGGTCTCCGTGCAGTTCACCGCGGGCGACGGGACCGCCTCGGAGATCCCCAAGGCATCGGACGTCGGGGACTGCGGGGCCGGTCCGGGCTGGTACTACGACAACAACGCGAACCCGACGAAGATCATCCTCTGCCCGGGGTCCTGCACCGCGGTGCAGAACGACCACGAGGCGCAGCTCAACGTCCTCTTCGGCTGCGTGCCCCCCAACAACTGATCGGGCCCGCGCCCGGCTGTCCTCCCCCACCACGTGTACGTCGATCCTGCGCTGCCGCGTCACCTCTCCAGCTGGCGTAGCCCGCACCTCGGGCTCGAGATGCCGATCGCCAGCTACGGCGATCGAGGCCACCCGCTGCTGATCTTCCCCGTCGGCCAGGGCGACTGCCTCGAGGTCGAGCGCATCCGCCTGATCCAGGCGATCGAGCCGCACCTGTTCGCGGGCAGGTGCCACGCCTTCAGCGCCGAGAGCATCAACCGCCACGCGTGGATGAACCCCGAGGTCCCGCCCCCGGAGGCGGCGCGGCGGCAGGCGCTCTACGCGGCCTACGTGGAGGACGAGGTCGTCCCGTACATCCGGCGCGTGACGGGCGCGCCGGACGCGCGGATCGCGGTCGCGGGCGCGGGCTTCGGCGCGTTCCACGCGGCGAACCAGCTCTTCCGCAGGCCGGACCTCTTCGGCGCGCTGATCGCGATGAGCGGGTTCTACGACCTCGAGCCGGAGCTCACCCGCGGGTACTGGGACGAGGACGTCTACTTCAACAACCCGGTCGCCTACGTCTCGAACCTGCACGACGAGGAGGCGCTCGATCTCCTGCGCGAGCGCACGCAGATCCACCTGATCGTGGGGCGCGGGCGGGGCGAGGCGCCGGAGCGATCCGAGCAGCTGTCGCGCGTGCTCGCGAGGAAGGGCATCCCCCACGACCTCGACGTGTGGGGCCCGGACGTCGATCACGATCCGGTCTGGTGGCGGAGGATGCTCGCCCACTACGTCGGCGAGCGGCTCGGCTGGTAGCGCGGCGCTACGGCTTCTTCAGCGCGTCGAGCGCGGCCGAGAGCTCGGCCTCGGTGAAGGGCAGCCTGGCCAGCGCGGCCTGCTCGTCGGCGAGCGCGAGGTCGATCTCGCGCTGCGCCTCGCGCGCCCGGGCGATCCAGCCCGAGGCCTCGCCGGTGCGCTCGGCGAGCGCGATCGTGCCGTCGATCATCTTCTTCCCCTTCTCGAGCAGGACGCGGTAGCGGAGCCGCATCGCGCCCTCGAAGAGCTGCTTCTTGCGCAGCGTGCCGGCGCCTGCGGGCGGCGGGATGCGCATGACGTCGTGGTGGAGCCGCTGGTAGAGCGTGCCGATGCGGTAGCCGGCCATCGCGGACCAGTGGGCGTCGAGGCTGCGCATGGCGTCGGTGTACGCGCCCTGCGCGTCGAGCAGGCCCTGGCAGCGCCGCTCCAGGGCGTCGGCGAAGTCGGGCGGCAACGGCGAGAAGGTGATCGCCTCGCTGCGCCGCCGCCGCACCTCGCCGAGCGCGAAGCTCACCTGCGCGAGCTCGATCGGCGGCTTGCCGGCCTCGCCGAGCCGGTGCTCCTCGATGAGGTCCCGCGCGAGCCCGATCTCGCGCGCGGCGTCGTCGACCCGGTCCATCTCGACGAGGCCGAGGGCGCGCGCGCCGCGGAGCTCGACCGCCTCGAGCACGCTGAGATCCCGGCGGAGGAGCGCGCGATCGGCGACCTCGACGAGGTCGGCCCAGCGCTCGAGGTACGCCGACGCGCGCGCGAGGCGGAAGAGCGCGCCGCGCGCCGCAGGGTGGTCCGGGAAGCGCGCGAGGAGCTCGCGAAAGCGCTCCGCCGCGGCCGCGCGATCGCCGAGCTCCTCGCGCGCGATGCCCGCGTTGAGCAGGCTCGGCGGCGCGACCGCTCCGTCGGGCGCGAGGCGGACGAGCCGGTCGAAGATCTCGGCCGCCTCGCGCGCCTTGTCCGCGAGCAGGAGGGTCCGCGCGCGCTCGAACTCGGCCGCGAGCTCCGCGTCCGAGTAGGGCGAGACCACGACCGGCGCGAGCTCGACCGGGCGCGAGCCAGGGGTCTCCGCGGCGGGCGCGCGCGCGCCCGTGCTCACGCGGCGCGCGGCGGGCGCGGCCGCGCAGCCGCCGATCAGGAGGGCGAGCCCCGCGAGGGCCGCGAGGCGCCGCGCGCGGACGCGGCGAGCGGCGAAGGGTTCGAAGCGCATCGAGGGAAGGATACCCTCTGGACGCCGGTTGTTCCGTGCGTGCAGGGTCCGTGGCGAAGGGCGACCCCTACTCCGATCGTCCAGCCAAAACGGCGCACTTTCCACGCTGAAGGACGAACGTTCAGGCTCGGCGTGACGGCGAAAATCCCTGCATCGGGCTGTCGTCATCAGGTACCCTCATGGTGCCTCGACGCTGCGGCCTGCCCGCGACGAGCCGGCAGCCGCCGCTTCCGAATCGGAAGGGGCCTCGCGATGCTGGGCCCCCGGACTCATGGGCTCCCCTCGAGCGGAGCCCCTGGAGGTGGGTACATGAAGCAACAGGTCATCTCTCCCCGCGTGGTGGACGTCGGCACCGAGCAGCGGCTGAGCCTGGTCGAGGCGCGCCACCGGGAGCTCGACGCGCGGCTGAAGGAGCTCGGCCGGCATGCGTACCTGACGCCTGCCGAGCAGATCGAGGCCGCGGAGCTCAAGAAGATGAAGCTCCTCGCGAAGGATGAGATCGCCGACCTGCGCCGCCGCAGGTTCTAGTGCCGCTCGCCAGAGGTTGCGCCGGGGTTTGGTGGATCCCGAGCTCTGGGTGAGCGACCACGTCCGGCCCCGGGGAGCGCGAGGGTCCGCACCTCCGGGGCCGGGATTCGGTCCACGCTCGGGGGCTCCGCGCGCAAGCGCGCTGCGCCCCCGAACCCCCCG
>CAYQYG010000369.1:0-9401 GCA_964421485.1 uncultured Polyangiaceae bacterium | reverse complement strand
CCGAGGCCCCGCCGCGCCCCGCCGCCGGCGAGCGCGTCCGCTTCGCCGCCACCGCCGACCCCTGCTTCCGCGACCTCGGCCCGTTCGCCGAGCGCCTCGCCGGCCGCCCCTTCCTCGTGCTCGGCCCCGAGGTCGACGGCGCCCCGCAGCCCGACCGCGTGAGCTTCGTCCTGCCCGCGCACAACGCGCAGAGCGATCTCCACCCCGCCGTGCACGCCCTCGCCGAGGCCCTCGCGCACGGCTTCGCCGCCGAGCTCTACGGCTACGAGGGCGTGCTCGCCGCGACCGACGTCGCCCGCGCCAACGAGCGCATGCTCGCCCGCGGCGTCGCGACCCGGGGCCGCTCCTTCGCCGACGGCACGACCGGCGCCGCGCAGAGCGACGCGCTCGCCGGCGCCACCGTGGTCATCGCCCGCGCCTCCGCGGCCCGCTACGCCGCGCTCCCCCACCTCACCTCGCACCTCGGCTTCCGCACCGGCGCCGTCCCCGAGGCCCGCGTCGCCGCCCTCGGCGCCGGCGAGCGCGTCGGCCGCGCCGCCGCCCCGAAGGCCCCCGAGGAGGAGCCGGCCGAAGGCGGCGAGGGCGAGGACGAGGGCGGCCAGGCCGAAGGCGGCGCGCTCACCGAGGAGCAGCTCGCCGCGACCAACCTCGAGCGCAAGGTCCTGCTGCTATGGCAGCCCGACCTCGAGCCCCTCTCCGCCCTGCTCGTCAAGGAGCGCCCGCACCCGACCCACCCCGACCTCAAGCACGGCTGCGCGCTCGTGCTCGACCCGCTCGCCGAGCGCGTCCAGCGCGCCCACCTCCGGTGCGCCCTCGCCGAGGCCGAGCTGCCCGAGGCCGAGCTCGCGCGCGATTTCTCCAGGGACGCCCTGACCGCCGAGCTCGCCGCATTGCGCGGGACCCCGGAGGCGGATGCCGGATCCGGATCCGGATCCGGATCCGGTGCCGTTTCCGGATCCGGATCCGGTGCCGTTTCCGGATCCGGTGCCGGTGCCGATTGGCTCGCCGTCGGGAATGCCATGGCGGCCCCGTCCGACGACGAGCGCCCGCGCCTCATTGAAATGGTCCGCCGCGCGGTGGACCCCGCCTCCGGCGCATTGCGGGACACGACCTGGCTCCACCTCGCCGCCGGCCCCGAGCTCCACGCGGCCGTCGCGCTCGACGCCTCCGGCGACGCCGTCCGCGTCGTCGACCGCCACACCGGCGACGCCCTCTTCGCCGTGGAGCGCGAGCGCGCCCTCTCCGCCGCCTACCCCGGCCGCATCTTCGTCCGCGCGGGCCGCCGCTTCTCCGTGCTCCCGCTCGAGCAGCAGGACGCGCTCGACGCCGGCCGCATCGCCTGCGAGCGCGAGGAGCGGCCCCTCACGACCAGCAAGATCCGCCGCCTCGCGGTCCAGCCCGTCGAGCGCCGCTCCGGCAAGGACCGCCGCGACCTCGAGGCCCCGGACGAGGCCCGCCGGCGGGGCCGCCGCGCGCAGGTCGCCGGCGCCCGCCGCACCATCGGCGGCGCCCCCTTCACCCTCCGCCACGTCCCCGTCGATATCGTCGAGGAGGTCCTCGGCCTCCGCCGCCACGGCCCCGACGGCTTCGAGCGCGACGCCGCGTTCTATCCCGAGCCCATCCTCGCCCGGTACACGACGCGCGCCGCGATCCTCGGCCTGCCCTCCGCCGCCTTCGGCGACATCGACGCCCCGACCCTGCACGCCCTCACGCACCTCTTCCGCGCCACCCTCCCGGCCTTCATTCACCACGCCGAGGAGGACCTCGAGGTCGCCCGCGGCGTGCTCTCCTCCGAGGGCGCCGAGCCCGCCGCCCTGATCGCCTTCGTGGACGCCCACCCCGGCGGCGCGGGCTTCGCCGACGCCATCGACGTCGACGTCGTCCGCCAGCTCGTGCGCTGGTCCCTCGCCCTCGTCCGCCGCTGCTCCGGCGGCTGCCGGTCGAGCGCCGGCTGCGTCCGCTGCCTCCAGATCTCCTCCTGCCACGCCGAGCCCGAGGAGCAATACGCGCTCGACAAGCCCGGCGCCGACCGCGTCCTCGCCGCGCTCGTCGGCCCCGCCGCGGCGAAGACGTTCGGCCCGCCGCCGGCGCATGCGACATGACATGAAATGACGAGGCGCCGGCAGGGCGGTGAGCCCGAGGCTCGCGCCCTCCGCCCCGGCCGTCCCCGATTGCATTGCATCGACGCCACCCCCGGCCCGGCGATCTGTCACGAACAGAGCGACTGCGTCACCTACGAATCGATGGAGCATGGGTATGCCACCGCTCATTCCGTGCGGAATGTGCGTGCGGATCCGGCGATCCTCGACGTATCCTGTCATGCATACGAGCATGCGATGAACAGCCGCCCCTATGAGCTTTACATCTCGCTCGACGACCTCGCGCCCCTCTGGGCGGGCGAGGCGGCCTGGGAGAACGAGCAGCCGCTGCGCGCCGCGCTGATCTCGCTGGAGCTGTCCTTCCTCTTGATCGCGGACGCGGCGCGGGACGGGCGGCCGGCGGCGCGCGCGGGCGAGCGGATCACCCGCCTCTGGGGCGGCGTCCTCGCGCAGATTGGCCTGCTCGGCGACCTGCTCACCCCGGCCCCCCCGCCGCCTGGCACGTCGGCCCCGTCCAGCGCCACGAACCTCCGCCCGCTGTGCGACCTCGCCCCCCGGACCGCGGCCCTCGGCGTCCCCGCGCGGCTCGTCCGGCAATGCGCCGATCTCTATGAATCGACGGTCGAGGAGCTCCCCTTCCTGATGGGCCTCGAGCCCGAGGTGAGCCGCCTCCGCGCCGCGTACGGCCTCCCGGCGCGGAGCCCTCGCGCGGGGCCCCCCACGCTGCCCTACGATGAATGGGTATCACCGCGCGCCGTCGCCGAGATCTTCCGGCGCCGCGCGTTCAACGCCGAGGACCGCCTGTTCGCCGCGACCCACCAGGGCGTGGAGTGCTGGATGTCCCTCGTCCTCCGCGCGCTCGCGGCGTCCTCCGCCGCGGCGGCGAGGCGCGACTGGCCCTCGGCGGCGCGGTCCGCCGGCCAGGCGGCCGCGATCATCGCCTATCTCACCGAGGCGGTCATGATCCTGGACACGATGGTCCTCGCCGACTATCACCCGCTCCGGGTGCGCCTGCGGGACGCCAGCGGCGCGCAGTCGCGCCAGACCGTCGCCGCGCTCGCGGCGAGCCGCAGGCTGATCGAGCCGCTGGACAGCGATCTGAAGGCCCGGGGCCTGTCGTACCTGAGGGTCTTCCGGCGCCCCGACGCGCACCCCGCCGAGCACACCTTCATCGAGGCGCTGGCGACGCTCGAGGGCCGGCTCTCGGCGTTCCTGTTCCTCCATTACAAGCTGGCCGCGCGCACGCTCGGCGCGGAGAGCATCGGCTCGCTCGGCGTCGACCTGGAGTCGCTCATCGAGCGCTTCGTCCGGCCGCTCTGGCCCGAGCTCGACCGGGCCCGCCACCGGCTGGGCGTCATCGCCGGCTTCGCGCACGGCCGCCACGCCGGGAGCATCGTCAGCGATCTCGAGCGCGCGCCGCCCGGGCCGCCGCCGGACGCCGGCGCGGCGGCCGACGAGGGCCGCATCCGCGCCGTGATCGCCGACTATTTCGACGCGATGCGCCGCATGGACCTCGACCGCTGGGTGGGCCTCTTCGCCGCCTGCGGCGAGATCGAGTCCCCCGCCGGCAGCAGGCCATTCCGCGGGCGCCAGGCCCTCTCGGTGTTCTTCCGCGGCTTCATGGCGACCTTCGAGCGCGACGTCGTCGTGACCGAGCGCGCCGTCCGCGTCGACGCCCCCCGCGGCCGCGCCGAGGTCGACTGGCGGATCGACGTCCGCCACAGGGGCACGCCGATCTCGTACGCCGGCACGGAGCGCTTCGAGATCGCCGCGTCGGGAGAGATCCTCCGGGTCACGGTGCTCGACGATCCGCGCGATATCGCCCGTCAGCTCCTGCCGCCCGCGGAGCTCGAGGGCTGCCCGCTCGAGGGATAGCTCACCGGCACCTCCGGAGCGCCTCCTTCAGCGTGGGCAGCGTCTCCATTCCGGAGAGATCCGCGCCGAGCTCGACCAGCTCCCGGGCCACGCGCCCGTGCAGCCCGCACAGGATGACCTGGGCGCCGAGCAGCCGGACGGCCGCGCAGACCCGCACCAGGATCATCGCGGTCCCGGCGTCCACCTCCTCCAGGCCCGTCAGATCGAGGATCGCGTGGTGCGTCTCCCGCGCGTGGATCCTGTCGAGCAGGGCCCCCGTGATGAGCCCGGCGCGCTGCCGGTCCAGCGCGCCGATGACCGGCATCGCCACGACCCCCTCCGCGACCTCCAGGATCGGCGCCGACAGCGCGCGGATGGTCTCGGCCTGGCGCTCCACCACGGCGAGCTGCGGCTCGAGCTCCCGCGTGCTCTGCCGGTAGAGCTGCGCCACGACCTCCATCCGCGCCTCGTGCCGCGCCGCGGCCTCCATCGCCTCGTGGAGCTCGTTCTCCCGCTGGCGCAGCTTGCTCTCCGCCCTGCGGAGCGCCCGGCCGCACTCGCGCAGCCGATCCACCGCGGCCCGGAGCGCCGGGGGCCCCGCCGCCGCCTCCGGGCACTCGCCGCAGGCGATCACGTCCTCCAGGAATCGAGCGAGCGGCAGGTCCGCGCCCGATCCATCGGTCAGGATGCAGCGATCGCAGCGCATGATCAGCCCTCGATCAGCACCACGGTGAACGTCTCGTCGTGGCAGACCGTGACGCCGCGCACGGGCGACAGCTCTCCGTAGGTGTAGAACCCGACCTTCGGCACGCCCGGGTCGATCGCGGCGAGCGCGCGCTGGAGCTCCTCCTGGTACGTCGGCCCGAAGATGAGCTTGCGCCCGGCGCACCCGAAGATCAGCGCCGCGCTGGGGAACGGGACCCGCTTCCGCGCCTCCTGCGTCGCCTGGGCGGCCGCGCGCAGCAGGTCCTCCCTCGTCGAGCAGGTGAGGCGGACCTTCATGCCCTCCTTGATCTCGCTGCTGAGCAGGAGCCCGCCGCTCTCCTCGTCGAGCTTCCGCACGACGCGCACCACGTTCACGCGCTCGTCGGAGTCCAGGTAATCGCCCTCCGGGTCGAGCACCACGAGCAGCGGGAACTCGACACCGATCATCTGCTGGCTCCGGAAGGCGTGGCCGAGCAGGTCCTTGTAGATCCGGAGCGCGGGCTCGCCGTCGAGCTCCAGGATGAGGTTCTTGCCCTGGACCCGGGTCACGGTGCGCGGCGCCCCCACGGGCTGGAACCCCGCCTTCGCGGCCGTGGCCACCGCCGACGTGCCCCGGAGGGCCAGCGCCGCGGCGCCGCCCGAGAAGACCCTCCGGTCCCGGATCTCGTGGGTGCGCTCGAATGCGAGGTGCTCCGCCGCCACGCCGCCCACGATGGGGAACGTCGCGCCGAGCACGTCCTGCAGCCCGCGCACGTAATCGGCGGGGCTGCCCTGCATGCCGTCGGGGAAGGTGATGAGCAGGTCGGGATCGAACGCCTTGACCTCCGCGGCGAGCGCCCGGCCGGCCGCGCGGCTGTCGGGCAGCAGGCTCTCCACCTCGAACGAGGTGCACTCGATCCCGCGCAGGCCCATCGCGGTGACCGAGGCGGACAGCCCCCCTTCGGAGTTGATCTCGGCGAAGCTGGAGCAGCCCGCGATCACGACGTCGCCGGGCAGCCGGCTCGTCATACCCGCCAGCACCTCCCGGGGATCGAGCTGGCTCGAGATGAACACCAGGACGCCCCGAGGGACGCCGCGCAGCTCGAGCAGCAGCTCCTCCGCGACCTCCCGCCCGGCGACCCGGGCGTCCGGATGCACGACAGACACCGTGGCTGCTTGCATGTCCCCCTCCCGAGAATGCCAGCAATCCCGGACGATACGAGAAAACACCCGGGCGCGCAACGACAGACCGCCGCAGCCGGCGCGAAGACAGGACGCTCCTGTGGTTCGTATGACCCTATGACGAGGACGGATGCTGTCCTGGTCGCGCTCGGCGCGGGCTGGGAGGGCGCGCGTGGAGCGCATACGATATCAATGAACCTGATCGCCACAAGTTGTCGTGACTGATTCTCGATGCCGCAGAACGTGTCTCGGCCCACATCCGAGCCGACCGGGCGTGGTCCCCCGCACGCTGCCGGGTCCTCAAAAAAAATGAGAATTTCGATCGGCAACGCGGAAGGGGTTAGTCGCCGTTCCATGCGCGGCGGCGGTGTCGATTTTTCGTGGATACCTGTCGAGATCGGCGTATTAGCGAGGTGTCGAGCGCGGGGTCCGGAGACCGGGCAGCTCGACCACAGCGGCCGGCGCGACGCCGGCTGGGTCCTTCGGCGTCACCGCCGCTGGACCTCACCACACCGATCGACGGTTCATCGAGGTGCTCGCCATGCGCCGACCCGCCCTGCGTTCTTTGATGATGATCCCCATCCCGCTGCTGCTCGCCGCCGCGTCCCCGGTCGCGGGCGCGGAGCCGCCTGGCCCGGGCGCGAGCGCCGGGACCGGGGCGGATGCGAAGGCCGGGCCGAAGGCGGACGCGAAGCCGCAGGAGCAGGCGGACGCGAAGCCGGCGGACGATGTGGCGGAGCGGGTGCGCAGGCTGCGCGCCGAGGGGGACATGCTCTTCGCGAAGGGCGACCTGAAGGGGGCGCGGGCGGCCTACCTCGAGATCTGGAGGCTGAAGAAGGAGTACGGCATCGCGCGCGACCTCGGGCACGTGGAGGCGAAGCTCGGGATGCACCGCGACGCGGCCGAGCGCCTGTCGTTCTATCTGCGCGAGGCGCCGGCGGACGAGCCGGGGCGGGCGCGCGCGCAGGCGCTCTTCCACAAGGCGCGCACGCACGTCGCGGAGATCCGGCTGACGATGGATGTGCCCGGGGCCACGATGGAGGTCGATTACGTGAAGGTCGGCCCGTCGCCGCTCCCGGGGCCGATCTACCTCGATCCCGGGCAGCACGTCCTTCAGGCGTTCATCGACCGCTGGGCCGATTCGGTGAACTGCTGGTTCTACGCCGGTGAATCGTCGACGGTGGCGCTCAGCTCGCCGCCGCCGGACGCGGACGACGCGGAGATGCTGGCGTGGGTGGAGAGGCGCTCGCAGAAGTTCTGGGCGCAGCGGGAGGCCGTGAAGCGGGCCTACGGGGACAGGCGCCCGCCGCCGCCGCCCGCGCCGCCGCCGCCGCCGCCGCCGGAGGAGCCGGAGAAATCGATGTTCGTGGTCGGGCTCGGATCGAGCGCGGCGCTGGTGACCATGAGCATGGGGTTGCTGGCGACGCTGCTGGCCAACGGGCGGAGCGACGCGGTGGACGCGATGCGGGTGGGCCGCGGAGGCGCGTCGGAGTGCTACCGGAGCACGAGCGAGGACTGCCGGGTGCTGGGGGCCGCGGTGTCGCGCCTCGACGACTACACGACGGCGGCAGGGGTCCTCTGGGCGTCGGGGGTCCTGCTCGCCGGGGCGACGGTGGCGTACGCGATCCTGCCGATGCCCTGGGAGGAGCGCTCCGCGCTGCGCGCCGCGCCCTGGGTGGGCGCGAGCGGCGCCGGAGTGAGCGTGGGCAGCAGGTTCTGAGGCGCGGGCGGCGCGGTGACGCCGGCGCGAGGTCGGAGCGAGGCCATGGGAGAGCGCGACATGATGGATCGGAGCGATGGGACGCGGCGGAGGGCGAGCGCGTGGTGGACGCGGGGGGCGGCGGCGGCGCTGATCGGGGCGGTGGGGGCCGGCGGGGCGAGCGCGAGCGGGTGTCAATCGAGCTGCGAGCGGTCGCAGACGTGCGCGCCGGACGGGGCGGGGAGCGCCGGCGGCGGCGGCTCGGCGCCGGTGAGCTGCGTGCCGAGCGAGGTGGATCGGATCGACGGGGACTCGTGCGGCGTGTTCGTGTCGAGCTCCCTCGGGGACGACGCCAATCCAGGCACGCAGCAGGCGCCGGTGCGGACGATCACGAGGGCGATCACGATGGCGCAGCTCGGGACCGGGCGCGTGTACGTGTGCGCCGAGGAGTTCGAGGAGGCCGTGGTGGTGCCCGGGGGCGTGACGATCCACGGCGGAATGACCTGCCAGAGCGCCGGGGAATATGGCTGGGGCTGGCTCGGGGTCGGGTTCGGGGGCATCTTGACCGCGCCGCTCGGGGTGGTGCCGCTGACGCTGCGAGGCGGGGAAGGGGTGGCGCGGATCGAGGACATGGAGATCGTGGCGCAGGGGGTCTTCGATCCGCACGACGAGTCGACGTGGGGGAAATCGTCGATCGCGATGGTGGTCGACGGGATCGAGGCGGAGATCGCGCGCTGCTGGTTCGAGGCGGGCGACGGGGCGACGGGCGTGTTCGGCGGGTTCGCGGACGAAGCCACGGGCGGCAGCGCCGGGAACCCTGGCAATGACGCGTGCTCGGGCAACGTCGTGGCGCCCGGGGGCGACGCGGTGAACGATTGCGGGACGCCGGAGGATACGAGCGACGACTCGATCGGAGGGGCAGGGGGGCCGGGCCAGGTGAGCAGCGGCGGGGACGGCTCGCCGGGCGAGCCGCTCGGCGCGAGCAACGGGGGCGTCGGGGAGATCTCCTTCATGTGCTCCGCCGGCACCGCGGGCGCCGACGGCGCGCCGGGCGCGCCGGGCGCGGGCGCGACGGGGCTCGGGTCGATCAGCGGCGACGGCGTGACCGGCGTGACCGGCGGGGAAGGGACGAGGGGCGCGCCGGCGCAGGGCGGCGGCGGCGGGGGCGGGGCAAAGGGCGGCAATGGATCGGGCAAGTGCGCCATGATCGCATCGGCCGGCGGCGCGAGCGGCGGATCGGGCGGATCCGGCGGGTGCGGCGGCAAGGGCGGCAAGGGCGGCGGGCCCGGCGGATCGAGCATCGGGATCGTGAGCGCCGGCGCGACGCTGACGCTCGATACGGTGAGGATCAAGGTCGGGAGCGGAGGGGAGGGCGGCGTCGCCGGTCATGGTCAGCACGGCGGCTCGGGCGGGGACGGGGGGCCCGGCGGATCGAGGGGCGCGGCGTCGGCGCTCCACGATGGTTGCGCCGGGGGCAAGGGCGGCAAGGGCGGCGACGGGGGGCCGGGCGGGGGCGGCCTCGGCGGCCATGCCATTGGCATCGCTTTCCGCGGGGCCCCCCTGCCGCCGCTCGACAGCGTCACCATCAAGCTCGAGGGCGAGGCGGGGCCCGGCGGGCACGGCCAGGATGGGCTGGTGAGCGGCGCGCCCGGGGTGAAGGCCGAGGTGCAGGAGTTCCCCTGAGGTGCAATGGATGGGGGCGGCTCAGCCGCGGCGGCGGCGGGCTGCGGCGGCGGCGAGGGCGCCGAGGGCGAGGGCCGCCCAGGCGGCGAGGGAGGTGTCGTCGCTCCCGGCCGCGCGGCAGCCGCAGCCCTCGTCCACGTCGCCGCCCTCGGGGCGGTCCACGCCGCCGGCGCCGGCGCCTGCGCCGAGATCGGAAGAGC
>CAYQYG010000368.1:0-9428 GCA_964421485.1 uncultured Polyangiaceae bacterium | reverse complement strand
CGCGGCCCACGTGGCGCTGCTGGGCGGCGGCACGTCGCGCGCGGCCGCGAGCGCGGCGGTGAGCGCGTCGTGCAGGGCGCGCGCGCTCTCGAAGCGATCCTCCGGCCGCTTGGCGAGGCAGCGCAGGACGACGTCCTCGACCGGCGGCGCGACCCGCGCGAGCGTGGAGGGCGGGACCGGGCGGCGCGTCCGGTGGCTCTCGCGCACCGCGGGGGGGGCGCCCCAGAACGGCGGCCGCCCCGCGAGCATCTCGTAGAACAGCACGCCGAGCGCGTAGACGTCGGCGCGGGCGTCGAGCGCGGGGCGCCCGTCGCATTGCTCGGGGGACATGTACTCGGTGGTGCCCACGGCGACGCCGGGGCCGTCGTCCTCGGCCGGCGAGCCCAGGCCGAAATCGATGAGCGTGACCCGGAAGAGGTCGTCGATGAGCACGTTCTCGGGCTTGAGGTCGAGGTGCACGCGCCCGCGCGCGTGCACGACCGCGACCGCGGAGGCCACGGCCGCGGCGATCGCGCCGAAGTACGGGGCCGGCAGCGGCCCGGGCCGCGCCGCGAGCCGGGCTGCCAGCGTCGGCGCGGCGATGAGGTCCATCACCACGTACATCGCGCCGTCGTCGAGGGCGCCCGCGCCGCGCACGGTCGGCACGGTCGGCGGCCCGATCGCGCGCAGCGCCTCGATCTCGCGCTCGAGCCGGTGCGCCGCGCCCGCGACCTCCGCGCGCGCGAGCTTCACGGCGAGCCGCGCCCCGTCCGCCTCGCGCACGGCCTCGTAGACGACGCCGAACCCGCCGCGCCCGAGGACGCGCGCCGCCCGGAGCTCCCCGAACGACGGGAGCTCCTCGGGCCTGCTCGACGCCGCCTCGCGCGACGCCTCGCCCGGACCGATCGGCCCGTGCTCGGGGCACCCCGGATCGACGCTCGCCGTCCGCCGCCCGCACGTGGGGCAGCGCCGCGACGGGCCGCCGCCCTCGGGGGGCCCGTCACGCAGGGCGCCGCGATCCGCCATGCGCTACTGCTGGAGAAAGACGGTGAGCACGCGGCTCGACGAATCGGGGGCACCCGGTCCGCTGGAGCAGTGCGCGTGGTACCCATGCAGGGGGTGGGCGGGGCTGCAGACGTCGTTGCAATCGCCCACGATCTGGATCGGCCCGCACTCGCTCACCTGCCCTTCGCTGTTGACGTGCCCCGCCGCGCAGTCGCGGTGCAGGGCCCGCGCGTGGTCCACGCCCCCGGAGTCGTAACATGCATACACCGCGGGGGTCGGCGAGAAAAGGTCGCCCCAGAAGGCGCCCTCCTTCAACGGGTACAGGGCCAGCTCGTCGTCCGTGACGTCCAGCCCCGGGTTGTTGCCGCGTGACGAGATCAGTACCGAGACCCCGTACCAGTTCACCCGGGAGGCCAGGCAGGCCGAGATCCAGCGGGCCTCCGAGGTCACGAGCGGGCCGTTCAGCCACTGCGGGGTCAGGCCGAGCAGCCCCTCGTACGCCTCGCTCCTGACCGTGCCGTCGCTGTCGGTCCAGGAGAACGAGAGCGACTCCGACGGGTCGAACGCGCAGCTCACGATGTAGCGGAGCAGCTCGCGCGCCAGGTCGCCCGGCGTCCCCGGGCTCTGCACCATCGCCTGCGCCTCGGGCTCGAGCGCGTCGAAGCTCAGCGCGTCGAGGTGCAGCGTCTCGAAGCCGAACGCGTCGAGGTGGAGCGAGTTGCCATTCAGGGCGTTGCCGTTGAGGGCGTTGCCATTGAGGGCATTGCCGTTGAGCGCGTTGCCTTGGAGGGTCGGCCGGTCGACCTCGTAGTCGCCGGCCTCCGGATCCTCCGCGGACATCGCGCATCCCGCGAGGGCCGTGCATGATGCGAGCGCGACGAGCGCTCCCCACCGAAGCTTCATCTTCATCGTGATGCTCACTTCGTCGTGCGGCACCGCGGGGCGGGGTGCCTGTCCTCATCCAGCCCTTGCACGCCTCCGGTCGACTCGGGGCAGCCTGAAGCGGCCTGCGGCAGGCCCCCGTGACCCCGCCAGCCCGCACCGGCTGAAATCAGCGCTCGTTCAAATGGTCAAGGTATCCGATCCGTTCGCTCCCGGTAAAGAGAGATCTCGCGCCGCGCGCAGATTGATGGGACCTCGTTGCACCATCCGCCGAAATGTGCGCGTGTGCGGTCTGGAGGCCGGCGTACAGCGGGCTCCGGCACCGGCGTGCCGGCGCGCCGCGCGCGGCGCGCCCACCGTGGATGCGCCGCGCGGCGCGTCCACGGTGGGACGCGCGCGCGCGTTTGCGCTATTGATGGGCCGCATGAACGCGCGCGAAGACTCCACGCAGGGCGGAGCGCCCCCGTCGGGGCGGGACGGGGAGCCGCCGGTGTCCGGGGAGCTGCCCGCGGGGGCGCCGGTGGGGGACCACGTCATCGAGCGCCTGATCGGCGAGGGGGCGTTCGGGGCGGTGTACCTCGCGCGCCGCGCCGACGGCGGCGGCATCTCGGCGATCAAGATCATGCACACCTCGCTCTCGGTGCGGCCCAAGGCCGTCGAGCGCTTCGTCCGCGAGGTCAACGTGGTGCGCCTGCTGCGGCACCCCGGCATCGTCGAGATCCGCGATCTCGGCAAGCTCGCGGACGGGCGGCCCTATTACGTCATGGAGTACCTCGAGGGCGAGCCGCTCTCCGCGCTGCTCGCCCGCCGGGGGCGCGTCTCGCCCGAGGAGGCGGCCGATCTGCTCGAGCCGGTCTGCGGCGCGCTCGAGGCCGCGCACCAGGCCGGCGTCATCCACCGCGACGTCAAGGCGAGCAACGTGCTCGTCTGCGGCGAGGGGAGCGGCCCCCCCACCACGCTGCGCGCGGACGAGCCGCGCCGCGCGCCGGCCGCGCCGCGCACGGTCAAGCTCCTCGATTTTGGCGTCGCCAAGCTCGTCGACGGGCCGGAGAGCGCCTCGGGCTTCACCACGGTCGGCCGCACGGTCGGCACGCTCTCGGCGATGGCGCCCGAGCAGATCCTCGGCGGCGCCGTCGACGCGCGCGCCGACGTCTACGCCCTCGGGATCCTGCTCTACAGGCTCCTCACGGGCCACCACCCGTTCTGGTCCGCCGACGAGATCGAGCTCGCCTGGCGGCACATCGAGGAGCCCGCGCCGCGCCCGAGCGCCCGGGTGCCCGTGTCCCCGATGATCGACGCCGTGGTGCTGCGCGCCCTGGAGAAGTCGCCCGATCGCCGGTTCCCGTCCGCGCAGGCGTTCTTCGACGCGCTCAGGGACGCGGCGGGGGGCCGCCGCGCCGCGGGCCCGGGCGGCGCGGCGCTGCGAGTGACCGCCGCGGTGCACGTGGAGCTCGACGTCGATCCGCCCGCGGGTGACGAGCTCGACGCGCGGCAGGTCGATGACATCGGCCGCGTCCTCGATCTGGCGGAGGAGTCGCTCCGCGCCGGAGGGTTCGTCGTCGTGCTCGCGACGGGCAACATGGTCCTCGCGATCCGCCCGCTCGCCGAGGAGCCGGAGGCCGGCGACGCGGCCGCGGCCGTGGCCCGCGCGCTCGCCGGCTCGATCTCCGCGCGCCCCTCGGCCGACCCGCGGGTCCGCGGTCGCGTGCGCCTGCACACCGCGCCGGCGCTCATCCGGCTCTCGACGCCCCCCGAGATCATCGGCGGTCCCCTCGCGGACCTCTGCGCCTGGCCGGCGGAGTCCGCGATCTCGCCGCCGGGTTGACGCCCGGGGCTGCGGGTCGCCTGGCGGCCGGGCGGAGGACGCGATGGGATCTCGGGTGACGCTGATAGGCCTTGATTTCGGCTCCACGACGAGCGGCGCCGTGGTCGCGGACGCGTCGCTCGCCCGGCGCGCCGGCGCGGGCCGCCTCGAGATCGCCGCCGTCGAGGAGCGCTTCCGGTCCGAGCTCGTGCTCACGCCCTTCGCCGGCGACGCCATCGACGTCGCGCGCGTCCGCGCGCTGCTCGACGGCTGGCTCGCGTCCGCCGGCGTGCGCGGCCAGGACCTGTTCGGCGGCGGCGCGATCATCACCGGCCTCGCCGCGCGCCGCGGCAACGCCGCCGAGCTCGCGCAGGCGGTTCGCGATCGCGTCGGCGGCGCCGTCATGGCCGTCGCCGAGGACCCCTGCCTCGAGGCGTGGATGGCCTTCATGGGCAGCGCCGCGGCCGCCTCGCGCGCGCGGCCTCGCACGCCGATCCTGAACCTCGACGTCGGCGGCGGCACCACGAACCTCGCGCTCGGCCTCGCCGGCGAGGTCCTCTCGACCGGCTGCCTCTCCGTCGGCGCGCGCCACGTCGCCCTCGCGCCGGGCGCCCCCCGCATCGAATCTCTCTCCGGGCTCGCGCGCGAGCTGCTCGCCCACCTGGGCATCAGGAGAGGCCCCGGCGACCTGCTCCTCCCCGAGGAGATCGAGGCCATCGTGGGCTATCAGGTCGACCTGCTCGAGGCCGCCGTCCTCGGCCGGTCCGACGCATTCGACGCGCCCCTCGCGCGCCGGCACGTCGACGCGCCGCTCACCATTCCAGCGGAGCGCTCGGCGCCCTCGATCACCTTCTCCGGCGGCGTCGGCGAGCTCGTCTACATGGGCCAGAAGGGCCTCGATCTCCCGCCCGCCGGCCATTATGGAGATCTCGGCGTCGAGCTCGCGCGCCGCATCCTCCGCTCGAAGGTCCTCTCGGCCGCGGTGGAGGTCCCGCCCGGCGCCGGCCGCGCCACCGCGTTCGGCCTGCTCCGTCATTCCACGCAGCTCTCGGGCTCCACGCTCTTCCTCCCGCGCCCTGCCCTCCTCCCCCTCTCCGATCTCCCGATCCTCGGCCGCCTCTGCCCGACGTCCGCCGGTGAGGAGATCGAGCGCGTCCTCGACCTCGTCCGCAGGAGCGCGCGCGGCGGCGCCGTGGCGATCACCCTCGGCGCGACCGGCGCCGCCCCCGTGCGCGATCTCGGCCGCCGCCTCGCGGCCGCCCTCCGCGCCGCCCCCCTCGCGCCGGGCGCCCCGCTCGTCCTGCTCGTCGATCAGAACGCCGCGAAGGCCCTCGGCGGCTATGTCACCGGCTGGGGCGCCGCTCCCCTCGACCTCGTGGTCCTCGACGAGCTCGAGGACCGCGGCGCCCATTTCGTCCAGATAGGCAGGCTGACCGAGCAGATCGTCCCTGTCTCGTTCCACGGGATGCGCTGATCCGCGGCGGGCACCGCGTCGATCTCGCGGGAGGGGGCGATCCACGTCCAATTGACCGCTTCTCCCGATCGGGGCGACGATGGCCCCATGAGAGACCTCGCCCCGCTCCCCGACATCCCGGTCCCGGCACCCCGCCCCGACGAGGTCTACAGCGCCCGGGTGCTCGGCCGCGAGGTCAGCTTCCGGGGCCTGAAGGCGCTGCTCGGCGCCGCCGATCACAGCAAGGCCGGCGATCGCCGCGCCGGCCTCGCCGCCCCCAGCGAGGCCGTCCGCGAGGCCGCGCGCGAGGCGCTCGCCTCGCTCACCCTCCAGCACCTCCACGATCACCCGCTCACCGATGATCGCGGCGAGGTCGACGCCGTCATGCGCGCGAGCTATGACCTCGATCGCGCCGCATTCTCGGCCATCTCGCACCTCACGCTCGCGGAGCTCAAGGATCACCTGCTCCGCGTCCCCGGCCGCGAGGTCGCCCGCCTGGGCCTCGGCATGACGGGCGTCATGGCCGCGGCCCTGGCCAAGCTCTGCGACGTGCACGAGCTCGTCCTGATCGCCCGCAAGATCTCCCGCCCCACCCGCGCGCGCACCCTCCTCGGCGCGCCCGGCACGCTCTCCTCTCGCCTCCAGCCCAACCACCCCACGGACGACCTCCGCGGCCTCACCCTGCTCCTCTACTGGGGATTTTCCATCGGCGCCGGCGACGCATTGCTCGGCGTGAACCCCGCCGTCGACACCGTGGAGAGCACCTCGGCCATCCTCCGCCACCTCGACCGCGTCCGCAGGCGCACCGGCGCCCCCACGCAGATCTGCGTCCTCTCGCACGTCAAGACCCAGCTCGCCTGCTTGGGCCGCGGCGATCCCGTCGAGATCCTCTTCCAGAGCCTCGCCGGCACCGAGCGGACCAACCTCACGGAGTTCGACATCACGATCGACCTGCTCGACGACGCCTACCGCCGCATGGCCGCGCGAGGTGCGCTCGCCGCGCTCGCCGTCGAGCCGAAGCAGTTCACGTATTTCGAGACGGGGCAGGGGAGCGAGCTCTCCTATGGAAAGCACAATGGAATCGACATGGCCACCCTGGAGGCCCTCTGTTACACCCTCGCCCGCCGCTACGACCCCTTCATGGTCAACAACGTGACCGGCTTCATCGGCCCGGAGACGCACCTCGACGACATGGAGATGATCGTCTCGAACCTCCAGGACCACTTCATGGGCAAGCACCTCGGCCTGCCGATGGGCATGGCGCCCTGCTACACGCTGCATTCGAAGATCACCGCCGAAGGGCAGCAGATGGCGACCGAGCTGCTCGCCGCCGCGGGCGCCAGCTATTACATGGACGTCGCGCTGGGCACCGATCGAATGCTGGCCTACTTCGACACGAGCGGCCATGACGTGCAGACGCTCCGGGAGATCCACGGCCGCGAGCCCGGCGCCGAGTACCTGGCGTGGGCCATCGAGATGGGTGTCTTCGCGCGCGACGAGTCCGGCGCGCTGATCCGCGGCCCGCGCTTCGGCGACGTGCGGCGCTTCTGCGAGGGCGACGAGGAGCTCGCCGAGCTCGTCCGCGCCACGCCCGCCGCGTTCGGGTTCGAGACCGCCGGCCCCCGCCCGGCGGCGGAGGTCGGCCGGAGGGCGCGCATGCACCAGGCCGTCGCGCGCGAGGCGATCCAGAGCGAGCTGCGCATCGACGAGATCCTCGCGATCGTGCCCGCCCGCATCGTCCGTACCGAGGCGCGCAGCAAGGAGGCGCAGCTCAGCTCACCGGATCTCGGCGCGACGCTCTCCGGGGAGAGCGCGGCCGCGCTCGCGCCCGAGCGGAGGGCCGTCCAGGTGGTGCTCTCGGACGGGCTCAGCGCCGAGGCGGTCCACCATCACCTCCCGGACCTCTGGCCGGTGCTCTCGGACGGCCTGGCGGCGCGCGGGATCACCACGGGCCAGCCGATCCTCGCGCCCCACGGCCGCGTGAAGCTCGCCGAGCCCATCGCGGACCGCCTCGAGGCCAAGCTCGTGCTCATGCTCATCGGCGAGCGCCCCGGCGGCGGCGAGCTCGCCTCGCGCAGCCTCTCGGCCTATCTCGCCTACCGCCTCGAGCCCGGCGTCGATCAGGAGGCCGCGGCCGCCTGGAGCGGCAACCCCGATGTCCGCTTCGAATACACGGTCATCTCCAATATCCACGCCGGCGGCCTGCCCCCCGTGGAGGCGGCCGGCGTGATCATCGAGAAGATCGGGCAGATCCTGGAGAGGAAGGCCGCGGGCAACCGCCTCGAGGCGCTCTCTGCCTGACAGCGCACGTTTCCGCCTCTCCTGTGATTCCTCGCGCCCGGGAACGTCGCCGGGGGGTCCGGCGTCCAAGGCCGACGCCCCGGGTTGACGTTCGGGGCTCCGGGTCGCGCTCCACGTGGCGCGCCCTTCGCCCCGAGCCCCCCCGTTGCGTCCCCAAGGAGCCACGCGATGACGAGCCCCTTCCTCCAGCCTCCGCCGCGCCCCGTCCACCTCGCCCTCCCCTGCGCGGCCGTCGGCCTCGCCGGCGGCTGGATGATCGCCGATTTCTTCCGCGCCGGCGCGCTGCACGTCGACGCCGGCCTCCGCCCCGCGCTCGCCGCCATCACCCCCGTCCTGGCCCTCGCGCTCGGCCTCTCCCTCGCCCCCGCGCTCCGCTGGCCCCGCTGGAAGGCCCTGCTCGCCGCCGTCATCGCGGTCCCCTCCGCCGGCCTCACCGGCGGCGCCCTCGTCGGGGTGCTCACCTGGTCCCATTATGGCCTCGCGGACGGCGCCGCCAGCGGCCTCTGGTGCGCCATTGCGTTCCTCCCCGCGTTCCTCGCCGTGCTCGCCGCCGCCCGCCGGATCGGCCGCGCCCGCGAGGGATCCCTCCTCCACGCGGCCGATCGCCGCGCGGTCTGGCTCGCGGCCGCGACCGCCATTGCGCTTGGCACCCTCGCCGCCATCCCCGAATGGACGATCTTCCCCGGCGCGCTGCCGGGCGGCGCCCGCCCGTCCCTCGCGGTCTCCCGCGGTCTCGGCCTCTCCGCCGTCGCGGCCATCGCATGCATCCTCGTCCGCGATCTCGCCGGGCTCCTCCGCGCTCGCCGCGCCGCGGCCGAGCTCGAGACGATGCGCCCCTGCGACCCCTACTCGCCCGAGCTCCCCTGGGCCGGCGAGCGCCTCGATCTCGGGATCGGCGAGCGCGCGGCCGTGCACGCGATCCCCTCGACCGGCCCTTATCGCGCGACCGACCGCATCGTGAAGGTCATCCGCGGCGACGCCGCGGCCGCGAATCGCGCCCTCGCCTGGTCCGTCGCGCGGGGCGCCGTCGCCCTGGCCGTCGCCGGGGTCGTGACCTTCGCGACCGCCGCCGCGCATCGCGGGCCCGACGGAACCCAGGCCCGCAGCATCGTCGCCGAGCGCGCGAACGCCCGCTATTGAACGAGCCCGCTCCCGCCGCCGATTCCGCTGCCGCTGCCGCTTCCGCCGCCGTTCCCGCTCCTGCTCACCCCTCGTGCAGCGCGTCGAAGAGCGTCTGGAGCATTCGATATGTCAGGCCCCAGACCACGCGTCCGCGGACGTTCAGGCAGGGCAGGACGAGCGATTGGCCCTCGTGGGAGTAGGGCATCGTCCCGGCGCCCTCGCCGCGCGCGAGCGGTCCGACGGGGGCCCAGAGCGCCTCGGCGATCTCCGCATTGAGCGCGAGTCCGGGCGCGCCGCGCAGCGTGAACACGAAGGGCGCGATCATCATCCCGATGTGCACCCCGCGGGCGATCGCGGGCACGTCGGGGAGGCGCGCCACGAGGTCTCCGTGCGCGGCCAGGTCGAGGCCCACCTCCTCGCGCGTCTCGCGGATCGCCGTCGCGAGCAGGCTCGCGTCCCCGGGTTCGCGACGCCCGCCGGGGAATGCCATGTGACCCGACCACGGATCACCCTCCCGCTCGGCCCGGCGCACGAACAGGATCTCCGCGTCGCCGGCCGCCTCGCGCGGGGGCCGCAGGATGGCCGCCACGGCCGCCTGCCGCTTCGCCGGCGCCCGGGGCTCCGGGTCGCCTCCGGCGCCCTCCGCCCCGAACCCTGTCGACGCTCGGGGCTCCGGGTCGCCTCCGGCGCCCTCCGCCCCGAACCCCGTCCAGCCGGAGTCGAGCGCGGCGCCCAGGCGGGCGAGGCGGGCCGTGATCTCTGCGATGTCGTACGAGGGCAGCACGAGATCCTCGCTAATACTAGTACTAGTCTCGACTTGTGCACTTTTCCGCAATGATCATGGTGGCGCGAAGGCGCGGTGCCGGACTGATCGCGCCGGCG
>CAYQYG010000367.1:0-9429 GCA_964421485.1 uncultured Polyangiaceae bacterium | reverse complement strand
GGGGGGGCGGGGGGGCCCGGGGGGGGGGGGCCCCCCGGGGTGTTGGGCCGGGGGGGGGGGGGGGCCGCGCCCCCCGCCCTCGAGACTAAAGGCGCGGACCGATGATGCGGTCGAGGTCCTCGGCGAGCTCGCGCCGCCCGCCGAGCCGCGCGCCGATCGAGGCCAGGTAGAAGGGCTCGCCGCGCACCGTCACGCGCGCGGTGTGGAGATCCTCGCCGCCGGTCGCGGCCTGGATCCGCGCGTCGAGCCACGGATCCCCGGGCGATCGGAGCTCGCGCTCCGCGCCGAGCGCCGCGAGCCCGTCGAGGTCGTGCCCGCCGCCCGCGCCGCTGAGGAGCAGCCCGTCGCTCGTCGCGAGCGCCGCCGCCGCCGCGCCGCTGCGCGCCGCCGCCGCCTCCAGGTAGAGCGTCAGGGCCTCCTGCATCACGGCGCTGCGGCGCCTCCTCCGTTCGATCATGCGCACCTCCGGCGTCGGTCGACACTCGGGGCTCCGGGGCGCGCTCCTCACGCGAGCGCGCCCTCCGCCCCGAACCCAGTCTGCCGCGAGGCGCGGAGATGCCCAAGAAATCGGCGGGGCTCAGAGCAGCGAGGCGATCGGCACGCGCTGGCGACCCGGCTCGATCGGCTCGGGCGGGCCCGCGACGCACAGGCGCCCGCCGGCCTCGATGCGATCCTGCAGCGCACGCATCGCCGCGTGATCGGAGCTGTCGATCCAGCGCATCGGCGGGAGCCGCGCCGCGCGCGCTCCCGGATCCCCGGCGAGGCTCCGGAGCGCGCCGCCGTCGAGCTCGATCCGGTACGTCAGGCTGTGCGGCGTGAGGTGGCCCGGCGTCCACGCGCTCAGCAGCGCGAGCGGGCCCATGCGCGTGTGGATGCGCAGGGCCGCGCTGTCCCACTGCGTGACGCCGATCTGCGCGCGGGCGCGGAGCGCCGCGAGCGCGACCGCCTTCGTCAGGCCGCCGAGCCCCTCGAGCCCCTCGCCGGGCAGCTTCGCGCGCAGGCTCGACAGGTTGTGCCCGACCCACACGCCCGGCTCCACGGTCGGCATCGCGATGTACATCGAGAGCGGCACGAGGCCCTCGTAGCCCGCGGGCACGCCGAGCAGCTCGCGCGCCGCCGCCGGCACCGCCGCCGCGCGCCGCCCGAGCCCCACGATGCCGCCGGGCAGCTCCGCCACGTCGAGGAAGGCCCAGCGCGGCATCGGCATCCCCCCGGGGCCGAACGTCGCCGCGTCGAGGCGCGCGAGCATCTCGAGGAACGGCGCCGCGGTCCGCCGCAGCGGATCGAGGATCGCGTCGGGCGCGACGGGGAGCCCGAGCGGCCGCAGATCGAGGCGGTCGCGGTTGCCGGTTGTCACGACCGCGAAGGGCTCGAGCCCATCGAGCAGCCGGGGGTTCTCGACGCGCAGGCTCACGGCGCCGCCTCCTCCGCGCGCCCGCTGGAGACCAGCAGCGGGACGCGCAGGCCCGCGCCGCTCCGCGCCGGCGCGCCCTCGATCCACACCCGCCGGCCGGCCTCCAGGTCGCCCTGCAGCCACTCCAGCGACGCCGCGCTCGCCGCGTCGACGGAGCGCGCGCTCACCCCGGCGCCGGGCGCGCGGTCCTCCGGGGCGCCGACGTCGAACCGGAGCACGCAGGTAGCCGGGTGATCGTGCGCGGGCAGCCACGCGGCGAGGACCTCGAGCGGCGCGTGGCGGGCGAGCACGCGGAGCTCCGGCGAGTCCCACTGCAGCGTGCAGGTGACCCGCCGCGCGCGCAGGAGGTCGAGCGTCGCCGCCACCGTCACCGCCCCGAGGTCCGGCGCGATGCCGTCGAGCCAGCCGAGCCCGTAGAGCAGCCACGCGCCGTCCTCGAGCATCGGCGTGGCCAGGACCAGCGAGATCGGCGCGAGCACGTCGCGGTCCGCAGGCAGCCCGAGCCTGTCGCGCGCCGGCGCGGGGAGCTCCGAGGCGGGCATGCCGAGGCCCGTGATCACGCCCGGCAGCGCCGCGCAGTCGTAGAGGATCCAGCGCGGCGTCGCCATCGCGCGCGGTCCGAAGAGCGCGTCGTCGAGCCGCTGGATCCGGTCGAGCATCGGCGCGCTCGTCCGCCGCGTCGGATCGAACCTGTGCGCCGTGGCGACAGGGCGGCCGAGGGGCACGGGCTCCAGGCGCCGCTGCGCCGCCGGCGTCGCGATCACGTACGGCCGGTGCGCCGGAGGCGGCAGCGCGCGGCCGGATCCGTCCTGCGACGAGGGCCGCGGGCCCGCCGGCGGCCACGACGGCCCGCTCATGACGATCCCCCGGCATCCGGCCGCACGATCGTGCCCGCCTCGCCGCGCACGATCGCCGGCGCCTGCGCCAGCGCGCCGATCCCCGCGACGCCCCACGTCGCCTCCACGAAGCGGCACGCCGCGTCGACCTTCGGCCCCATCGAGCCCGACGCGAACGAGAGCGCCCGGAGCTCGCGCGGCGTCGTCTCCCGGATCGCGCGCGCCTCGGGCGTCCCCCAGCCCACGCGGACCGCGTCCACGTCCGTGAGCATCACCAGCATGTCCGCGCCAAGCCCCGCCGCGAGCAGGGCCGCCGATCGGTCCTTGTCGATCACCGCCTCCACGCCTCCCATCGCGCCCCCCGGCGTGACCACCACCGGGATGCCGCCCCCGCCGCCGCAGATGACGAGCACCCCGGCCGACACGAGCAGCGCGATCGTCGCGAGCTCCAGGATCCTCCGCGGCTCCGGAGAGGGAACGACCCGTCTGTATCCGAGCTCTCCGTCGCGCGCCATGGTCCACCCACGCTCGGCCTCGATCCGCCGTGCCTCGGGCTCAGAGTACACCGGTCCGATGGGTTTCGAGGGCGATCCGAAGGCGGGATCCGCCGGGTCCACCTCCACCTGCGTGAGCAGCGTGGCGATCCGCTGCCCCGGCAGGCGGTTCTGCAGCTCCTGCTCGATGAGGTACCCGATCATGCCCTCGCTCTGCGCGCCGAGGACGTCGAGCGGGTACGACGCCACGCCCCGGTACGCCTCGGCCTGCAGCGCGAGCAGCCCGACCTGCGGTCCGTTGCCGTGCGTCACGACCAGCGTGTGCTCGCGCGCCACCGCCGCGAGGACGTCGGCCGCCTCCTTGACGCGCCGGCGCTGGATCTCCGCCTCGAGCGGCTCGCCGCGGCGCAGGAGGGCGTTGCCGCCCAGCGCGACGACGATCAGCACGCCGCCGCACCGCCGGCCGCCGCGAGCCGATCGAGGGCCGCGTCGACGACGGCTCCGAGCGTCGGCTCCCCCGCGTCCGCGAGCTCGTAACGAGCCCGCACGACCGGCTTGTCGATCGCGATGAGCGCCGCCAGATCGATCGGGCTCGCCGACACCACCACCTCCGCGTCCGAGGCGTTGATGGTCGCCCGCAGCGCCTCGAGCTGCCCCGCGCTGTACCCCACGGCCGGGAGCACCCGCCCGATGTGCGGATAGGCCGCGTACACCGCCCGGATCTCCTCCGCCGCCGAGGCCCGAGGATCCACGATCTCCGCCGCCCCCGCGCCGATCGCCGCCACGTGGCCCGCCCCGTACGCCATTCCCCCGTGGGTGATCGTCGGTCCGTCCTCCACCACGAGCGCCCGCCGCCCCGCCACCGCGGCCGGATCCGCGAGCCGCACCGGCGAGGCCGCCCGCACGATCGCGGCCCGCGGGCTCACCGCCCGCACCTCGCCGATCACCCGCTCCACCCCCGCGCCCTCCGCCGCGTCGACCTTGTTCACCACGACCACGTCCGCCATTCGAACGACCGCCTCCCCGGGGTGGTGCGTCGCGATGTGATCCGGCCGGAGCGCGTCCGCGATCACGATGTGCAGATCCGGCCTGAGGAACGGGAAATCATTGTTCCCCCCGTCCCACACGACGATGTCCGACTCCTCCTCCGCGGCCGCGAGGATGGCCGCGTAATCGACGCCCGCGAACACGACGTTCCCCGCGTCGAGGTGCGGCTCGTACTCCTCGCGCTCCTCCGCCGTGCACCGCGCGGCGTCGAGGTCCGCCCGCGATGCGAACCGCTGCACCCGCTCGCTCAGCAGATCTCCATAAGGCATCGGGTGCCGGAGCACCGCCACGCGCATCCCCCGCGCCCTGAGCCTCCGCGACAGCCACCGCGAGGTCTGCGATTTCCCGCACCCCGTCCGCACCGCGGAGATCGCGACCACCGGCCGCTTCGATCGCAGCATCGTCCGATCCGGCCCCAGCAGCACGAAATCGGCCCCCGCGGCGAGCGCCCGCGATCCCAGGTGCATCACGGTCGCGTGCGCCACGTCGCTGTACGCGAACACCACCTGCTGGACCGCCTGGGCCGCGCAGATCCGCTCGAGCTCGGCCTCGTCCTCGATGGGGATCCCCTCCGGATAGAGCGGCCCGGCGAGCTCGGGCGGGTATCGTCTCCCGCCGATGCCCGGGATCTGCGCCGCCGTGAATGCGACGACCTCGACAGCCGGATCGTCCCTGAACGCTACATTGAAGTTGTGGAAGTCGCGCCCGGCGGCTCCCATGATGACGGTGCGTCTACGTGCCATGGGCGCCGCGCTTGCAAGCGGCCGGCCGCGCAATGGCCGACGCGGACCGCGGCAGGCGGGGCAGGGGAGGCGCTGGAATTGCGCGATGCTGCAAGCCGTGCGCGTTCGGGGACCGAGACCGAGACCGAGACCGAGGCCGCGCCCGGATCCGCCCTCGAGGGCTCAGCCGTCCCGGAGATGAGCCGGGGGCGGCGCGCCCTGGAACACCTGCGGCGCCCCGCCCGGGTCCACGAACAGGACCACCTCCCACTCCGGCGATCGATATCGCAGCCAGAGCAATGGCCACGCGTATGCCCGGATCGCCTGCGCCACGATCCGCCCGCGCGCCGCGGCCGCGCGCAGCGCCTCCACGGCGACGTCGACCGTCCCCGCGAACCGGTACCCGTGGAAATCGGGCTCCACGATCTTCCCTCCGCCGCGGTAGGCGCTCGCGCCCGCCTCGCGCGGCCGGAGGTCATGGCAGCGCAGCGCCTCCGGCGGCGCCGCGGCGCCCACGGTCCGCTCGAAGCTCCCCTCGAACGGGAACAGCGCCGGCACGAACCCCATCTCCTTCGGCACGTAGATCTCGCGGAGCTGGATGGGCTCATCCCGCACGTATCGCACCCGCACCCGGCGCGCCTCCCCGCTGCCCTCGCATTGCGGGCAGGCCACGTATCCGCTGCCGCACGAGCAGGGGCCGCCCCAGAAATCGACTCTCCCCACTCCATGACAGATGCGGCAGCGCGCCCGGCCCGGCCTATCCGGGCACATCGAGCACCGCTCCTGCCCGAGGTCGGCCCCGAGCCGCAGGTAGCTCTGCGCGTCGAGCGACGTCGGCGCCGGCGGCTCCCCCCGCTCGACCCGGTCCGCCGCCGCCTCGCTGAGCAGGGTCTCCTCCTCCCAGCCGTCGCGCCGCATCATGTCCGCGTGCACCACGAGCGCCGCCACGCGGTGCGTCTCGGCCGGCGCGTCGAGGGGCAGATCGAGCCCGCCCGCGCGGGCGCGCTCGAGGTCGGGGATCCAGGGGACCACAGGGTCAGCGGGCAGCATGGCGGACGAACCTACCGCAATTGCCGGCCCGTGGGGAGCGCTCGCGTCGGCCCCGCGCCCGGCCTCGGCTCCGCGCAGACCCGCTCCTCACGTCCAGGCCAGCTCGATGCGGAGGGATACCGTCTCGATCCCCGCCCGCTCTCCATCCCGCAGCGGAGGCTCGGTGCGCACGGCCGGACTCCGCCCGCCGGCCACCTCCAGCACCACGGCCGTGTATCCCTCGAGCATCGGCACGTACCAGGGCACGAGGAAGCGCGGCACGCCGCCGTGGACGACCACGCTCCGCCTCGCCGCCTTCTCGAGGATCTCGACGCCTCCGAAATCGAAATATCGGAGCGCGGCGCGCTGCAGCCGCTCCGCCGCCCTCGCGGGCGACACGGCCTTGAAGAACAGCTTGTAGAGCCCGGTGATGTCCCGCTGCGCCACGATCCGCGCCCGCCCGCGCACCGACTGCGCATAAGGCAAGCCCTCGGCGAGCGCCGTCGCCTCGGTCAGGGCGCGGAGCGGCAAGGCGTCGTACATCGACACCGGCAGGAAGACCTGCGACGAGAATGCCCGGTGCGCCTCGTCGGGCAGGTGCGGGAGGACGGCCGAGAGCCCGCCGGGCACGCGAGCGTCGATGTACGAGCGCACCCCGACGTACGTGGAGCCGCGCACGTGAAAGGGGCTCGTACCGGGCGGGACGGGCGACTTCATGACGTCCATTGGCCCGATCTTAATCAGCCGCCGGCGGAAGGCCAGCGACGGGCCTCGCGGTCAGGATCATCGGGAGGTCGCAGCGGCGCCGGCCCGCCGGGGGGGCAGGCACACGCCGGGGGAGCCGGCGTCCACACCCATCCTCTGCGCGCTCGTGGACATCGATTCTCTTCGCCCCCCCCCTGCCGCCGCCGCCGACTCGTCTCCAGGCTGGAGGGGGACGCCGCGCGCCGGCGCGGGCGATCACAGGCGGGAGGTTTCCATGGTGCACCGACATCTCGTGATCGGCGCTGCGCTCGGCGCGGCCGCGCTCTACGCGGGCGCTTCGAGCGCCCAGGCCAGGAAGGCCACGGCGACGCTCCTCGACCCCGGGGGCCGCACGGTCGGGACCTTGACGATCGACGAGACGCCGCAGGGGGTGCTCATTCGCGGCGATCTCTCCGGCCTGCCCCCCGGCACGCACGGCTTCCACATCCACGAGACGGGCGCGTGCTCGCCGACGTTCCAGGCCGCGGGAGACCATTTCAATCCTACGGGCGCCTCCCACGGCTTCAGGAGCAAGGGCGGCCCGCACCTCGGCGATCTGCCGAGCCTCCGCGTGCCGGCGGGCGGGCGCGCGCCGGTGGAGGCGTTCGCGCCCGGCGTGACGCTCGGCGAGGGTCCGAGGAGCCTCGTCGCGGGCGACGGGACGGCGATCGTGGTGCACGCGCAGCCCGACGATTACCAGACAGACCCCGCGGGCGCCGCCGGACAGCGGATCGCCTGCGGCGTGGTGCGGCCGGGCGGACCGTAGTCGCGGCGGGAGCGCGGGCGATATATCCTGGCGCGGGGCCGAGGCCGCCCCCGGGCGAGGGCGCCGGACCCGGCGCGAGCGATCGAGCCTCGCCGGCGGGATCTTTCTTCACGAGAGCGGGAAGGCGGATGATGGGACTCCACGGTGGCGGATGGTGAGGCGCCGGCGCTTCGGGGTGTCGATCGCGGTCCTCTGCTGGGGCGCGGGCGCGGCGGCGGCGCAGCCCGCCGAGGCGCCGATCACGCTGCGATGGGAGGCACCCTCCGGGAGCGGGTGCCCCTCCGGCGACGCCGTCCTGACCGAGGTGGAGCGGCTCCTGGGCAGGAAGCCCGGCGCGGGCGCCAGCAGGCGGCTCTCGGCGCACGCGCAGGTCGCGCGCGCCGAGGGCGGCACGTGGGAGCTCACGTTGCGCACGGCGATCGCGGGGGAAGAAGGAGAAGGGGAGCGGACCCTCCACGCGCCCTCGTGCGAGGCGCTCGCCGGCGCAGCGGCGGTGATCGTCGCGCTCGGCTTCGATCCCGAGGCGGTGGCCGCGCAGGCGGAGCGGCGCGCGGCGCCGCCGCAGGATCCCGCCGGCGCGGCCGGCAGCGCCCCACCGTTGCCGTCGCCGTCGCCGCTGCCGTCGCCGCTGCCGTCGCCGTTGCCGTCGCCGTCGCCGCTGCCGTCGCCGTTGCCGTCGCCGTCGCCGCTGCCGTCGCCGTCGCCGTCGCCGTCGCCGCTGCCGTCGCCGTCGCCGCTGCCGTCGCCGGCACGCCCCGAGCGCGGGGCCGGGGTGCGCGTCGCCGCGGGGCTCGGCGCGGGGGGCGACGTCGGGAGCTTCGCCTTGCCGGCGTACTCGATCAACGCATGGGGGAGCCTCCGCTACGGGCGGCTCCAGCTCGCCGGGACCGCGGCTTACTTCCCGTCACAGCGCACGCCCCTGCGCGACCGGCCGACCGCGGGGGGCACGTTCACGTTGATCACCGGCGGTCTGTCGGGGTGCGGCGTGCTGCTCGCCACGGGGGGCCGGGCAGAAGGCGCGGCTGGATCCGTCGAGGTCGCGGCGTGCGCCGGGGTCGAGATCGGGCAGATGAGCGCCGAGGGGTACGGCGTCAGCGCGCCGGACGAGGGCGGCGCGCTCTGGCTCGCCCCGCGCGCCGGCGGCGCGGTGACCGCGGCGCTGACCGACGCGGTCGGGCTCCGGCTGGACGCCGGCGTGGCGGTGCCCGTCGCCCAGAGCCGCTTCTTCCTGGAGCGCGTCGGCGTGGTCCACGAGCCGAGCGCGGTGTGCGGGCGCGCCGGCGCGGGTGTCGAGGTCCATTTTTGAGTATGGAAGGCCCATCGCCCGGCCACTCACCATGCCAATGGTCTCCCCCGCCAGCGCGCGCCTCGCGATCCATCGGCCCGCCGATGTAGATGAGGAGCCGCGCGCCGGGTGCGCGGAAGACGCCCCTTCCCGCGAGGCGGCAGCGGCCGTGCCCTCCTTCGACGAGATCTACGACGAGCACCTCGCGTTCGTGTGGAGGAGCCTGCGGCGGCTCGGCGTGGGCGACGCCTGCCTGGACGACGCCGTCCAGGAGGTCTTCCTCGTCGTGCACCGGCGGCTGCACGCGTTCGAGGCGCGGTCGAGCATGAAGACATGGCTCTTCGGGATCGTGCTCCGCGTGGCGCGCTCGTTCCGCCGCGCGGCGCAGCGGCGCCCCGGGGGCGAGGCGCTGGCCGCGCAGGGCGACGAGGCGGTCGCGGATCCCCGGGGGCCGGCGCCGGACGAGCACGCGGAGCACAGCGAGGCGCTGCGCACGCTCCACGAGCTGCTCGACGAGGTGGGGGAGGAGAAGCGCGAGGTCTTCGTCCTCGCGGAGCTGGAGCAGCTGACCGCGCCCGAGATCGCGGAGGCGCTCGGGATCGGCCTGAGCAACGTCTACGGGCGCCTCCGGGCGGCGCGGCGCGAATTCGAGCAGGCCCTCGCGCGGAGGCGCGCGCGGGACGCGTGGAGGGCGCGATGAGAGGGCTCAGTCGCGAGGCAAGGGCGATCATCGACGCGGCGCGCGCGGCGGGGGCGCCTTCGGACGCGGATCGCGCGCGCATCCGCGGCAAGCTCAAGCTGCGGCTCGGCGGCGGGATCGCGGCGGCGTCGGCCGCCACGGTGGCCGCGAGGACCGTGGCCGCGGCCGCGGAGGCGGGCGCGGGCAAGGCGGTGATCACAGGGCTCCTGACGAAGGCCGGCGCGGTCGTCGCGGTGCTCGGGGCGCTGGCAGGGGGCGCGGCGCTCTCCCGCGAGGACGCGGGCGGCGCGCGGCTCACGACCCCTGCGCGGCAGGGCGTCGAGGCGATCGCGCTCGCGGCGATCCGCGCCGCGCCGCCGCCCTCGCCGGCGCCGGCCGCGCCGCCCGCGCCC
>CAYQYG010000366.1:0-9451 GCA_964421485.1 uncultured Polyangiaceae bacterium | reverse complement strand
TACGAGGGCAGGGATTGCCTGATCTACCGGGGGTGCCGGAGCGCGGATCGCGAGCCGGTCGTGATCAAGATCCCGAAGGCCGATCCGCCGCCGCCGGGGCAGCTGGCGAGGCTGCGCCGCGAGCACGCGATCCTGGCGGGGCTCGACCTGCCCGGCGTCGTGAAGGTCCGCGCGCTCGAGGAGCAGGACGGGGGCGTGGCGCTCGTGCTCGAGTCCCTGGACGGCGAGCCGCTCGACCATATCCTCCGCGCGCGGCGCCTCGACGCGAAGGCCGCGCTCCGGATCGCGGCCGCGGTGGCCGGTATCCTGGACGGCGTGCACCGGAGCGGGATCGTGCACAAGGACGTCAAGCCGTCCAATATCCTGGTCCACCGCGACACGGGCCGCGTCCACCTGATCGATTTCGGGATGGCCGCGCGCGCGGCGCTGGACGGCGAGGAGGAGGGCCCCGGGGCGCTGGAGGGGACCCTCGCGTACATCGCGCCGGAGCAGACCGGCCGCATGAACCGGCCGGTGGACCGCCGCGCGGACCTGTATTCGCTCGGCGCCACGCTCTATCACATGCTCACCGCGGCGACGCCCTTCACGGCCGACGATCCCGTCGAGCTCGTCCACAGCCACCTCGCCCGGACGCCCGCCTCGCCGCACGACGTGGACCCGCGGATCCCGCAGGCGGTCTCCGACCTCGTGATGAAGCTCCTCGCGAAGGCGCCGGAGGATCGATATCAGTCGGCGCTCGGGCTCAAGGCTGACCTCGACGAGTGCGTGCGGCAGCTCGAGGCGGGCGGGGCCGTGGCGCTGGAGCTCGGGCGCCGCGACGCCGCCGCGGCGCTGCGCATCCCGCACCGGCTCTACGGGCGCGAGGCCGAGGAGCGGGCGCTGCTCGCCGCGTTCGAGCGCGTGGCCCTCGGCGCCGCCGAGCTCGTCCTCGTCTCGGGGTACTCGGGGATCGGGAAATCGGCGCTCGTCCACGGGATCCACAGGGCGGTCGCGGCGCGGGGCGGGCACTTCATCGCGGGGAAGCTCGATCAGGTGAGCCGCGGCGTGCCGTACGCGCCGGTGACGCACGCGTTCCGCGACCTGATCCGGCAGCTCCTCGGCGGGCGCGCCGCGGAGCTCGAGGCGTGGCGGGGGCGCCTCCTCGGGGCGCTCGGGGGCAACGGGCAGGTGCTGATCGATCTCATCCCGGAGCTCTCGCTCGTCATCGGGCCGCAGCCCGCGGTGCCGGCGCTCGGGCCGACCGAGTCGCAGAACCGGATGACGATGGCCTTCACCGCCTTCGTCCACGTGTTCACGAGGCCCGAGCACCCGCTCGTCCTGTTCCTCGACGATCTGCAATGGATCGACGCCGGCTCGCTCAAGCTCCTGCAGATCCTGCTCGCCGACGCGGAGCGGCACCACCTCCTGATCCTCGGCGCGTACCGCGACAGCGAGGTGGGCCCTGGGCACCCGCTCGCGGCGGCGCTCGAGGAGATGCGGCGGGCGGGGGTCGTGGTCTCCGAGCTCAGGCTGGCGGCGCTCGCCGCGCCCGACGTCGCCGATCTCATCGCCGGCGCGCTCGGCTGCGACGCCGGGCGCGCCGCGCCGCTCGCCGCGATCGTGGTCGACAAGACGCGGGGCAACCCGTTCTTCGTGAGCCAGTTCCTGCGCGCGCTGCACGCCGAGCGGCTGCTCCGCTTCGACGTCGCGGCCGGCGCGTGGGAATGGGACCTCGAGGCGATCGCGCGGCGCGAGGTCACCGAGAACGTGGTCGAGCTCGTCGCCGGCAAGATCCGGCTCCTCACGCCCGACGCGCAGCGGGTCCTCACGCTCGCGGCGTGCGTCGGCCACGAGATCGATCCGCGGACGCTGTCCACGATCCACGAGCAGCCGCCCGCCCGGATCGCCGCCGCGCTGCGGGAGGCGGCGGAGGAAGGGCTCGTGCTGAAGCTCGGCGCCGCCCCGGCGGCCGCGGCCTCCGCGGAGGCTCGCTATCGCTTCCTGCACGACCGCGTGCAGCAGGCGGCCTACTCGCTGATCGACGGCGCGGACCGGGCGGCGACCCACCTCCGCATCGGCCGGCTGATGCTCGCGGGGGCGTCGCGCGGGGAACGTGAGCAGCGCGAGGAGGCGCTCTTCGACATCACGAGCCACATGAACCGAGGCGCGTCGCTGATCACGGACGCCCGGGAGCGGCTCGAGCTCGCCGAGCTGAACCTCGCCGCGGGGAAGAAGGCCAAGGCGGCGAACGCCTACGAGGCCGCGGCGGATCGATTCCGGTCCGGCGCGGCGATCCTCCCGGCGGACGCATGGGAGGCGGGCTACGCGCTCTGCTACGCGCTCCATTGCGAGCTGGCCGAGTGCGAGTATCTCTGCGGGCGCTTCGAGGAGGCGGAGGCGCTGTTCCAGGTGATCCTCGCGCGCGCGCGGTCCAGCGTCGACGGCGCGGGAGTGTACGCCCTGAAGCTCAAGCTCTGCCAGGTCGCGGGCCGGTACGACGAGGGCGTGACGATCGGCCTCGCGGCGCTGCGCGGCTTCGGCGTCGAGCTCCCCGAGGGCGACGAGCTCGTGCAGGCGGCGACGGCGGCCGAGGCCGCGGAGATCCGCCGCGCGCTCGAGGGCCGGCCGATCGCGACGCTGCTCGACGCGAAGCTCATGGAGGACCCCGCGCACCGCGCGGTCCTGGGGCTCCTCACGAACGTGATGCCGTGCGCCTACATCGGCCGGCCGAGCGCGTTCCCGCTCGTGGCGCTCAAGGCGGTGTCGCTCTCGCTGCGCCACGGCAATGCGCCGGAGTCCTGCTTCGCCTACAGCGTGTACGGTTTCATGCTCGTGTCCGTGTTCGGCGACATCCCGTCCGGCTACGAGCTGTCGGAGACGTCGATCCGGCTGAACGAGCGCTTCGGCGACGCGGCGCTCACGGGGACGCTGCTCCACCTGCACGGCGATCACATCAATTTCTGGGTCAGGCACATCCGCACGGGCTTCCCGATCCTGGAGCGGGCGTTCGAGGCCTGCCTCTCGGCGGGGGATCTGGTCTACGCCGGCTATCTGGCCTTCGAGACGGTGTGGCAGGCCGTGGAGCGCGGCGACGCGCTCGACGACCTGCTCGGGCTCACGAAGCGCTTCGCCGCGTTCGCGCGCCAGAGCAAGAACCACGCGGTCCACGAGACCATCCGGATGGAGCAGCAGCTCGCGCTCTGCCTGAAGGGGCTGACCCGCGAGGAGGCGGCGCTCGACGACGACGGCTTCAGCGAGGAGGCGTGCCTCGCGGAGGTCACCCGCGCGAGCTTCGGCTGCGGCATCGCGTTCTATCATATCATCAAGCTGATCCTGCTCTACATGGCGGGCCGCTTCGAGGAGGCCCTCGCCGCGGCCGCGGCCGCGCGCGGCGTGCTCGGCGCGGTGATGGCCATGCCGATCGAGGCGACGTTCCATTTCTACGAGGCGCTGGCGCTGATCGCCCGCGGGGCAGGCCCCGATCCGGAGGCGGCCCGCCGGGACCAGGAGCGCGTCCTGGCGAACCTGGAGAAGCTCGAGCGCTGGGCGCGGCATTGTCCGGAGAACTTCGGCCACAAGCTCTCGCTCGTGCGCGCCGAGGCGGCGCGCGCCGCCGGCCGGCACATCGAGGCCGAGGCGCTCTACGATCAGGCGATCGAGTCGGCCCGGGAGGGCGGGTTCACGCAGTACGAGGCGCTCGCGTGCGAGCTCGCCGCGAGGGCCTTCCTGGAGAGGGGGAGGCGGCTCATCGCGCCGGTCTACGCGCGCGCCGCGTACGGGGCCTACGTCCGGTGGGGCGCGCTCGCGACGGCGGAGCGGATCGCGCGCGATTACCCGGAGACGCGGCCCCACGGGGCGCCGCTCGCCGCCGAGGGCCACCGGTCGACGGTATCCTCGACCGGCTCGGGGAGCCGGGGCATGAACGGCCTCATCGACGTGACCACGATGGTGCGCCTCGGGCAGGCCATCGCCGGCGAGATGGAGCTGCCCGGGCTGCTCGACCGGATCATGCGCGCGGCCCTGGCCAACGCGGGCGCCGCGCGGGGGTGCCTGATCCTGGAGCGCGAGGGCGCGCTGCGCGTCGAGGCGACCATGGGGTTCGAGCCGCGGCCCGGGGCGGGCGGCAGCGAGCGGCGATCCGGAGCCCCGAGCCTCCAGCCCAGCGTGGCGGTCGGCCTCGGCGCGCCCATCGACGAGCGCGCCGACCTGCCCGCGTCGGTGGTGCACTACGTGACGCGCACGCGCGAGGCCGTGGTGCTGAGCGACGCGGGCGAGGACGCGCGCTTCGCGGGCGACCCCTGCATCGCGTCCCGCGGCGTGAAATCGGTCGTCTGCGTGCCGCTCCTGCACCAGTCCCGCCTGGTCGGGGCGCTCTACCTGGAGAACGCCCTCGTGCGCGACGCGTTCGGGCCGAGCCGCGTGGAGCTCCTCGAGGTGCTGTGCACGCAGGCCGCGACCGCGGTGGAGAACGCGCTCCTCTACGGCCACGTGCAGGAGGTGAGCGAGGCGCTCCGGCGCGCGAACGAGCGCCTCGAGGCCGACGTGGTCCAGCGGACCGAGGACCTCCGGGAGGTCAACGCGAGGCTCACGCGCGAGCTCGAGGAGCGCGCGCGGGCCGACGCCGAGCGGGCGCGGGTCGAATCGGAGCGCGCCGCCCTCCAGGAGGAGGTCATCCGCATGCAGACCGAGCTCCTCGAGGAGCTCTCCACGCCGATGATCCCCATCACCGACGACATCATGGTGCTGCCCCTGATCGGGGCGATGGACACGCGCCGCGCGCAGATGGTGATGGAGACCGCGCTGGGCGGCGCCCAGCGGAGCGGCGCGAAGGTGGTGATCATCGACATCACCGGCATGAGGAGCGTCGACGTCGCGGTCGCGAGCGCGCTGCTCCGCACGGCGACGGCGCTCCGGCTGCTCGGGACGCAGGCGCTGCTCACCGGCGTCAGCCCCGAGGTGGCGCGGACGCTGGTGGAGCTCCACATCGATCTCGGGGGGATCGTGACGTGCGGGAGCCTCCAGAGCGGGATCGCCATGGCGGCGCGCGCGGTGGGGGGGACGGCGCTGGGCAGGGCCGAGCGGCCGGCGCGCCGCGCCTGAAGGGCGGGCTACTCGTCCCCGCGCCCGGGATACGGCCGCGCCTGCTTCACATAGAGCGTGGGCGGCTGCGAGGGCGCGGCGTAATTGTCGTACTTGAACTCCACGTCCATCGCGTACCAGCCGTTGTTGCCCGCCGCAGGCCCGTAGGCGGGTGAGAAGCGCTGGTGGATCGAGTCCAGCGCCAGCCCGAGCTGATGGATCTGCGACAGCGTGAGCACCGTCGTCCCCTCGGGCACCAGGCTGGAGTGCGTCAGGTAGGCGACGGGCTGGTTCGGCTGGTTCCAGAAATAGAGGAACTGGTCGCTCGTCACGCCGGGCGGCGGCGCCACCACCTCCACGTCGCCCCCGTACTGCACGTTCACGAAGAACGCCGGATCCAGCCCCGAGGGATCGAACGGATTGCTCGTCACCGCCACCCCGTTCGCCTCCTCGTTCGGGAAGTTATGGTGCACGAGCAGCGCCATCACGACCGACTTGTGATCGACCCCGTAATACGTCCGCTCCTCGAAGGTCCGGAACAGCCAGGCGCTCGCGTACGTCTCGCGGATCGCGTCCAGCACGTCGGTCCAGTCGGCGGGATCCCCGCTGTGCGACTCGTAGCACCCCGCGCAGGGGAAGCCGTCCAGGTCCTCGCTGTTCGTGCTCGTGCGGAACCGCATCTTCTGGCCGGCGTACTCGGGCGGGTACTCGGCCGTGATCTTCGCCTGCAGCGCGGCCTGGAAGGCCGCGTCGAGCGGCGCCGCCGCCATCGCCGCCCGGAGCGCCGCGAGCTCCTGATCGCGGACGGCCGCGTCGGCCAGGAACTGCTGGTCCTGGAGCAGCGCGTCGACCTGATCGAAGAACCCGTTGTCGGTCATGAACTGGTGATAGTAATAGGCCGGGATCGCGAACGCCTTGGCGATCGGGACATCGTAGGTTCTCGCCAGGATCGAGTAATGCGCCGCCTTGCCGCCGAACGCCGCGACCGCCGCCTTGATCTTGTCCCGGAGCGACTCCCCGGCGGCCGGCTCGGGCGTCACGTCCTCGATGTCGGTCAGCTCCGTCACCGTGAGGTCCGCGGGCGGCAGCGTCACCGGCTCCGGCTTGTGCGCGTCCCAGAACGCCTGCGCCTCCTCCAGCGTCACCTCGCGGATCGCCCACGCGCTGGCCTCGACCTTGAGCTCGACCAGCTTGTCCTCGAGCGCCAGGAGGTCCGGGTTGCTGAGCGCGTCGCGCAGGCCCATGTTCGGCGTGTGCCGGTTCTGGGACAGCACGTTCACGTGCGACAGCGGCGTCTGGAACTCCTGCGTGATCAGGCCCTGGATGATCGAGATGTCATTGGGCGCCTCGTCGAGCACCACGATGTCCTGGTAGGACAGGTACTCCGTGTCGAGGTCCGCGGCCTTCGCGAAGTGCAATCGCCCCATCGCCGTCCCCAGCGACAGCGGCTGGTAGTCGATCGCCGCGTAGATCTCGTCGGTCGTCATGACCGGGACGTCGGAGGGCAGCTTCTTCGCCTCGGCCTCGATCGCGTCCGACGTCGGGTGGAAGACGAGCGATCCCCCGAAGTACGAGTCGCCGCGGACCACCCGGAAGAGCGTCGTGATCATCTGCGCGGACGCGGTGTCGTAGGGCGCGATCTCGAGCGCGAACACCCCGGGGCCCTCGTAATGGGTCACGGCGCCGAGGAGGAAGCGGCGATCGGGCGTGAAGTACTCGGTGGCGTTGAACGACGCGAGCGGCGGCACGAGCGGCAGATCCCCGCCGGACAGGTGCGCGGAGACGAACTCGTAATGGACCTGGTAGAGCACGCTGTTCTGGAAGTACAACGCGTTCGCGTCGACCTGATCCAGGACCACCTTGACCGAGCGCGCGCCCGGCAGCGCCGTGTTGATGGGCTCCGACGCGAGCGCCTCGAAATCCGAGATGCACCCGATGTGCTGCAGGAACTCCGTCGTGGCGCTCGGGTCCTCGATCCGGCAGTGATCCGGGACGGCCGCCGGGTCCTCCGCGCCGCCGCACGCGGCCGGGAGCGCCGCGCAGGCCAGGGCGAGGCCGAGGACGGCCGCCATGCGACTCTTCTGAACCATGGTGCCTCCGTCGATGAACCGCGGCCCTCGCCTCAGGGGACCAGCGCGAAGCAGTAGATCCCGCCGTACCCGCCGCCCGAGCCCACGGTGTTCGAGCTCGGATCGGGCGGGCCCGTCTCGATGAGGTTCACGCCGGGCGCGCAGCCCGACTCGTCGAGCGACGACATCCAGTTCGCCATGCTGCCGTCCCCGCCGCCGGGGCCCGGCCCGCCGGGCCCGAACCGCGGCCACGAGTGGCCGCAGCGGGGCCTGCCGTCCACGGCGAGGTCCCCGAGGCTGCTCGTCCAGTCCAGGCACGTCGAGGTCGGGCCGTAGAGGTCGCCCTGCGCGTTCGTGCCGGTCAGGATGTCGTGGTTATCGACCTCGCCCTGGGTCGGATCGGGCTGGTGATTGGGCACGCCGTCCTCGTTCGGCAGGTCGTTGATGATCGCCGGGTCCGCGCCCGTGGGCCGCTCCGTGAGCAGGTCGGCCTTGTTCGCGGCGACCAGCCGGCCGAGGCGGTCATACCAGGGCCCCTCGCCGATCCGGTCCTTCGCGTTCACCGGGTTGCCGCTCTCGTCGGCCGTGGCGCTCAGGAACGCGCGCCACTGCTTCGCGCCCGCGCCGGGCATGCTGGCCTCGGCGATCGTCGCGCAGAGCTTGTCGGCGCCGCGGAGCCCCGCGCCCGGGCCCGTCTCGCCGAACCGGAGATCGCCGCCGAACCCGGCAGGGTTGCCCGAGTACTGCTGCATGGCCCGGAGGCTCGTCACGAAGAAGCTGAAATGCTCGGTCGGCGCGCCGCCGCCGTCGCCGCCGCCCGCGCCCGTGCCCGTGCCGCCGCCGCCGTCGCCGCCGCCGCCGGTCCCCTGCGTGCTGCTCGAGCCGGGGAAGAGGTCCTCGTCCCCGGAGCCGCACCCGAGGACGAATGCGAGGAGACAGCCGGTGGGGAGGAGCAAGAGGCGGGAGATGCGCGTCATGTTCATGAGCCGTCCTTCATTCGTTGTCGTGGATCGAGGCGCTACTGGCCCGCGGCGCGGGCGTCACTTGCAGGTGAGATCGTCCTGGCAGGTCTCCGGAGCGGCGCAATCGGCGTCGGTCGTGCACGACTCGAGCCCCGCGATCTCCACCTGCCGCTCGACGTCGGAGGCGATGACCAGATCGACCCGCCCGGGCGAGATGGTCGTGGAGCCCACGGCCCTGCGCGCGATGATGATCGACGGGAACCCCGCGACGCCAAGATTGGTGAGCTGCGTGACGAGCGCGGCCGGTATCTCGAGGGAGCCCGCGTCGTCCGCGTCGCACTGGATCATGCCCTTGGTCCCGCCGTGGTGGCTGATGTCGAGCTTGACGTGAATCCTGGAGATGCCCGCCTGGCCCGGCGGCGTCCAGGCGAGCTGGACCGGCTGATCCGCCGCGACCGGGATGGGATCGGTCAGGAGCTCGAGGGGGCTCACGCCCTTGGCGGTCAGCGAGAATGCGCTGAAGTGATCGCCGGCCGCCTCGAAGGCGATGTCCTCCCCCTCGGCGAACCCAGGATACGCGAGCGTGACGCCGGCCGGGGTCTGATAGTTGTTGGCGACAGGCTCCATGGAGAACCCGTCCTCGCCGGACGCGGTGTGGACCCCCGTGACGGTCACCTTGCCCGCGCTGTGCGCGAGCGGGTAATCCTGACAGGTGTCGTCCTCCACGCAGGCGGCGCTGCCGCCGCACGGCGTGTTGCAGAATGGGACGCGCGGCGTGAGGAGGACGCAGGCGCCCTCCTCGGCGGCCTTCTCCCAGACGATCTGCGAGGGCGTGGGGCCGTCGAAGACCTTGCCCAGCACCGAGGTGTGCGCCGGCGTGGCCGGCGCGCCGTTCGCCGCTGGGACCTCCGCCACGAGGCTCACCTGGAAAGTTCCAACCAGGATGGTGGGATCGCCGGGAGAAGCGTCCGGCGGGCCGGCGCCGGCGCCGGCGTCGGGCTGCTCGCCGCCGGAGCTGGAGCACGCGGCCACGAGCAACGCGAGGGCGGTGAGGAGGGCGGCGGCGCGCGGGGCCGGGGACGCGGGGGTCCCGGTTTGAAAAGCCTTGAAGAGCATGGATTGTACGGTCTCTCCATGACGGGTGTACGTCAACAGTGTGTTGGTGATGTTGGCAGTTTGTTTCGGATTGTTGCGCTCACCGGAGCCCGTCAGGCCGCCGTTGCGTCGCCGCGTCCGAGTCCGCTGCCGATGGGCCGGCGTGAGGGCGGCGCCCGCGCGCCCTCCAAGGAACGAGACTGAGGCCGAATCCGAGACCGAATCCGAGACCGAATCCGAGACCGAGACCGAGACCGAATCCGAGAC
>CAYQYG010000365.1:0-9473 GCA_964421485.1 uncultured Polyangiaceae bacterium | reverse complement strand
GCTGGGGATCGAGGTCGCCGACGAGGAGATGGTGCCGGAGAACTTCGGCTCGATAGCGAGGCTCGTCGCGTACGTCGAGAAGAAGAAGAGCAGTTAACCAGCCGGGGGCCGCTGGCGCGTCGCCCGGCGCAGCAAGCGAGTGAACGCCGTGCACAGCGCCATCCGTGATCCGCTCTCGGACCGCTTCCTGATCGACCACGGGCTCCGGACGTTCGCCGCGTCGCGGCCCGATCGCACCGCGCTCGTGGCCGAGGGGCGGCGCCTCTCGTACGGCGAGCTCGACGAGCTCATCACCCGCTGCGCGGCGCTCCTCCGCGAGGCCGGCGTCACGCGCGGCGACCGCGTCGTCGCGGCGCTCGACAACGGCGTCGACGCGGTGGTGACCTACTACGGCGCGATCCGCGCGGACGCGGTGCCGTGCCTGCTCGGCACGGGCACGCGGCCGCGGCGGCTCGCGCAGGTGCTCGCGCTCTCGGAGCCGCGCGCGCTCGTGCTCGCGCGCGGCATGCGCGACGCGATCGCCTCGCTCGCGGACCTGCCCGACGCGGCGCGCCCCGCGGCGCTCTTCCTGTCCGGCCCCGCGCCCGCCGGCGCCGAGGCGCCGGCGCACGGCGCGCGCGATGCGCGCGATCTGAGCGAGGCGATCGCCGCCGCGCCGGCGACCCCGCCGGAGCGGCTCGCGATCGAGCTCGACCTCGCGACGCTGTGCTGGACGAGCGGCAGCACCGGCGAGCCCAAGGGCGTGATGCTGACGCACCAGAACCTGCGCAACAGCGTCGCGGCGATCGGCGCCTACCTCGACCACACGGCCGAGGACGTGATCCTCTGCGTCCTGCCCCTGTCGCACACCTACGGCCTGTTCCAGCTCCTCGTGACGCACGCGTTCGGCGGGACCGTGGTGCTCGAGAAGGGCTTCTCGATGCCCTGGCCGATCGTGCAGAGGCTCGCGGACGAGCGTGCCACGGGCTTCGCCGGCGTGCCGACGATCTACGCGTCGATGCTCTCCCTGAAGAGCTTCGCCAAGGCGGACCTGTCGGCGCTCCGCTACATGACGAACGCGGCCTACGGCCTGCCCGCCGCGCAGCTCCTCAGGCTCCGCGAGCTCCTCCCGAACGTGAAGTTCTTCGCGATGTACGGCCAGACCGAGTGCACGCGCGTCTGCTACCTGCCGCCCTCGATGGCGCTCGAGCGGCCCGCCTCCGTGGGCATCGCGTTCCCGAACGAGGAGCTCTGGATCGAGCGCGAGGACGGCACGCGCGCGGCGCCGGGCGAGGTGGGCGAGCTCGTGGTGCGCGGCCCGAACGTGATGCGCGGCTACTGGCGGAACCCCGAGGCGACGGCCCGCGCGCTCCGGCCGGGGCCGATCCCGGGCGAGGTCGTGCTGCACACGGGCGACCTGTTCAAGATGGACGAGGACCGCTACCTCTACTTCGTCGCCCGGAACGACGACATCATCAAGACGCGCGGCGAGAAGGTGAGCCCGCTCGAGGTGGAGTCGGTGATCTGCCGCGTGCCGGGCGTGGTCGAGGTCGCCGTGGTCGGCGTGCCCGATCCGGTGCTCGGCGTCGCCGTGAAGGCCGCGGTGGTGAAGGCCGAGGGCGCCGAGGTGAGCGTGGACGAGATCCGCAAGCGGGTGCGGGCCGACCTCGACGAGGTCGCCGTCCCCAAATTCGTCGAGCTCGTGGACGCGCTGCCCAAGACCGCGAGCGGCAAGGTCAAGAAGAGCGAGCTGATTTAGCCCTCACGGAGCTCATCCTATGTGCGGGATCGCCGGCCTGATCAACCTGCGCGCGGACGCGCCTCCCCCTGACCGCGAGCTCGCCCTCCGCATGGCGCGCGCGCTCCGCCACCGCGGGCCCGACGGCTTCGGCGTCTACCGCGATCGCCACGTCGCGCTCGCGCACTCCCGGCTGTCGATCATCGACCTCGACGGCGGCTGGCAGCCCATGTCGGACGAGGGCGAGGGGCTCTGGGTCTGCTTCAACGGCGAGATCTTCAACTACATCGAGCTGCGCGAGGAGCTCGCGGCCCGCGGCCGGCGCTTCCGCACGAGGAGCGACACCGAGACCCTGATCCACGCCTACGCCGAGTGGGGCGAGGCGATGGTCGACCGGCTGAACGGCCAGTGGGCGTTCGTGATCTGGGACGTGAAGGGCCGGCGGGCGTTCTTCTCGCGCGACCGGGTCGGCATCAACCCGCTCTTCTGGACCGTGCACCGCGGCGTGCTGCGCTTCGGGAGCGAGGTGAAGGCGATCTTCCAGGACCCGTCGATCCCGCGCGCGATCTCCCGCGAGGGCCTCGACGAGGCGCTGACCTTCTGGGCGCCGATCGCGCCGGTGACGCCCTTCGAGGGCATCCGCCAGATCCCGCCCGGCGCGGCGGCGACGCTCGATCTCGATCGCGACGCGGAGCCGCGCGTGTCGATCCGCTGGCGGCCGAGCTTCCCGGTGGAGCGCGCGCGGCCGCGCGACGAGGCCCCCGAGGTGGCGGCCGTGCGGGAGTCGATCCGGGGCGGGGCCACGATCCGGCTGCGGGCCGACGTGCCGGTCGGGAGCTACCTCTCGGGCGGGCTCGACTCGACGATCGTGGCGTCGCTCATCGCCTCGAACCGCGAGGTCCCGCTGCGCACGTTCTCGGTCGAGTTCGCCGATCGCGAGTTCGACGAGGCCGAGTACCAGAGGGCCGCGGTGGACCACCTCGGGACGTCGCACGCGTCGATCCAGTGCGGCGACGCGGAGATCGCGCGGGTGTTCCCCGACGTCGTCTACCACGCCGAGGCGCCGCTCCTCCGCACGGCGCCGGCGCCGCTCCTGATCCTGTCGAGCCTGGTGCGCTCGAGCGGCTACCGCGTGGTCCTGACGGGCGAGGGCGCGGACGAGCTCTTCGCGGGCTACGACATCTTCCGCGAGGATCGCGTGCGGCGCTTCTGGGCGCGGCACCCGGACAGCAAATTCCGGCCCGAGCTCCTGAAGCGGCTCTATCCGTACCTCCAGCGCTCGCCGGTCGCGCAGGTGGAGATGGCGAAGGCGTTCTTCGGCCGGAACCTGACGCAGACCGACGACCCGTTCTACTCGCACCGCCCGCGCTGGGACGTGACGAGCCGGATCAAGCTGATGCTCGATCCCTCGATGCGCGAGGGCGTCGCGGCCGACGCGGCGAGCGAGCGGCTCCGGGCGCGCCTGCCCGAGGAGTTCCCGCGCTGGACGCCGCTCGCGCGGGCGCAGTACCTGGAGATCGTGACGCTGCTCTCGGGCTACCTGCTGTCGTCGCAGGGCGAGCGGATGATGATGGCGAGCTCGGTGGAGGGCCGCTTCCCGTTCCTCGACCCCGGGGTGATGGACGTGGCCGGCGCGCTGCCGGACTCGCTGAAGCTCCGGACGCTGGACGAGAAGCACGTCCTGAAGCGCGCGATGCGCGATCTCCTGCCGCCGGGCGTGCTCTCGCGGAAGAAGCAGCCCTACCGGGCGCCGGTCGTGGCGCCGTTCTTCGCGAGCGGGACGCCCGACTACGTGGAGGAGTGCCTGTCGCCGGAGGCGATCAAGGCGGCCGGGATCTGGCAGCCGCAGCCGATCGCGGGGCTGGTCGCGAAGTGCCGGCGCGCGGGCGGCAAGTCGATGAGCAACACCGACGACATGGCCTTCTGCGCGGCGCTGTCGACGCAGCTCATGGCGCGCGACCTCATCGCCGGCGCGCGGGTGCTGGCGGCCGGAGACGACGCGTCGGGCAAGCTCGGCGTGGACGTGGACCGGCTCCGGGACGGCGGCGCGGCCTGAGCGCCGCCGCGGCGGGCGCTACTTCACGATCTTCATGATCGAGTCCTGCGTGGTCCAGTAGAGGCGCGTGGCGTCGATCGCGATGCCGCGCGGGTTGTTCTGGTTCGTCGCGACGTCCTCCGCGCTGCCGCCGGTCTTGAGGACCTTGCTCACCCGGCTGTTGCCGCTGTCGGTCCAGTACACGTACTGGGCGTCGATCACGATGTCGCGGGGCGTCGAGCCGGTCGCGAGGACCTCCGGAGCGGCGCCGCCGCCGAGGGGCGCCTTCATGATCTCGCCGCTCGAGGTCTGGTTCGTCCAGTAGACGCTGGTCGCGTCCACGGCGATCGATCGCGGCGTCGTCTGACCCGAGGCGATGATCTCGGCGGCTCCTCCGGCGATCGGCGCGCGCTGGATGGATCCATCCGTCCGGTTGGCCCAGTACACATGGGTCGTGTCGATCGCGATGCCGTACGGAGCGCTCTGCCCGGTGGCGACCGCCGTCGGCGAGCCGCCGCCGACAGGCAGCTTCTGGACGACGTTGTTCCCCTGGTTGGTCCAGTAGACGTTATCCCCGTCCACCGCGATGCCCGTCGGGTTGCCCCCATCATCGGCCAGCGTGGTCATGCCGAGGCCGCTGGTCGTCATCCGCCTGATCGAGGTGTCATTGCGATTCGTCCAGTAGAGGTTGCTCCCGCGCACGACGATGTAGAACGGCGCCGGCTGGCCGGTGGCGATGATGGTCGGACTGGAGCTTCCATCGATCGGACCCCTGACGACCTGGCCGGTATTGCCACCGACGTCCACCTCGTTCGTCCAGTAGACGTTCACGGAATCGACCGCGAGGGCGACCGGCGCCCCCTGTCCGGTCGCGATGGCCACCGGTCCACACGCGCCGTTGGTGCAGGTGCCGCCCTCGCAGCTCCTGTCGCACTCGCCGCAGTGGTCCGGGTCGCCGCTCAGCGGGGTCTCGCAGGAGCCGTTGTCATCGCAGTCGCCGAGGCCCGGATCGCACGCGCCTCCGCCTCCGGCGTCGCCGCCGCCGGTCGAGCTCGTCGTCGAGCCCCCTCCCCCGCCTGCGGAGCTCGTCGTCGACCCCCCGCCGCCCCCCGAGCTCGTCGAGCCTCCGCCTCCGCCCGTCGAGGCGCCCTCGTCGATCGTGATGTCGCCGAGCAGCGACGTGCACGCGGCCGCCGAGAGGGCCGCGATGGAGAGCAGCAGGGCCGGGCTGTGCATCGCGCGCTTCATCAGAACCTCCCCTCGGCGCCGGCGTAGCCGAGCCCGATCACGGGCGCGATCCAGGACGATCGCGCCGCCAGGCGACCCGAAGCCCCCGATGTCGAGCCGGGAGGAGCCGTCAGGATCAGGATCGCTCCGGCCGCGACGCAGGCGCCGCCGGCGATGAACCCGATCGTCGAGAGCGTGCCGAGGGTGTGGTAGCTGTCGACGTCGCCCTGGAAGCTCGGAGGACAGGTCGATCCGCCGCACTGCGCTTCCAGATCCGAGCGCTTGCCGATCGCGAGCGCGCCGGTCACGCCGCCCAGCGCGAGCCCCGCCCCGCCCACGCCGAGCGCGATGACGCCCAGCGTCGTCCGGCTGATCCCGCCGCCGCCATCGGGCTGAGGGCCGACCGGGCCGGCAGGGGGCGCGCCCGCGGCGGCGCGCAGCTCGATCGTCACCGTCCGGTGCTCCCCCTCCGCGAGCGTCACCTTCGCCTCGCCGGGCTCGAAGCCCTCGGCCGTCGCGCGGAGGACGCGCTCGCCCGGATCCGCCGGCCGCTTCGCGCCGAGCGCCGCGGCCGGCACCGGCTGACCGTCGATGGTGACCTGCGCCGCGGCCGGCCCCTTCACGACGATCGTGATCGCGGGGACGCGCGGCGCGAGCGCCTCGAGCTCCTTCCTGGCCTCGTCGAGCGCGGCGAAGAACGGCGCCGGTGATCCCTCCGCGACGCCCTCGCGCAGGATGCGGTTGTAGGCCTCCTGCGCGGCCACGAGCCGGCCCAGGCCCCCCAGCGCGCGCGCGACGCCGATGAGCAGCGTCGGCGCGTGGATCAGCGCGTCGGCCCTGCTGAATCGATCGAGCGCGAGCTTGAAATCCCTGCGATCGAGCGCGTCCTGGCCCTCCACGGCGAGGGCCCGGGCGGTGGCCCGATCGGCGTCGGAGATGTCGGCGCGCGCGACGGCTGGCGCGAGCCAGGCGGCGAGCAGCAGGGCAGCGGCGGCGCGGGGCCTTTTCATGCGTCTGGATCGTTCGCGAAGGAGGGAGAGGGGGCGAGGGAGCTGCGTCAGATGCCGAAATCCTTGGGGCCCTTCTTCGGGGGCGCGCTGCTGCCTCCAGGGCGCGTGGGCCGCGTGGAGGCGCCGCCGGTGCCCGTCGCCTTCGGCGGCACCTTGCCCCGGGGCTGGGACGCGGCGGGATCGGCGGGCGGGTGCTCCGAGGCGGCGGGCGCGGCCGTGTCCGTCGCCGCGGGCGCGGCCGTGTCCGTCACCGCGGGCGCGGCCGTATCGGCCGGGGGAGGCGCGGTCACCGCGGGGGGATCGGCGGCCTGGTCGGCGGGCCGGGCGTCGGCGTCCGGCGCGACGGCGCGGAGCGCGAGCAGCGTGACGGCGCCCGCGACGAGCAAGCCGGCGATCGCCGCCAGCGCGATCCGGCTGCGCCCGCCGGCCGGCGGCTCCTCATCGTCCCGCGCGAGCTCCGGCGAGAGCGACGTGGACACCGGATCTCCGGTGTTCAGCGATCCACTCCCGGGGCTCGGGGCCCGCGACATCAAGCCGGCATCGCCGCTCGACGGCTGCGGGGTGGACCTCGGCGCGAACGGCCGAGACTCGGTCAGCGCGAGCGTCTGGACCGAGGCGGGGCGGGGCCCCTCGGGGTCCGGCGCGGGCAGCGTCGGCGCGCTGGCGAACGCGCGCGGCTGGAGATCGCGGGGCAGGCCCGACGGCGCGGCGAGCCCGCGCGTCGAGGTCCGATCGACGCCCGGCGAGCTGAGCACGTCCGAGAGGCTCAACCGGAACGCGCCCGAGTCGCTCGACGAGACGCCCAGCGCGACGATCAGCGAATCGGCGAGCTCCTTGGCGCTCTGGAAGCGCCCCTCCGGGTCCCGCGACGCCGCGCGCGCCCACCACCCGTCGAACCCGGGCGGCACGGGCGCGATCTGCGACGGCACCGGGAGCGGGCTGACCATGATCTTGAGCAGGAGGTCCCCGAGCGCCTCGCTCTGGAACGGGAGCTCCCCCGTCAGGCACTCGTAGACCACCACCGCGAGCGCCCAGAGATCCGAGCGGTGATCGACGCGCTTCGTCCCCTGCGCCTGCTCCGGGCTCATGTAGGCCGGCGTGCCGATGAGCGAGCCCGTCTTGGTGTTGCTTCCGGTCGGCATGCGCGGCGTGCTGTCCTTCGCGATGCCGAAATCGAGCACCTTGACGATCTCCCGGTCGTCGTCGTGCGCCAGGAAGATGTTCGCGGGCTTGAGATCGCGATGCACGAGGCCGGCGGCGTGCGCGCGCGTGAGGGCGCGGGCGACCTGCGCGGCGATCGACGCGGTCTCGGCGGCGCCGAGCCTGCCCACGCGCTCGATGCGGTCCTCGAGATCCTCGCCCTCGAGGAACTCCATCGCGATGTACGGCGTCTCCTCCCAGACGCCGTGATCGAGCACGTGCACCACGTGCGGGCTCCGGAGCTGCGCCGAGAGCTTCGCCTCGCGCTCGAACCGCTGGCGGACCTCGGCCGAGTCCTTGGCCTCGGCCTGGATGAACTTGATCGCGCACGGGACGTCGAGCCCGGTGTGCTCCGCGAGCCACACCGCCCCCATCCCCCCCTTGCTGAGGGGGCGCACGAGACGAAAGCGCTCAGCGACGAGGGTCCCCGGGGCGGGCGTCAACTCTCCTCCCTCAATTTGCCAATACCATGGTTTCTCGCCGAGGGTCCACCTCGCGGGCGTCCGAGGCGCGCAGGGCGAAGGCGAAATCAAAACCCTGCGCCGGCAGGACGCGCGGAGCCGGCCGGAGCGGCCGGGCGATCGTCCGTCCCCCGCGCGGGCAGGCCCACGATCTGCGCGAGCTTCTGGCCGCGCGGATCGTCCGGGAACGCCTCGATGAACTTGCGCGCGTGGTGCTGGGCCTCCTCCTTGACGCCCGAACGGAACGTGAGCCAAGCGAGGTTGTACCGGGCGTCCGCGTTCCGCGGATCGGCCTTCAGGGCGGCCAGGTAGCCCTGCCGCGCGCCGTTGAAATCGCCGCGCTTGTCGGCCACGAGCGCCAGGTCGTACCGGGCCTGCGCGTCGTTCGGATCCTCCTTGACCAGGGGCTCGATCCACCGCGTCGCGCCGTCGAGATCGTTCAGCAGGATCGCGAGCGCGCCGGCGAGCAGCCGCGCGTCACGCCCGGCCCCCGCGTCGACCGCGCGCGCGGCCTCCTGCGCGGCCTCGGGGTAGCGGCCCGCGCGCTCGTACGCGAGCGCCAGGGCGTAGCGGAGCGCCGCGGGATCGCCGCCCTCGGCGAGCCCCTGCCGGACCTCGGCCTCGGCGGCGTCGGCGTGGCCGGTGAGCGCGAGCGCCTGGGCGAGCATGCCGCGGGAGCGCTCGCGGCCGGGGCAGCGGTCGCGCAGGGCCTGGGCGTCGCGGAGGGCGTCGGGCGCGTTGCGGGCGCCGAGCTCGGCCCGGGCGCGCAGCTCCAGGCAGGCGCAGGTCACCGGCCGCGCCGCGCCGGCCCCGTCGCGGAGCGGGTGGATCCGCAGGCAGCGGTCGGCGATCTTGCCGACCTCGTCGAGCTTGCCCTTCTCGAGGCTCGGGCCCGCGAGCTCCTGGACCGCGCGCGCGTTCGCGCCGTCCTTGCGGATCGCCGCCCACCAGAGCTGATCCTTCGCGCCGAGATACGCGGCCGCGCCGACGATCTGCGTGGCGCCGAGGCCGAGGACGAGGATCGCGGAGGCCATCCGCTTGTGCTTGAAGCTCGAACCGAGCCACTGCTCGGCCGAGGCCGCGGCGAGGGTCGCGAGCGCGGCCCACAGCGGCGCGGCCACGACCGCCGCCCCGCGCGCGAGCGGCGCGCGGCCGCCGCTCCAGTACATCGCCGCGGCGAGGGCGGCCGCGACCGCGACCCACACCAGCGCGGCGCCGATCCGGGCGAGCCGGGAGCCCACCCAGCCCGCGAAGCGCCACGCGAGGAGGAGGATCGCCGCGAACGCGACGGCCGCGAGGGCGCCGCGCAGGGCGAGCGGCTGCGGCGGGAGCGGCTCCGGGGAGAGCGCCTTCGGCGCCACGGCGAGCGCGAGCAGGTGGAGCGCCCGGGTGAGGTGGAGGCCGAGCTCGGCGGACCAGGACACGGCGCGACCTTAACCCAGCCCGCGTGGTTCACCAACGCCGGCGCCGCGCGCCGGAGGTCCTCGCCGCCGCTAGGGCAGCGTGATGTCGATCTCGACGCCGACGTGGGCGCCGGGCGGCGGGATCTCGATCCCCATCGGCAGCGCGCGCAGGCAACGCGCGGTGTCGGATCGCTCCATCCCGCGGACCTCGCTGATCCCGCGCGCGATCTCCTTGCCCTGAGGGTCGAACGACACGGCGAAGATGTACTTCGCCTGCGGGGGCGTCGGGCTGTTCTTGAACGACGGCTCCCAGCACGTCCTGACGAAGTCGGCCCGCCTGGCCTCCAGCTCCTTCCGCACCTGCTCCTCGACCTTCGCCTTGAGCTCGCCGGTCACGGCCCGCGGCGCCGGCGCGGCGGG
>CAYQYG010000364.1:0-9491 GCA_964421485.1 uncultured Polyangiaceae bacterium | reverse complement strand
ACGACAGGGGCCCGCCGTAGTCCCGGCCCCGGGAGGTGAGGGCCCCCTCGGTCCCGGGGGCCGGCGTGGTCACCCGGCACTGCGCTGAAACCAGCGACGAACCTGAGCGATGCTGTACTAGGCCGAGAACATCCGCTCCAGGATCACATCCGCCCGGTCCCCCTCGAGCACCCGCGCCAGCGCCTCGAACGTCCCGGCGCGCACCCCGCGCTCGCGCGCGAAGGCGACCACGCGCGGGATGAGGCCGATCGCCTCGACGCGCAGCCGCGCCTCGGCCACGGCCTCGTCGAGCGTGCGGCCGCGCGCGAGCGCCCTCCCGAGCACCACCTCGGGCCGGTCCAGGAGGCCGATCGACGCCAGCAGGTCGCCGTAGCCGCCGAGGCCGAGCATCGTGCGCTCCTCGGCGCCCGCGGCCACGGCGATGCGGGCCGCCTCGTCGACCGCCCGCGAGATCAGCGCCGCGAGCAGGCCCGGGCCGGCGCCCGCCTCCTCCGCGAAGCCGACGCCGATCGCCAGGCAGCCGACGAGCGCGGACGCCCACTCCAGGCCGCGCAGATCGGGCGTCGTGTAGACGCGCAGCCAGCTCGACTGGAAGGCCGACGTCACCGCCGCGAGCACCTCCGGGAAGCGCGAGCCGATCACCATCGCCGAGGGGCGGCCGCGCGTCAGCTCGTCGGCCTGCACCGGGCCGCCGAGCGCGCCGACGCGGCGCGCCGGGGTCTCGTCGCGGATGACGTCCGAGAGCGTGTCGAGCGCGTCGCCGTCGAGCCCGCGCACGCCGTGGATCACGAGGTGCGAGCCGTCGAGGTGATCGCCGACCGCGCGGAGCGCCGCGCGCGCCGCGTTGGACGGCACCGCGATCACGATGAGCCGCGCCCGGGCGACGCTCGCGTAGTCGGTGGTCAGCCGCGGCCCGTCGTTGATCTGCGGGTGGCCGCGCCGCGAGAAGAGCACCACGTCCGCGCCCGTGCGGCTCGCCGCGAGCGCGAGCGCCACGCCCCACGGCCCGCCGCCGACGATCCCCACGCTCGGGCGCGCGGCGCCCCTGTCCGCCTGCGCCGCGCTCATCGCGCACCTCCCGCCGCCGTGCCCGCGGGCGCGTCGGTGGGGGAGGGGCGCGACTCCGGCGGCCGCGTGTCTCGATCCACGAGGGCCGCCCCGCGCGGCGGCTTCACCGGCAGGCCCGCGAGCATGCCCGGCGGGGCGATGACGTCCCAGGCCACGCCGTGCGCGGCGAGGCGGTTCTGGTAGTAGAAGAGCAGGTTCGCGTCGCGGATCGCGAGGCCGTCGGTGCGCGACTCGAGCACCGGCGAGGCGTGGTAACCGGCGAAGGCGCGGTGCGCGCGCTCGACGATGTCGCCGCCCGAGCCGCGGCGCAGGTGATCGCCGAGCACGATGCAGCCCCGCCGCTCCAGCTCGAGCAGCCGATCGCGGAGCGCCACCACGTCCGCGGCGAGGTCGTCGCGCGGCACCACGACCGAGTCGCGCTGGCGCAGGACCGTGAAGAGGTCCGCCGCCGGCGCGCTCCGCCGGAGCCGCGCGAACGCCGCCGTCGCGACCACGTGCGTCGACATCACCACCGTGTCCCTCGCGTACGCGCGGCAGATCTCCTCGCCGAGCTCGCGCGCGTACTGCGCGTCGCGCCCGTGGTCGATGACCACGTCGCCGCGCAGGTCCTTCACGTACCCGGCCGGATCGATCTCGCGCCCGCGCAGGTCCAGCGACCGCCCGTCCTCGTCGACGCGGTTGCCGAACGGATCCATCGGCTCCGAGAACCGGATCACCACGGCCCCGTCCATGTCGAGCAGCTTGCGCATGAACGCCGCCACGCGCCCGATCCGCGTCGACTCGTCGTCCTCGATGAGGAACCGGCCCTTGCCCGCCTCGGAGAGGAAGTCCGCGATGAGCGTCTCCGCCTCGAGCGTGATGAGGTAGTTGATCGTGGCCGGCACGAAGAAGATCCGCCGCTCGCGCCCGGCGAGCAGCGTCCGCGTGTAGGCCTCGAACGCGCTCCCCACGAGCCCCAGCTTGAGCCGCCGCTCGACCCCGCCCGAGCGCGACCGCGTGCCCCCGGGGAAGAACAGCGAGTGGTACCCCCGCTCGAGCAGCACGCACGAGTACGTCTTCAGCACGTCCTTGTAGAGCGCGTGCCGGAGCCGCCGGTCGACGCGGTAGGCGCCGAGGTTGTGCATGAAGAACGAGAGCACCGGGTTCGTGAACAGGTTCTTCCCCGCGCCGTACGTGGCCGGCGGCAGCCCCGCGCGCTCGAGCGCGTAGCCGAACACGATCGAGTCCATGTTCGAGAGGTGCGTCGGCACGTAGACCGCGGTCCCGTGCCGCACGAGCCGCCGGAGCTTCTCGAGCGGCCCGTCCACGATCACCTTGTCGGAGAGCGCCTCGAGGCTGATGAGCGCGCGCGGGTCGCGGAGCATCGAGGCGAGCCGGCTCGGCGCGAGCAGCGCGGTGACGAGCGGCGGCACGAGCCGCGTCGACACCTCGTAGACGCGCGGGTTGAAGTTGCCGGCCACGTCCCACCCGTAGCGCTCCGCGAGCTCCTTGAGCCGCCGGCGCCGCTCGCCGTCGCTCATCCGCCCGAGCGATCGCGCGAGCCTCTGCCACTCCGCGAGCTCGCGCAGCTCCGCGGGCCGCTTGCCGCCCTCGAGCCGCTTGGTCTCGTGGTACGCCGCGTCGTTGAGCGCGAGCAGCGGATCCCGCGTCGCGCCGGCGACCCGGTCGACCACCGTGCGCACGATCGATTCCCTGGCGTCGTTGAAGCCGAAGATGGGGGCGCTCCGATCCATGGCCCCCAGTCGTACAGAATTCGGAGCGCCGGCGCGAGCGGGCTCAGCGGCGCCGATGCGGGATTCCGGCTGTCCCGCGCGTCATCGAGCGTCCCCGCGGGACGTGCCGCGCCGCGCAGGGATCCCGCTCACCGCGCCCGGGCCTCCGCGCGCTCGTCCCCCTCGCTCCGCCGTTCGAAGCAGGCGTCCGGCACGCGCCGCTCCGCGCGCGCGAGCCGCGTCGCCTCCACGAACGCGGAGGTGACCGGATCGTGGTATCCGCTCGCCCCGGAGAGCCCCGGGACCGCGCGCTGCCAGTGCCGCGCGACGCGCTCCATCAGCGCCTCCCGCATGTATTTCCCGACCATCGACGCCAGGGCCACGCAGAGGTCCGACGCGTCGCTGTCGCGCACGAACGCGATCTCGCCCACGCCCGGGAACCGGTACGCGCTCCGCGCGCGCCCCTCCTCGAGCACCGAGCACAGCCTCCCGCCGAGCGGCCCGAACGCGCCCTCGTACTTGCCGAACCCGCCGACCTTCCCGCAGACCGCCGTCACGTCCGCGCCCGCGACCTCGCGCAGCTCGATCACCAGCCGCTCCATCGCGTGCAGGTCCATCACGAACCTGTTCTTCCCGGCCGCCGCGCCCTCGTTCAGCCGCCGCGCGCACAGGATCACGGTTCGCGCCGCGACCACCTCGACGCCCTTCTCCGCGAGCCGATCGAGGTCCTTGTGGATCGCGCCCACGAGCTTGTCGTCCGCGCAGAACGCCTCGCCCTCCGCCGACCAGCACTGCTCCTCGACGTGCCCCGGGCAAGGCGCCCGGAGCGCCGCCCGATCGTCGGCGGCGATCGCATGGATCAGCTCGTCCGGCGACGCCGCCTGCGCCGCGCGCCCCGCCCCGCGCGCGACGAGCGCCCGCGCCCACGCCTCCCCGAGCGCCACGTCCCCGTGCGCCACGAGCCTCTTCGAGTCGCCCAGCCGCTTCGCGAGCGCCCCCTTCGGCGCCTTGCTCGCGACCTCCCACCCCTCGTCGGTCACGCGCGCGAGCACGGCCGTCACGACCATCGGCCCGAGCCGCGGCCCCAGCCCGTTCTCATCCGCGCCGACGCGGTACCGCACCCGAGCCGCCTGACCCGCCATCTCCGTCCCCCTTGCCACAAGCCCGGCGCCGCGTCTCAGCGCCCGTACCCGGAGCCGCCTCCGTATCCGCGACCGCACCCGCTTCCGTGTCCGGATCCGCCTTCGCCTCCGTGTCCGCGGCCGCACCCGCTTCCCGTTTCCGTCTCCGTTTCCGCGCCCGTGTCCGGTATCCGCGTCGCTGCCCTGCCCGCGCGCCTGTTCCCGCTACCACTCGCCGCGGCGTTGGAGGACGATGCGGCCATGCCCATCGACGGCGGGCGCGCGCTCACGGCCTTGCTCGCGGTCGCGATCGGCGCCGGCGGCTGCGCGGCCCCGGCGCTCTCGCGCGACGGCCAGCTCGTCTTCGCCGAGGGCGGGGCCGGGCGCGGCGCCTCGATGCTCACCGCCAACGGCGTCGAGTTCATCGACCGCACCGACGTCCCCGCGCCCGTCGTCCGCCGCAGCGCCAACGAGCCCTGGCGCCCTGCGACCGGCTTCCTCCTGCCCCAGGGCGGCGTCTGGCGCGAGACATCCAGGGCGATCCCCGTCAGCGGCCACGGCCTCGCCGTCGTCCTGCGCACGAGCGACGCGCTCGTCCCCTCCTGGGGCGGCGAGATCCTCCTCCGCCTCGACGCGCTCGTCCCGACCGCCGCCTTCCCTGCCGCCGCCGCGCGCGAGCCCCGCGTCGTCGCCGTCGTCATCGACGGCCGCAACCCGAACACCGCCTCGCTCGTCGGCGTCGCGCTCGACGACCTCGGCGGCCGCGATCGCGCCGCGATCATCGACACCTCGCCGGCGCGCGCCGTCCTCCCGCTCGTCCCGGGGACGCACCGCACCCTGCTCGGCGCGGCCGCCCTGCGCGTCGCCTCGGGCGCCCCCGGCACGAGCCCCCGAGCGCGCGCGTCGCTCCCCCGCGACCTCCCCGGCGCGCTCGCGCTCGCCCGCGGCTACGTCGCGACGCGCGCCGTCGACATTCGGGGCTCCGGGTCGCCTCCGGCGCCCTACGCCCCGAGCCCCGTCGATCGCGGCGCCGTGCGCCAGGTCCTCGTCATCACCGACGGCCTCGGCGTCGCGCAGGCCGGCCCCCGCCTCGACCGCGAGGTCCGCGCGCTCGCCGCGCAGGGCATCCGCCTCACCGCCGTCGGCGCCCCCGACCGCCTCGAGCCCGAAGCCCTCGCCCCCCTCGGCGCCGACGTGCACGCCGGCGGCGAGTTCGCCGAGCGCGAGGACGCCGTCGCCGAGGCCGTCCCCCCGCCCGGCGACGTCGTGCTCGACGACGTCGAGCTGACCCTCTCCTCGGCCCCGGCCCCGCTGCGCGTGCTGGAGGTCTCCGGCGGCACCACCGCGCTCTCCCTCGAGGTCGACCGCATCCTGCTCGGCGACCTCTACGCGGGCGAGGCCCGCACCGAGGTCGCCCGCGTCGCCGTCCCGCCGTGGGTCCCCGGCGAGCCGCTCGACATCGAGGTGACCGCCACCTACCGCGACGTCACGAGCGGCGAGCGGCTGTCCGCCCGCCAGGCGATCCGCTGCCGTTATTCGAATGATGTCGAGCGCCTCGCCAACCTGCGCCACGGCGACGTGATCGCCTATGCGTCCGCGCTCGCGATGGTCCGCCGGCTCGACCGCGCGTTCATCGGGAGCCAGGTCGACCACGTGGGCGGCCTCCGCCCGATGGTCGCGTGGCAGGCCCGGTCGCTCGCGAGGATGGCGAAGGACCAGCACGACCCGGCGCTCGCCTCGCAGGCGGAGATCCTCTCGACGCTGCTCGGCGCGATCGACGAGGAGTAGCGGCGACGATTTGCGCAAGCGAAGTCGCTCCACCGCCCCCGCCGGTGCCGCTCGCGCGGCTGCCGTGGACGGTGGCGGACGGGGACCTCTGCGCATAAGCTGGTCGCATGACGATACCCGCGGTGAGGCGGCCGCCTCGGCCCGCGACCGAGGCTGATCTGCTGGCGCTCCCCGAGCAGGGCCGGGGCTACGAGCTGATCGACGGCGAGCTGATGGAGAAGCAAACTGGCTTTCGCCATGGCCGCGCTCAGGTGCGGCTGGGGCAGCGCTTGCTGCCGTATGACCGCCGGTCGGGAGGAGGCGATCGCCCCGGCGGCTGGTGGTTCCTCGCCGAGCAACTGGTGACCTTCACCCCCGGTCAGACGCTGCGCCCGGACGTGGCCGGGTGGCTGCGCGAGCGCTTGCCCGAGCCGCCCGCGGACCAGGACACGGTGGTGCAGGTCCGGCCGGACTGGGTCGCCGAGATCATCTCACCTTCGAATGCCGGCAATGACCTGATCAAGAAGAAGCGTATCTATTATCAGCACCGCGTGCCGCATTACTGGATCATCGATCCCCGGGACGAGAGCCTGACCGTGCTGCGCTGGACCCTGGATGGGTACACGGAGGTGCTGATCGCCGAGCGCGGGGAGCGCGTCCGGCCGGAGCCCTTCACCGCGGTGGAGTTGCCGGTAGGGGTGCTCTTCGGCGACGACGACGATCTGCAATCGGAAGATTGATGTCGCCTGTGGGGTGTTATGGCGGGGGCGCCTACTGCGGGAACCCGACGACGTCCCCCTCGGCCCCCTCGGCGCCGAGGCTGCCGGGGATGTTCGGGTTGCCAGGCTCGACGAGAGCTTCCGCGCAGACATCCACCATCGATCCGTCATTTCACTCTCCCTGCGGCGCACGGCGCCGCTCACCAGGAAGCCCTCACGATCACGGCCGCGTCACGCGGGGTCGCCACCGGGACGATCCGCAGCGCCGACGCGCGCGGGGACGAGGGGAGCATCATGCGCGCTCGGCGCGACCGTCAAGGTCGGACTTCTCCGCTTCTTTTTCCGTCACATTCCGGATACGCGCGCGAAATTTCCACGGGCCGGAGCAAGAGGATCGCAAATCGGTGATCGGGCCGATCGGGACCTGGCGCCGGCGCTCGCAGAGCGTTTTGCCGGAGAGCTCGGCCGCTCGTTCCCGACCACGCGCGGCCTCCGTTATAGTCGCCCGCATGCGCGTCCACACCGTTCCCTGCCTCAGCGACAACTACGCCTACCTCGTGCACGCCGGCGGCTCCCGGGATGCCTTCGTCGTCGATCCATCGGAGGCCGGCCCGGTGATCGACGCCCTCGAGCGCGAGGGGCTCCGGCTCGTCGCGATCCTCAACACGCACCACCATTTCGATCACGTCGGCGGCAACGAGGAGCTCCGCGCGAAGTACGGCGACCTGCCCGTGTACGCGCACCGGAGCGACGTCGGGCGCGTGCCGGCGCAGACGGTGGAGGTCGACGAGGGCCGGCCGATCACCGTCGCGGGGCTGGAGCTCGGCCCGCTGCACGTCCCGGGGCACACGACGGGCGCGGTGTCTTATGTGGTCGAGGACGCGGTCTTCACGGGGGACACGCTCTTCATCGCGGGGTGCGGGCGGCTCTTCGAGGGGACGCCGGAGATGATGTCGGCGTCGCTCGCGAAGCTCGCGGCGCTGCCGGCGGGGACGCGCGTGCTCTGCGGGCACGAGTACACGATCAGCAACCTGCGCTTCGCGCGCACCGTCGAGCCGGAGAACGAGGCGATCGCGCGCAAGCTCGAGGCCGCGGAGGCAGCCCGGGCGCGCGGGGAGCCGACGGTGGGATCGACGATGGGCGAGGAGCTGGCCACGAACCCGTTCCTGCGGTGCGGGGAGCCGTCCGTCAGGGCGCGGTTCCCGGGGGCGAACGACGCGGAGGTGCTCGGGGCCGTGCGGCGCGCGAAGGACACCTTCCGCTGAAGGCGGCACTGTGTGCCAGATCCGGAGGCGAGAGCGGGTGGTGTGCCAGAAGGGGGGACCTGCGGAGGTGGCACAAACGCAATGCATTGCGTTCGGGGGACCTGAGGCTTCCGGAGGAGCGCCGGGGCGCTTTGCATTGCGCTGGAGGGACCCCCGGAGGTCTCCGGGGCGCTCTGCAGTGCGCAGGCGGGACCCCTGCCGCGTTCGAGAAGGCTACCGGTTCGCGATGTGGATCGCGGCGCCCATCGCGTGGGCGGCCGCTTCCATGATCGCCTCGCCGAGGGTCGGGTGGGGGTGGATCGTCATCGAGACGTCCTCGAGGAACGCGGCCATCTCGAGCGAGAGCGCGGCCTCGCTGATCATCGTGCTCGCCTCGGGGCCGACGATGTGCACGCCGAGGACCTGCTTCGTCTTCTTGTCGGCGACGACCTTCACGAAGCCCTCGGTCTCGTTCAGCGCCATCGCGCGGCCGAGGACCGAGAAGGGGAACTTGCCGACGCTGACGTCCACGCCCTTCGCCTTCGCCTCGGCCTCGGTCAGGCCGGCGGTCGCGATCTCCGGGTCGGTGAAGATCGCGCCGGGGATCGTGACCCAGTCCTTCTCGGCCTTGTGGCCCGCGATCACCTCGGCGATCACCTCGCCCTCCTTCGTGGCCTTGTGCGCGAGCAGCGGGGGGCCGCTCACGTCGCCGATCGCGTAGATGGAGGGGACGTTGGTCCGGCCCTGGCGGTCGGTCGGCACGAAGCCGCGCGCGTCGATGGTCACGCCGACCTGCTCCAGGCCGAGGTTCCGGCTGTTCGGGCGCATGCCGACCGCGACGAGGACCGTGTCGGCCTCGATCGTCTGCTCCTTGCCCTCCACGTCGATGCGGACCGCGAGCGAGCCGTCGCCCCGGCGCTCGTAGCCGAGCGCCCTGGCCTTCTTGTGGATCGTGCCGCCGCGCTTCACGATGCGGCGCTCGACGATCTTCGTGCAGTCAGGGTCGACGCCGGTGAGCAGATCCGGGAGCGCCTCGACGACGGTCAGCGACGCGCCGAAGGCCTGGTAGACCATGCCGAGCTCCAGGCCGATCACGCCGCCGCCGATCACGACCAGGCGCCTCGGGATCTTGCGCAGGCTGACCGCCTCCCTGGCGCCGATGATCTGCCGGCCGTCGAACTTGAAGGTCGGGATCTCGACGGTGCTCGCGCCCGTCGCGAGCACGATGCCCTTCGTCGCCTCGATCTTCTCGACCGAGCCGTCCGGGAGCTTCACCTCGACGTGCTTCGGGCCGGTGACCGTCGCGGTGCCGACGAGCAGGTCGGCGCCGGCGCCCTTGATCAGCGCGCGGACGCCGCCGGTGAGCTTCTTGACGATGCCCTCCTTCCAGTCCTGCATCGCGTCGGGGTCGAGATCGACGCCGGCGATCTTGACGCCCATCGAGGAGGCGCCGTGCTTCGCCTTCTCGTAGAGGTGCGCGGCGGAGATCAGGGCCTTCGAGGGGATGCAGCCCCAGTTCAGGCACACGCCGCCGGGGGACTCCTTCTCGATGCAGAGGGTCTTCTGCTTGAGCTGAGCGAGGCGGATCGCGCAGGGGTAGCCGCCGGGACCGCTCCCGATGACGATGGCGTCGTAGGTCTTCATCGCTGTCCTTGGAGGTGGCTGGTGTCACCTGCCCCCGAACTCTTCAACCCTCGGGGGCTCCGCGCGGCAAGCCGCGCTGCGCCCCCGAACCCCCCTAGCGCGGCCAGGGGTGCGGCGTCGAGCCCTCGCGTCGACATTCAGGGCCCCGGATCCGCCTCGGCCCCTGACGTGCTCGGGCGTCTCAGGTGCCGCCGGCGCCGCCGCCGCCGCCGATCC
>CAYQYG010000363.1:0-9501 GCA_964421485.1 uncultured Polyangiaceae bacterium | reverse complement strand
AGCGCGCCGGGCCGCGGCGAACGAGCGCTCCTGTCCAGCGCGCCGCCATCATGAGCGCCACGAGCGCGGCGGCGACCGCGGCCTCGCTGGCGCCGACGGGCCAGGTGCGGAGGAACGCGACGAGGTAGCCGCCGCCGCCGGCGATCGCGCCGAAGAGGCCGCCGAGGGCGAGGGCGACGCCCACGTTGGGGGCGACCTGCAGGGCGGCCATCGCCGGGAGCACCGAGAAGGCGAACACCGGCAGCGCGCCGAGCACGCGCGTGGCCACGGAGACCGCGGCCGCAATGCAGAGGAACAGCGCCGCGTCGAGCGTGCGCACCGGGAGGCCGCGGATGCGGGCGCCGTCGGGGTCGAAGCTCACGAAGCGGAAGCCGCGGCCCAGGACGATCTGGAGGGCGAGCGAGGCGGCGCCGACCACCTCGAGGCGGTGGAGGTCCTCCGGCGTGACCAGCACGGCGGCGCCGAAGAGGATCGTCTCGATATCGTGCGCCTCCTGCTGGATCTTGGTGCCGACGAGCAGCGTGCCGGCGCTGCCGACGAGGTAGACGGCGCCGAGCACGCTCTCGCGGCTCATCCAGCGCTCCTCGCCCTGCCGGAGGAGGATCAGCATCGTCGCGACCGTGAACGCGAGCGCGCCGAGGAGGGGGTCGCCGAGCGCGCCGGTCGCCCCGAGCGCGATCTGCGCATAGAACGCGGCCGCGACGCCGAGGCCCGCCGATTGCGACAGCGCCGCGGAGACGAAGACCATCCGCCGCAGCACGATGTAGACGCCGAGGTAGCCGAGCGTCGCGCCGGCCACCACGGCGGCGACGACCGGATCGCGGAAGAGCTCCCAGGCGTCCAGGAAATCGCGGATCGTGAGCGCGGGGGCGGCGCCGTCCATCACGAGGGCGCCTCCGCGCCCGCGGGGCCGCCGCCGCTCGCGGCGGCGGGCGCGCCCGGGGTCGTCGCGGCCAGGGCGCCGCGATCGCCGATGACCGCGCCGTAACGCCGGACGAAGACGGGGGCGCTCATCACCTCGGCGGCCGTGCCGGCGACGGCGACGCCGTCGTCGGAGTCGAGGAAGAGCAGCCGGTCCGCGAACGAGGCGACCAGGCCGACGTGGTGCGTGACGAGCACGACGCCGAGGCCGAAGCGGGCGCGCAGCGCGTCGAGCGTCTCGATCACCATCCGCTCGGCGACGAGGTCCATCGCGCTCGTCGGCTCGTCGAGCACGAGCAGGTCGGGGGCCCCGGCGATCGCGCGCGCGAGGAGGACGCGCTGCTTCTCGCCCTCGGAGAGCTCCCGATAGCGGCGGCGGAGCAGGTGCTCGGTGCCGGTCGCCTCGATCGCCCGGGCGATCCGGCCCTGCGCCTCCCGGGTCCGCAGCGGCCGGAGGAACGAGAAGCCGCGGTCCGAGCCCTCCACGATGAGGTCCTTCGCGCGCGCGGGCACGAGCGGATCGAGCGCGGTGCGCTGCGGGACGTAGCCGGTCCGGACGCCGGGCGAGCACACGGCGGCGCCGCGCACCGGCGCCTGCAGGCCGAGCAGGGTCCGGAGCAACGTGGTCTTGCCTGCGCCGTTCCTGCCGATCACGCCCCACAGCTCGCCCCGGCGAACGTCGAACGCGATCGGCGGGAGGATGGCCGCGCCGCCATAGCCGACGGCGAGGTCCCGCGCGCGGACGAGGAGCTCGCCGGCGGAGGCGTCGCCCGAGATCGCCGGGGGCGCGCTCATCGGGACAGCGCCGCGAGGGTCCTGTCGGCCGCCTGCTGGATCCGCTCGAGGTAGCCCTGCGCGTCGCCGGCGCCGCCGGCGATCACGACGAGCCCGGCGCCGGTCTTGTCGGCCAGGAGCTTGCTCGTGGTCTGGGGGTAGAACTCCTCGGTGAGGATCGCGCGCACGCCCTGGGACCGCATGGAGACCATGAGCTGCGCGACGTGCCCGGGATCGGGCGGGATGCCGGGCTTCGGCTCGATCGCGCCGGCCTCGGAGAGGCCGAGCCATTGCTCGAAGTAGATCCACGAGCGGTGATAGACGACCACCCTGCGCTTCGCCGCGTCGAGCGCGGCGAACGCCGCGCTGACCTTCGAGGCGAGCGCGGCCGCGGCCCTCTCGAGCTCCGCGGCGCGCTGCTCGTAGGCGGCGGCGTTCGCGGGATCGATCTTGCCGAGCCGGGCGGCGATCCCCTTCGCGACCTTGCCGCCGTTGCGCGGGTCCATGAGGTAATGGGGGTTGCCGCCGCGGTGGACGTCGCCCTGCGCGCGCGTCACGGAGGCGTCGGGGACCTCGAGGACCTGGACCAGCGTCGAGCAGTCGAGGAAGCCGTCGGCGCCGGCCTGGATCTTCGGGTTGCGCGCGCCCGCCTGGAGCACGGGCAGCCAGCCGGCCTCGAGCTCCAGGCCCTGCACGAGCAGGAGGTCCGCCCTGTTGAGCAGGAGCGCGAGGTTCGGGCGGGCGTCGACGAAATGGGGGTCCTGCGTGGGCAGCGCGAGCGATTTGACCTCGACGCCGCCGCCGCCGACATGCCGCGCGATCGCGGCGAGATCGGGGGTGGTGGTGACGACCGTGACGGCGGCCATGGCCTCTTTGCCGAAGATCGCGACGGCGAGCGTGACGAGCAGAGCGAGCAATCGATGCGGTCTCATGGTGTGGCTCCTAGAACGGGTGGGCGCCGTGGGCCCCGACGGCGACCTCGAGGGTGAGGAATGCCGCGTAGATCGGATCAGGGATGTACCTGGGCACGTCGGCCGAGCCCTGCAGCCGGAGGCGCGAGAGCTCGGTCGGGTAGAAGGTGAGGGCGGCGGTGGCGCGGTGGCGCGCGGCCGTCCAGCCCGGGTCGAGCGGATCGTCTGCGACGCCGCTCACGAAATCGTAGCGAGCGGCCGCGCCCCAGCGCTGGGCGAATCGATAGAAGAGCTGCCCGTAGAGGCCCATGTCGGTGAGGGCGCCGCCCGGCGCCTCGCGCCGGCGCCCGATCGCCTCGGCCTGGAGCGAGACGACGGTGCCGCTCTCGCGCGTGATCGGCCGATACTTGAGGTAGAGGTCCGCGCCGAACAGGTACGTCTCGGCGTCCTCCGCGGAGGCGTTCGGCCCGAGCGCGGCCGAGAGGCCCGTGGCGAGGGACCAGTCGTCCGAGAGCGCGTGGAACTGCTTGAGCGCGATGACGGTCTCGAGGTCCTGGGGCCCGCGCACGCCCTGGTCCTCGTCGCCGTAGAAGCTCCGCGCGCAGCACTCGCCGGTCGCATTGGTCATCGAGGCGACCAGCTCGACGTACCAGGGCAGCGGGGTGAGCCAGGAGAGCTCGGCGCCGAGCCCGCGGTTGCCGTCCGGTCCGAGCATCTTGCCGATCACGAGCGGCTGATCGGCGAAGTCCCACTGGTGCAGGTGCGTCGGGTTGATGCGCCCGAACCGGGTGAGGAGCTGCCCGGCGCGGGCCTGGAGGCTGCCCGGGAGCGAGAGGGTCGTGGCGTAGGCCTCCTCGATCTCGACCTCCTCGCCGAAGACGATGCTGGCGTTGAACCTGAAATAAGGGTCGACGTCCGCGCTCGCGGCGAGCTCGAGGCCCTGGAGGTTGAACCCGTTCTGCGCCGGATCGTGCCCGCCGCCCTGGAGGTTCGCCTCCTGGCTGAAGGCCGCGAGCGCGAAGTCCGCGATGAGCGAGAGCGCTGGGTTCGCGGACGCGACGGCCCGGGAGATGGCCGAGGGCGGGGCGGGCGCGGGCGGCGGGGCGGCCTTCTCCGCGGCCTCCTTGTCGGCCGCGAGCGCCTCCTCGAGCTCGCGGAGCTCCTCGGGCGTCGGCCCGGCAGCCGCAGGCGCGGGCGCGGGCGCAGGCTGCGCCTCCGTGGCCGGCTGCGCGCTCGCGGGAGATGCCATCGCGAGCAGGCAGGCGGTCGCGAGCGACCACGCCGGCGCGGCTCGCCGCCACGAATACGACCTCTTGAATGCGATCCATCCCGGCGGCGCCTCCGGGCGCCGTCGGATCCATTTCCTCGACATCATTTTCCTCACTCCGGGCCTGGGACGGCGCGCCACGGAGGACGGGACGCACGCCCGGCTTGCGGGATGCGTCTCCTCCGTCGATGCGCGCAGCGATGGCTTGCGGCTCGTGGCGAGGTCAGACGGGGGGGGAGCTCTTCGGCGCGAGCAGGAGGATGGATATCACCCGCTCGCCCGGGCGGGGTCGCACGCTCCAGGGGAGCAGCTCGCCGTCGAGCAGGGTGCAGTCCGGGCACGCGGGTCCGACGGCCGGCGCGAGCGCCTTGAGGCCGAGCGGATCGCAGTGCTCGTGGCCCGGGTGCGCGGCGCCGGGATCGACGCCCAGCGGCGCTTCGTGGTCGGAGGCCGCCGCGTGGGCCGGAGCGACCTCGTCCGCGTGGATCAGCGCGCCGTGCTCGCAGAGCGAGTGCGAGACGAGCGCGAGGTGGCCGACGCGCGCCGCCTGCGCCACGAGCAGGCCGAGCGAGATCAGCGCGAAGGCGAGCACGGCGCGCGCGCCGGACCTCACGCCTCTGCGCGGATCGCGTCGCCTCGGGTGCCGCCGTGCAAGCATGGCCCTGACGCCCCTGGTATCACGCGTGCAGCCGCGCAGCAATCCGCCCGTGCGCTCCGCGCGCCCCCGGCGCGCTCTGCTACGCTCCGGGCGATGGGTTCGAGCCTCTCCGCAGCCGCTGCTGCCTGCGCGGCGTCCCTGCTCGCCGCCTGCTCGACGCCGCCGCCGGCGGATCCATCCCCCGCGCCCGCCACCGCGCCCGCGTCCGCGCCCGCACCCGCTTCCGTTTCCGCGCCCGTTTCCGTCTCGGCGCCCGTTTCCGCTTCCGCGCCCGTTTCCCCTGCCGCCTCCGCGCCCGGTCCCGCGCCGGCCATCTCGGCCGACGAGGCCGAGGGCGTCCTTTTCCCGCACGCCTCCCCCGGCTGGACGACGTCCGCGTGCCCGAGGGGCAGCGGCACGGAAGCGGAGCGGATCCGCTGCATGATCGCCCTCCGCTACCGCGACGACGGCGCCGCGCAGGCCATCGCGCTCGACCTCTACGCGCGCTCCGGCGGCGTGGCGGGCGTCGAGCGGGAGCGCCAGATCGACGGCGGCTTCCGCGGAGAGATCCGCCTCGTGCCCGAGCTGCCCGTCAATGGGCATCGCAAGCACCTCGCCTGGGTCGCGGCCGCGAGCGCCGATCTCGACGACCTCTTCCGCGGCCTCGCGGCCCGGGCGAGCGCGCCCATTGCATACCGATACCGGCCCATCGCGTGGAAATTCCTCCGCTCCGTCGGCCGCACCACGCCCTCCGCGTACGCCGAGGGCTGGGCCATCGGATACAACGTCTCCGGCTCGCTCCACGGGTCCGCGGACGCGGTGCGGGAGACATTGTTCCACGAGATATTCCACCTGAACGACGAGGCGCGCGGCGACTGGTCCCGGCGCGTGCTCGGCGGGCTGTACGACGGCATCGTCGCGCGCTGCGGGACGAAGGTCCCCTGCCTCACGCCCTATGCCCCGAGCCGCACCATGGTCCGCGGGGGCACGTATTACGCCTTCCAGCCGGACAACGGCGACGGGGCCCACGAGTACGCCGCCGAGCTCGCGCTCCGGTACTATCGCGAGCAGCGGGCGATGCTCCGCGGCGAGCCCCGGATCCTGCCGGCGTTCAAGTGCGGCCCCGAGGAGAACGGCCGCGCCTGGGCCCTGCTCGTGGCCGAGTTCTTCGGCGGCGCCGATCTCGTGCCCGCCTGCGGGTCTTGAGCACGGCAGCGCGGCGCGGGGGCGCGCCGGCATCACATCGAGGTCCTCGCCGGCGCGCCCCCGAAGCGGACGTGGAGATGGTCCGTGTGCCAGGGCGACGGGCGCAGGACGCGGTCGTCGCGCAGCGCCTCGATCGCGGCCCGCTGGATCCAGCGCCGCTGCTCGAGGATCGGGATGGCGCTCCGGATCTCGCGGACGTAGACCCCGTCGGTGAAGATCGTGGTCACCGTCCCGGCGGGGGATCCGTCGATCAGCAGCGCGAGGAAATAGGCCAATCGCAGGGTGTCGACGCCGAACGCGGTGCCCGGCGCGCAGACGTGGATGTCGGGCTCCATGAGCACGCCGGCGCAGTGGGCGCGGACCGTGGAGGGCTCGCCGTCTTCGGCAGGGAGCGCGGGGAGCGCGAGATCGACGTCGCGGCCGCCCTCGTGGCTGATGTGGCGGGGGGCGCCGAGATCGGTCGCGGGGCGGCGCCCGTCCCACTGGCTGATGTCGGCGATCGCGATGGGGTCGCGGCGGAACCGGCGGCGCGTCTGGCGGAGGGCGCCGAGCAGCGCGCGCGCGATATCGACGCGCAGGAACTGATAGCGGGCCGGCGACTGGAGGAGGTAGCCGTCCTCGCGGGAGAGCGGGGCCGGGAGGCCAATCAATGGCAGATCGACGGGCGCGGGCCTCCGGGGGAGGAGGGCCGCGGCGCCCGGGGAGGGCGCCGGAGGCGCGAGGGCGGGAGCGGCCGGCGCGGGAGCGGCGGCGCGCGCGAGCTCGACGGGCTCGCGGACGTCGACGAGGAGCTCGATCGCGTCAATGCCGTCGGGGGCGCGGAAGGAGACCGCGCGGGGGAGGCGGCCGTCCTCGTCGAGCGGGCCGTGGGCGCGCAATGGGCGGAGCGGGGCTGGGCCGACGATATCGAAGCCGAGGAGCGCGTCGGGGGCGCCGAGCACGACGATGGAGACGAATGCGCCCGCGGGGATCTCGACCTCGACGAGGGAGCGGCCGGCGGGGAGCGGGATGCGCGCGGCGCCCCGGGCGAGGCGCGCGGGAGCGCGCGGGGGCGCGTCGAGGAGCGGGGCTGGCCCGGCGAGCGGGGGCTCGGCGAGCGGGGGCTCGGCGAGCGCAGGAGGGGCCGCGGAGCGCAGCGCGAGCGGCGGCGGGGCGAGGGCCGCGGGGGCAGGCGGCCCGGAGCCCCGTCGATCGAGCCGGGACGCGGCGGGCGCGGCCGCGCAGCCAAGGAGGGAGGCCGCGGAGAGGGCCAGCGCCGCGGCGCGCAGCGGGGGCAGCACCGCGGCACGATAGCGAGCGGGGGCGGGCAGGGGAAAGAAAGCGCCGGTCCGCCGGAGGAGGAGGAGGGCGGATCAGGGCGCGCCGCCGGCCGCGCGCTTCCGGAGGCGGCGCAGGTTGAACTCGTAATCGCGGTTCTCCGGATCGAGCTTCGCGGCGAGCTCCCATTCGCGGAGCGCGTCCTCGTGCAGGCCCCGGCGGACGCAGGCGAGCCCGCGCTCGAAATGGGCGGAGGCCTGGGCCGCGGAGTCCGCGCGCGCGCTGGGCTCCTCGGGTGGAGCGGGCTCTCCGGCTCCGGGCGCGCCATGCGGAGCGCGCCCTGGAGCCCCCGACGTCGCGTCAACGCCGCGACCGCTCTCGTGGGCGGCCTCCGCGGGGCTCGGATGCGCGGGGGTCGCCGCAGCGGGGCGCGGCGCCGGCGCGAAGGTCGCGCGCGCGTGGCGCTCGCTCACGGAGGTGGGCACCTGATCCTCCAGCCCCCAGCCCGCGAGCTCCGCGGTGCGGTGGCTGGCCGCGAGCTGCCAGGCCTCGCCGGGGGTGAGCGTCTGGGGCGCGGCGGAGCGCGTGCGGGCGGCGCGGCGCTCCTCGCTGTGCGCGCTGCTCGAGGGCGACGCGCCGCGCTCCTGCTCGCGCGGCGGCGGAGACCAGACGGACCGGCGCGTGGACGGCAGATCGGGAACGCCCGCGCGATGCTCCTCGCCGGCGAGGGTGCGCTCCGGCGCCGGCTCCAGGATCGGCTCCTCGAGCATCAGACCGGTTGGGGTCCTGGACTGCGCCGAGGCGAGCGTCGGCGCGGGCGATGGCCTCGCGGACGCGGGCGATGGCCTCGCGGACGCGGGCGATGGCCTCGCGGACGCGGGCGACGACCAGGGCGGCGCGGGAGAGAACGCGCTCGACGAGGGCGCCGTACCGTCACCCTCGCTCGCGATGGGCCCGGCCGCGGCGGCCTCGGGATCGTCGGGGAAGAGCTCGCGCAGGAACACCCCGGCCTCGCGCGCCGAGCGCCGGAGGCCCTGCGCCTCGATGTGCTCCTCGAGCCGGCGCTGGAGGTGCGCCACCTCGGCGAACCGGCGGTCCGGATCGCGCGCGAGCGCCTGCATGATGGTCTGCTCCAGCTCGGGCGCGATCGACGGGACGAGCTCGCGCGGCGGCGTCGGATCGGTGTTCGTGATGTGCCACATGAGCTGGATGACGGTCCGCCCGCGGAAGGGCCGGTGCGACGTGAGCAGCTCGTAGAGCACCACGCCGAGCGCGAAGACGTCCGCGCGCCGGTCGATCCGGCCCTCGAGGACCTCGGGGGCCATGTAATAGCACTTCCCCTTCACGCTCCCGGCCTGCGTCTGCTCGCGGGCCAGCGTGGTCTTCGCGACGCCGAAGTCGAGCACCTTCACGGCGCCGGTGAACGAGACCATGATGTTCTCGGGGCTGACGTCGCGGTGGACGAGGCCGAGGAGGTTGCCGGCGGCGTCGCGCAGCTCGTGCGCGTACTGGAGGCCCTCGCACGCCGCGTTCATCGCGTGCAGCACGAACCACGGGGGGACGGGGCGCTTCCGCGCGCGGCAGGCGTCGAGGATCTGGCGCATGCTCCGGCCCGCGACGCGCTCCATCGCGATGTAATGGATGCCTTTCTGCTCGCCGAGATCGAAGATCTGGACGATGTTCGGGTGATCCAGGCCGGAGGCGACGTGCGCCTCGTTGACGAACATCCGCACGAACTCCGGGTCCTGGACGAGGTGCGGCAGGATGGTCTTGAGCACCACGCGCTTCCGGAACCCGACCGCGCCGGTCGCGCGCGCGAGCCAGACCTCGGCCATGCCGCCGGCCGCGATGCGGGCGAGGAGCTCGTAGCGTCCGAGCGTGTCTCCTGGCCTCAAGGTCGGCGCGTCCATCCCGCTCCTTCTCAGGCGCCGCGGCGCCGCTCGAGCTTGAGGGTTTGCGAGATCGGGGCCAGCGACGCCTCGAGCTCCGGCTGCGGCCGCTGCCCCCCGTCGGAGAGGGCCGTGACCGCGAGCCCGCTCGGGCCGTGATCGACGGCGCGGCTCGTGAGCACCCTGCCGCGATCGTCGACGATCTCCATCGCGCGCACGGCGCCGAAGGGCAGGTGCTCGCACGCGCGCCGCGCGACGTCCGCGATCGCGCCCCAGAGCGCGGCGAGCGGCTCGTGGTGGCGCGCGTCGCCGGCCGCGGAGACGAGCAGGCCCTCTCCGTCGGCGAGCACGATCGAGCGCGCGCGGCCGGCGGCGAGCACGCGCGCGAGGGTGGCGTCGAGCGCGGCGCCGGTGGGCGCAGCCGCCGTGAGCGCGGGCGGCGCGGGGGCGAAGCGCGTGGCCTCGGTCCGCTGCGTCCCGGAGTCGGAGGCGCGCAGGCCCGCCTCCGCGGCGCGCGCGCGCCGCTCGGCTTCCTGCGCGGTCAGGCGCAGCGCCGCGATCTCCTCGCGCAGCCGCGCGCGCACCGCCGCGAGGCTCGCCGCGTGCTCGCGCAGCCGCGCGCCCTCCGCCGCGGAGCCC
>CAYQYG010000362.1:0-9512 GCA_964421485.1 uncultured Polyangiaceae bacterium | reverse complement strand
GGGTGCCCCTCGCGGCCGCGCTCGGGGCCCTGGCCATCGCCGGCGTGCTCGTGCTCGTGCTCGTGCTCGCGCGGCGGCGTGCGGAGCCGGAGACCGAGGCGCCCGCGGCGCCGGAGGCGAGCGCCGCGGAGCCGGCCCCGCCGCCGGCGCCGGCCCCGACGGCGACCGCGAGCGCGCCGGCCGACGTCGACGGGATCGATGTCGAGGGCTGGCGCGCGCGGTTCAAGAAGGCCGTCGCCATCAAGAACTGGGTGCTCGGCGCGGACGCGCTCCTCGCGCTGGCGGAGCTGGATCCGAAGCTCGTCGCGGGCGAGGAGCTCCGCAGGGACGTGGTCGCGGTCGCGGCCGGGATCGGGTTCGAGAGGGACAGCGAGATCGCGGACAAGGTATTCGACCTGCTCACGAATGGGCTCGATCAGGGCGGCCTCGATGTCCTGTTCGACATCGTGCGCTCGCGCGGCAGCACGAAGGCGGGCCGCCGCGCCGGCGAGATCCTCGCGCGGCCCGACGTGCTGGCGCGCGCGACGCCGGCGCTCCGCGTCACGTTCGAATTCCGCAGGGCGTCATGCAGCGGCCGGCGGGCGATGTTCGAGCGCGCCGCCGAGGAGGGGGACGAGCGGACGCTGTTCGATCTCCAGGTCGCGCACGACGCGAAATGCAAGAACAGGAAGGATCCGTGCTGCTTCCGCGACGACGAGGCGCTCGCCGAGGCCATCCGGAAGCTCAAGGCCCGCCTCGGGGGGTGAATCTCCGCGCCCTGGTGCCGCCTGCCAGATGTCTGGCCGGGGATCTCACGAGGGAAATTCACAGGGAGGCGGGGAGACGGGGAGAGGAGATGAAGAGAGAATTCTCGGAATTCTTCTCATCTGCCCGTCCTCCCCGCCTCCCTGTGATCCCTCTCTTCTCTCCTCTCTGAATCCCCGGCGAGATTTCACCAGCGGCTCCGATCTGCGCGCTCAGCCCTCGAGCAGCTCGAAGCGGATCCCGGCCTGCTGCAGCCGATCGGTCAGGTGGTCGCCCATGGCGACCGCGGGGGTGAGCACGCCGGCGCGGGCGGGGAGGCGCTCGCGGTCGAGGGCGAGGCAGAGGGCGGACTCGGCGACCATCTTGGCGGTCTCGGAGTAGCCGGGGTCGCCGCCGCTCACGCGGGTGACCACGCGGCGGGAGGCGGCCTTGCCGTGGAAGGTGACCTGGAACCAGCCGCGGGCGCGCTGCTCAGGGGTGGGGCCCTCGCCCTGCGCGCGGATGCGGCCGAGCAGGTCGCGCGTGGGGCCGAGCTGGGCCAGGGCGACGATGGCGCCGATGCCGGCCAGGCCGGCGGCGAGGCGGAGGCCGGAGCGGATCTGGGCGTAGTGGCCGTAGCGGAACTCGGGTCCGTAGGCGTCCAGGGCGCGGGCGCTGCGGAGCACGATCTGGGGATCGATGGTGGGCAGGGGACAGAGCCAGGCGTGGAGCTCGCGGTCGTAGCGGATGCGGGGGCGGATGCTCCGGATGGTGCGGCCAGGGGGATCGGGCTCGCGGAGGGGGCGGAGGCGGTCGCGGAGATGCGCGACGGCGTTCAGCGCCGAGTGCCAGGTGCCGCCGGAGAAGGTGCCGCCGGCGCGGACGTAGGCTTCGAGGGTGATGGGCTCGCCCTGCGGGAGCTTGGTGACGGTGAAGAGCGCGCCGAGGTCGTGGGGGACGCTGTCGAAGCCGCAGCAGTTGACGATGCGGACGCCGCGATCCGCGGCGGCGGCGTGGTGGCGGCGGAGGAGGCGCTCGACGAAATCGGGCTCGCCGGTGATGTCGACGTAATCGGTGCGCTCCTGGATGCAGGCTTCGACGAGCGGTTCGCCGTGCTGGGCGTAGGGGCCGACCGTGGTGAGGACGACCCGGGTGGAGGCGGCCATGCGGGCGAGGGAGGCGGGATCGTCGGATCGGGCCTCGACGACGCCGGCGGAGGCGGCGGAGGGGCTCAGGGCCTCGAGGGCGGCCTTGATCTCGGCGAGCTTCTCGAGGTTCCTGCCAGCGATGGCCCAGCGGAGCGGCGAGGGACCCCGCTGGGCGAGGTACTCGGCGGTGAGGCGGCCGGTGAAGCCGGTGGCGCCGAAGACGATGATGTCGAAGGGGCGGTCGCTGCTCATGGGTGGAGCCTGATACCACGGCGGCGGCGCGCACGGCCGGGTGGTCGTCAGGGGGGATGCGCGCCCGTCACCGCGATCTGGCTCGCGCTGTCCGCGACGATCGCCCGCGCCTCGATGCCGGTGGACGAGCTGTTCTGGAGGGCTCACGCGGAGGCGGGGAGGGGTTCGCAGCGGCGCCGGGATGGACCATCGTGGGGGCGTGACGTCCATCGCCCTCGCGCTCTCACTCGCCCTCGAGGCGCTCGTGCCGTGCCTCGATGTCGTCGGGGGCCGCGCAGACGACGGCGACGTCCCGATCTGGGCCGAGGAGCGCGGGTGGGCGCCATTTCTGCTGTCCCTCTCGGAGGACGACCTCGCCCGCTGCGAGAGCGCCGGCCTCGCGGCGGCGCTGCCGTCCCTCGCGGCCGCTCCCCCCTCGCTCGCCGCCCTCGCGGCCTCCACCTCCGCTGCCGTGGCGGCCCTCCCGCGGATCGAGGTGTCCCCGACCGAGCTGCACCCCGCCTGGCTCCAGGCCGTCCCCGCCCGCAAGCGGCTCCAGCTCGCCTCCCTGCTCGCCGCCGTCGCCCCGCTCGCTGCCCGCGTCACGCGCATCGTCGACATCGGGGCCGGCAGCGGCCATTTCACGCGCATCGCGGCCGACGTCTTCGCGACCGACGCGCTCGGCCTGGAGCTCCGCCCCGATCGGGTCGCCTTCGCCACCGCCCGCGCCGGCGCGCCCGCTCCCGTTTCCGGATCCGCGGCCGTTTCCGGATCCGCGGCCGTTTCCGGATCCGCGGCCGTTTCCGTTTCCGGATCCGCGGCCGTTTCCGTTTCCGGATCCGCGGCCCGTGTCGCGTTCGTCACCTTCGATGCTTGCCGCGATCACCTCGCCTTTGGCCCCGGCGATCTCGCCGTCGGCCTCCACGCCTGCGGCGACGTCGGCGACCGCATCATCCTCGCCGCGGCCCGCGACCGCGTCCCGGTCGCCCTGGTCTCCTGCTGCCTCCAGAAGATCGAGGCCCCCGCCCGCGCCCCCCTGTCTCACGCCGCCCGCGCCGCCGGCCTCCTCCTCCCGCGCGCCGCCCTGGGCCTCACCAACCTCGCCTTCGGCCCTGCCGGCGTCGAGGTCCCGCTCGCCGTCACCCTCGCCGCCCGCGAGGCCCGCCTCGCCCTCCGCCTCCTCCTCGCGGCCCGCGGCCTCCACCTCGCCCCCGGCGACGAGATGCGCGGCGTCAACCGGCGCCGCGCCCGCGCCGGCCTCCGCCCCCTCGCCGAGGCCGCGCTCTCCGCCCGCGCCCTCCCGCCCCCGAGCACCCCCGAGCTCGACGCCGCCGCCCTCGCGGCCCGCACCGCCTTCGCCCGCGCCCGCCGCCTCTCCCTCCCACGCGCCATGCTCGCCCGCCTCACCGAGATCGCCCTCGTCCTCGACCGCGCCGCCGCCCTCGAAGACGCCGGGCTCCGGGCCCGCGTCGCCGTCCTCTTCGACCCCGCCGTCACCCCCCGGAACCTCGCCATCCTCGCGTCTCCGGCCCCTCCCTCGCTCATCCCCTGAGCCGGCCGCACCGTCCCCGTGGTACACGTCCGTTCTTATGAGCCGTCGTCGCGCCAAGGTCCTCCTCGTCGACGACAGCGAGTTCATTCGCGAGGTCGTCCGCGCCGTCCTGCAGGACGCCGGCTTCGACGTCATCGGCGTCGACAGCCCCACCGCCTTCAGCCGCGCGGTCATGCTCGAGAAGCCCGACTTGATCCTCCTCGACATCACCATGCCCGCCCTCTCCGGCGACAAGCTCGTCGAGGTCGCCCAGCGCCTCCACCGATGCCCCGTGGTCCTCTTCTCCGACCGCCACGAGGCCGAGCTGGCCCGGATCGTCCGCGCCTCCGGCGCCACCGGCTACATCCGCAAGAGCCCCGACCCGGCGCTCCTCGTGATCCAGGTCCGCCGCTTCCTGCAAAACGCCTGACGGCGCCCTGCGCCCCAGACCGGGTCGCCTGACGGCGCCCTGCGCCCCAGACCCTCCTGACATCTGGGGCTCCGGGTCGCCTGACGGCGCCCGGAGCCTGAGGCCCCGTTTCGGGTGGCGTCCCATCGCTCCATCGGCTACGTGCCGGCTCTCGATGGCGACCACGAAGCACCCTCTGCCCCTCGCCGCCGCCCTCGCCGCCGCCACCTGGGGCTGCATCGACATCGGCGACCTCAACGAGGACTTCTCGGTCCCCACCGCCATCGTCGTCGATCCCATCGCCTTCCTCGGCGACGTCCAGTGCTCGGACGCCCCCGGCGCCATGCGCAGCTACGTCGCCACCATCACCGACCGCACCGATCCCGGCGCCCTCTTCACGCTCCCCTCGTCCCCGCCGGTCCCCTGCTCCCAGCCCGTCCAGTTCCGCTACGTCGTCCCCGACCACGTCTACACCGCCGAGATCGACGGCTACGAGCAGCGCGTCCAGGACCTCGTCCCCCTCAACGGCCCCGGGTCCGGCAGCCGCCACATCCAGGACCAGACCGGCGCCCCCGTCTCGCCCAGGTGGACGACGTTCTGCACCGACGCCGCCGCGCGCGACGGCGTCTCCACCCTCGCCGGCGCCTGCGATCCCCTGCAGGACCGCGGCACCCCGGGCGCCACCGCCATCCGCCTCGATCCCACCGCCGCCCTCGGCGACCTCCGCTGCGCCGCCGAGGGCGGCCAGATCGCGGCGTTCGACATCCTCCCGGAGAGCGGCGGCCTCCCCCCGGTCGTCGGCGTGGCCTGCCCCCCCGTCGCGCCCGTCCTGTACGACGCGGGCCTCTCCGCGGGCATCACGTACTCCTTCCGCGTCGAGGCCACCGGCCTCGACGGCACGGTGTACGGCGCCGCCTGCTCCGCCCTCGCCGCGGACGGCATCACCGCCACCGCGACCTGCGATCCCCTGTCGGCCTCGGGCGCCCTCACGATCCCCGTCGGCGCCGCCCTCCAGGCCGCCGGGCTCGTCTGCGCCCCCGGCAGCGCCGCCACCTACGTCGCCACCCTCCAGGTCGCCGGCCCCGCCCTCCAGAGCCCTCCGCTCCCCTGCTCTGAGCGCGCCCACTTCACCCCCCTCGCGCCGGGCTCGTACGAGGCCTCCGTCGAGATCCGCGGCGACGACGGCGCGCCGCTCGCCACCGTCACCTGCGCCGGCGACGTGAGCGCCGGGACCAGCGTCGTCGCGACGTGCGCGGCCAGCCCCTGACCCACGAGTCCGGTATCCCTTTGCGCCGGCACGGTGCATGGAGTACCTGAACGTGCTGCCCCGGCGCCCCTGAACAGCGCGGCTTTCCAGCCTGAGCCGCCTTCGGAAGAACCCAGCGCCCGGCCCCCCGACCACGCCCATGGAAGAGACGTCGAATATCCAGCAGAAGGTCCCGGTCAGCATCCAGGACGAGCTCCGGACGAGCTACCTCGACTACGCGATGAGCGTCATCATCGGCCGCGCGATCCCGGACGTGCGCGACGGCCTGAAGCCGGTGCACCGGCGGATCCTCTTCTCGATGTACGAGCAGAAGATCGGCCCGACGGGCGCACACAAGAAGTGCGCCCGCGTCGTCGGCGACGTGCTCGGCAAGTACCACCCGCACGGCGACCTCGCGGTCTACGACGCCCTCGTCCGGATGGGCCAGACCTTCAGCCTGCGGTACCCGCTCATCGACGGGCAAGGCAACTACGGCTCGGTCGACGGCGACTCGCCCGCGGCCATGCGGTACACCGAGGCCCGCCTCGCCCGCATCGCCGGCGACATGCTCGGCGACCTCGACAAGGACACGGTCGACTTCGTCCCGAACTACGACGACTCCGAGCTCGAGCCGTCGGTCCTGCCGGCGAAGTTCCCGCAGCTCCTCGTGAACGGCTCCGGCGGCATCGCGGTCGGCATGGCGACCAACATCCCGCCCCACAACCTCGGCGAGATCGTCGACGCCACGATCGCGATCATCCGGAACGCGGACATCACGCTGCAGGAGCTGCTCGCGATCGTGCCCGGCCCCGACTTCCCGACCGGCGGGGTGATCTACGGCAAGAGCGGCATCGTCCAGGCCTACTCGACCGGCCGCGGCTCGATCACGATGCGCGGCAAGAGCCACGTCGAGAAGACGATGAAGGGCGACCGCGAGCAGATCGTGGTCACCGAGATCCCCTACCAGGTCAACAAGGCCCGCCTGGTCGCGAAGATCGCGGAGTGCATCAAGGAGAAGCGGATCGAGGGGATCAGCGAGGTCCGCGACGAGAGCGACCGCGAGGGCATGCGGATCGTCGTCGAGCTCAAGAAGGACATCTTCCCGCAGGTGGTGCTGAACCAGCTCTTCCGCCTGACGGATCTGCAGGCGACGTTCGGGGTCATCAACCTGTCGATCGCCGACGGCCGCCCGGCAGTGCTGAGCCTGAAGGAGACGCTGGCGCACTTCATCGAGCACCGCCGCGAGGTGGTGACGCGGCGGTGCCGCTACGAGCTGCGCCAGGCCGAGGCGCAGCGCGAGCTGGTCGAGGGCCTCGGGATGGCGACGAGCGATATCGACCGGGTGGTCGCGACGATCCGCGCCTCCGCCGACCCCGACGACGCCAGGGTGAACCTGATGGCGCTGCCGCTGCGGGGGCTCGGTGAGTTCCTGCGCCGCGCCGGCCGCCCGGAGCCCGAGTGCGCCGAGGCCGACGGCCGCGGCGACTACTTCCTGTCCGAGCGCCAGGCGAAGGCGATCCTCGAGATGCGCCTGTCCCGGCTGACCGGCCTGGAGCGCGAGAAGCTGGCGAAGGAGTACGGGGAGCTGTCGAAGGAGATCGAGCGGCTGCGCGCGATCCTGGCAGACGCCGAGCTGCTGATGAACGTGATCGTGACGGAGCTCGAGGACGTGAAGGCGCGGTTCGCCGACAAGCGGCGGACGGAGATCGTGCCGGCCGAGGCCGAGATCCAGATGGAGGACCTGATCCAGGAAGAGGACATGGTCGTGACCATCTCGCACGCCGGCTACGTGAAGCGGACGCCGGTGTCGACGTACCGGGCGCAGAGGCGCGGCGGGAAGGGCACGATCGGGATGGAGGCGCGCGAGGAGGACTGGGTGAGCCAGCTCTTCGTGGCGTCGACGCACTCGTACGTGTTCTTCTTCAGCGACAAGGGGAAGGTCTACGTCAAGAAGGTCTACGAGATCCCGCAGGCGCCGCGGAACGCGAAGGGCCGCGCGATCGTGAACTTCGTGGGGATGGAGCCCGGCGAGAAGGTGGCGGCGATCACGCCGGTGCCGAAATTCGACGAAGAGACGTTCGTGGTGACCTTGACCCGCAAGGGGCAGATCAAGAAGACGGCGCTGAACGAGTACGAGAACTACCGGGACAAGGGGATCATCGGGGTGCGGATCGAGGAGGGGGATCAGCTCCTCTACGCGGCGCTGACGGACGGGAAGCGGGAGCTGATGATCGCGACCCGGAGCGGGATGAGCATCCGGTTCCCGGAAGATCAGGTGCGGCCGACCGGTCGGGCGACGATGGGGGTGAAGGCGATCGAGCTCGAAGAGGGGGACGTGGTCGTCGGGCTCGGGGTGTCCGGGGACGGGCGGGATCGGGTGCTGGCAGTGTGCGAGCGGGGGTACGGGAAGCAGACGGCGCTCGAGGAGTTCCGGCTGCAGAGCCGGAGCGGGAAGGGGGTGATCCTGATCGACGCGAGCGAGCGGAATGGTCCGGTGGTGGGGGTGGCCATGGTCTGCCCGACGGACGAGGTGCTGCTGGTGACCGACCGGGGGCAGATGATCCGGACGAAGGTGAGCGAGATCCGGGAGACAGGGCGGAACGCTCAGGGGGTGCGGTTGATGAACGTGGGGGAGGACGAGCGGGTGGTGGCGATCGAGGCGTTCGCGGCCGAGTCGTACGGGGAAGAGAGCGGCGGGGAGGGGACCGGGCGGGAGAGCGCGCCGCCTGGGGCGCCGGAGGCGGGGGCGAACGGGGTGAGCGAGGGGGAGCCGGAGGCTTAGAGCGGGCCAGGGGGGCGCCGGGGTTCGACGGCGCCTCCACCTCGGCGGTGGGGGAGCGGATGAGGTGATGCGCGCTAGGCGCCGCCGGCACCACCGGTGCCACCGGCGCCGCCGGCGCCGCCGCCTCCTCCCGAGGTGGTCGTGGTCGTCGTGGTGCTGGAACCGCCGGCGCCGCCGGAGCCGCCGGCGCCGCCGGTGCCGCCGGCGCCGCCGGTGCCCGAATCGGGGGCGCCGGCGTCAGTGGGGGCGGAGACGAAGGCGCAGGCCGCGAGGAGGTGGGCCTTGTCGGTGATGATGGCGCAGGGGGTGAGCGCGGTGTCGGCGCCGGCAATGAGGGGGGCGTCGGGGCAGTCGGCCATGGAGGCGGCGCCGCGCTGGGCGCAGGCCTGGGTCTGGGCGACGGCGGCGATGCAGGCGTCCACCTCGGCAGTGGAGGGGTTGTAGGCGGCGTTCGCGATGCCGTGGAGGCACTGGTCGCGGTAGAACTCGGTGCAGACCTTGATCTGCTCCTCGGTGTAGCCGCAGGCGGCGGCGGCCTCGCAGCGGGCGGTCTCGATGCGACGGCAGGCGTCGACGCCCGTGGCGTCGGTGCCGCAGCCGGGGAGAGTGAGCGCGGCGCCGAGGCCTAGGAGGGAGCCCGCAGCGACGAGGGCGGCGAGCAGCTGGGCGTACGAGGGCACGGAGGGCGAGCTAGCACGCGGGGCAGGCGGGCGTCGAGTTTTTGGCTGGCGAGGGCGGGAGCGAGCGCGGACGCGGACACGGAAGCGGAAACGGGCGCGGATGCGGGCGCGGAAACGGGCGCGAAAACGGGCGCGGATGCGGGCGCGGAAGCGGACGCGGAAGCGGACGCGGATGCAGATCCGGAAGCGGGCGCGCTCGCTGCGAACTTCGCGGGACCGGGGCGGGGCGGGTAGGCTCGGGGGATGACGCGCGCCATGATCCTGGCGGCAGGGCTCGGGACCCGGCTGCGGCCGCTCACCGACGAGCTGCCCAAACCGCTGGTGTGGGTCGGCGACCGGCCGATGGTGGCCCACGTCGCCGAGCAGCTGGCGGCCGGGGGTATCCGCGAGGCGGTGCTCAACGCTCACCACCGCGCAGGCGACTTCTCCGGCGGCGCACTGGCCGGGCTGCCAATTGCAATCGAAATCGTTCACGAGGCCCAGATCCTCGGGACAGCAGGGGGAGTCGCGAATGCGTCGAGGGCGCTCGGGGAGGGGGACGTGGTGGTCTGGAACGGGGATATCTTGATGGAGCTCGACGTCCGGGCGCTGCTGGCGGCGCACGCGGGGGCGGGGGAGGGGGCGACGCTGGCGGTCTCGCCGCGGGGGGTGGGCGAGGGGACCGTGGGGGTGGACGCGCGGGGGCGCGTGGTGCGGCTGCGGGGGGGGGATTCGTGCAGTTCCGACATCGCCCACATGATTCTCAGGCGGGCATAATGTTTC
>CAYQYG010000361.1:0-9520 GCA_964421485.1 uncultured Polyangiaceae bacterium | reverse complement strand
GGCTGCCGGCCCTGCCGGCGGCGCAGCCCCCTCGTGGGCTGCCGGCCCTGCCGGCTCAGCCATGCGGCTTCGAGCGCGTGCCGGCGGAGAGATCGCGCAGGTGGCGCATGTACGTCTTCGCCACCTGCGTGGGGTCGAGCTTCAGGTACTTCGCCACCTCTCGCACGAAGCCCTGCACGTAGACGGGCGCGGGCAGGTCGCCGAGGCACTCGCCCTCGATCGCGGACAGGTGCGCCAGCGAGATCTTCGTCCGCTGCGCGATGTCCGTGAGCTCGATGCCCTGCGACTCGCGCACCTTGCGGAGCAGCGCGCCGTTGAACTGCGTCTCCGCGTTGATCTCCCGCGCGAGCTCGGCCTGCAGCATCAGCAGCTCGGCGGCGGCGGCGGAGCTGTCGCCGCGGGCGGGGCCGATCTGGGCGCGGGGATCGTCGGGGTAGGTCGACAGGTCGTAGGCGCGGCGGCGGACCGGATCGAGCAGCGTGTCGTGCGCCTCCTCGATGCGGGCCTGCTCCTTCTGGAGCACCGCGCTGCTCAGCACGCTCGCGACGGGCAGGCTGCCCTCGCGGAAGATCTCGCGCTGGCGCTTGTAGGCGCGGCGGATCTCGTCGTCGGCGGCGGTGCGGGCCACGCCGAGCGCGTCGTAGAGCGTGGGGAGCATCGGGGCGCGGCCCGCGGCGGCGGCGGCGCGCTCGTGGGCCTCGGCGGGGCGGGACTCGCGGGCGGCGATCAGGGCCAGGATGCGGCGGGCCACGCGCTCCACGTTGCGGGCGCTGCGGGACGTGGGGCTCTCGATGAGCAGCGGCTGGCGGTGCCGGACCGTCAGCCACACGGCGTCGTCGTGCTCGATGTGGCCGAGGTAGTCGAGCGGGATGCCGAGGAAGCGCTCGGAGACGGCGCTCATCTGGGGGCCGAGCTCGAGGTCGGCGCGCACGCGGGTCTGGCTGACCACGAGGTGCGGCGTGACGCGGGGGAGCTGCGCGGCGGCCAGGGAGGCCACGGCCTCGTCGAAGCGCTTCACCTCGGCGATGAAATCGCGGGGCGTGGAGAGCGGGGGGAGGGAGCTCGTCACCTTCTCGACGAGGCGGAGCTTGAAGCGCTCCTTCATGAGCGCCCGGCGGAGGGTGCGCTGGTAGAGCGCGCGGCAGAAGCGGTACGTGTGCTCGACCGCGAGCGGCTCGGGCATCGTGACGCAGATCCCCACGTCGGCGTAGAGGAACAGGTCGAGCGTCGACGAGCTCGTGGACGCGCCGAGGCTCACGAGCACGTAGTCCACGTTGAGCTCCTGGATCATCTTCATCCAGTAGGCCGCGCGGCTCGGGCGCACGGGCGTGGCGGTCATCGGGTCGAACGCCGTGGGCACGAGGCGGAGGCCGGGCACGCTGGTCGCCACGGGCTCGGCCTTACCCTCCTCGATGTCCTCCTTGGTCACGAGCGGGGGGGCCTCGAGGCCGAGCACGGCGTGCAGGCCGGAGCTGTAGGCGTCGGTATCGATCACGAGCACGTCGCGGCCGAGCTGCGCGAAGTAGACGCCGAGGTTCGCGACGAGCGTGGTCTTGCCGACGCCGCCGCGGCCGCCGCCGATCGCGATGACCCGCCTGGGCCGCGAGGTGCCGAACGCCAGATCGCCGAGCGCGCCGGGCTCCAGCAGCTCGTGCGGCGGCGGGGGCAGCGTCGGAGCGAGCGGCGGCGGGGGCAGCGTCGGATCGACGCGCGGCCGCGGCGGCGGGTACGATGAGTCTCCGGGGGGGGTCGGCAAGGGGCCTCGCTGCGGGGGAAGGTAGCGGAAACGCGCTGCGCCTCTCTAGCACGCTGGCCGTCGGGGTCGGAGGCGCGCGGGCGCTCGACGCAGGGCGGGTTTCACGGTAGGCGCTCGCCGTGGCCACTGTCCGACCCTTCCGCGCCTACAGGCCGCCGCAGGCGAACGCCGCGGCGGTCGCGAGCCCCCCGTACGACGTGATCAACACCGCCGAGGCGCGCGCGCTCGCGGCGGGGAACCCGCACAGCTTCCTGCACGTCTCCAGGCCGGAGATCGACCTGCCCGAGGGGACCGACGAGCACGACGATGCGGTCTACGCGCGCGGGGCGCGGAACCTCGCGGCGCTGATCGCGGCGGGCGATCTCGTGCAGGACGCGGAGCCGCACCTCTACCTCTACGCGCAGCGCATGGGGGACCACCGGCAGATCGGCGTGGTGGGGTGCGCCTCGGTCGCGGAGTACGAGGCCGACGTCATCAAGAAGCACGAGAAGACGCGCGCCGACAAGGAGGACGACCGGACGCGGCACATCCGGGAGCTCGGCGCGCACGACGAGCCGGTGTTCCTGACCTACCGCGCCGACGCGGCGATCGACCGCGCGGTGGCCGAGGCGCTCGCGTCGCCGCCCGCCTACGACTTCACGACGGCCGACGGCGTGGAGCACAGGCTCTGGGTGCTCGGGCGCGAGGCCACGGCCGACCTCGAGGCGCGCTTCGCCTCCGTGCCCACGCTCTACGTGGCCGACGGGCACCACCGGAGCGCGGCCGCGGCGCGCGTGCACCGGGAGCTCGCCGGCGACGGCGGGGAGCACGACGTCTTCCTCGCGGTCGTGTTCCCGCACGACCAGATGAACATCATGCCGTACAACCGCGTGGTCCGGGACCTCCAGGGCCGCGGCCCGGAGGCGCTGCTCGCCGCGCTGCGCGAGCGGCTCGATATGGGGCCTGTCGGTTCGACATTCGGGGCTCCGGGTCGCCTGACGGCGCCCTGCGCCCCGAACCCCGAGGGCGGCGCGGCCGCGGCGCCGCGCGAGCCGCGGGCGTTCGGGATCTACCTTGGCGGGCGGTGGTACACCGCGCGCGTCCGGCCGGGCACGTTCGACGACAAGGACCCGGTCGCCTCGCTCGACTGCTCGATCTGCCAGGACCAGATCCTCGGGCCGATCTTCGGCGTGAGCGATCCGCGGCGGGACAAGCACGTCGATTTCGTCGGCGGCATACGCGGGATCGCGGAGCTCGAGCGGCGCGTGGACGGCGGCGATTTCACGATGGCGATCCACCTCCACCCCACGCGGATCGGCGAGCTCTTCGCGGTGAGCGACGCGGGGTTGCTCATGCCGCCGAAGAGCACCTGGTTCGAGCCCAAGCTGCGGAGCGGCCTGTTCATCCACGCCTTTTGATCCGGCCGCGGATCCGCTGTAGAAACGGGGCATGTCTACCATCCGGCGCATTTCCCCAGCAGAGGCGAAGCGGCTCATGGACGAGGAGGGGTACGTCTACCTCGACGTGCGCAGCGAGCCGGAGTTCGCGGCCGGGCATCCGGCGGGCGCGCACAACGTACCGCTCCTGCACGCGGGGCCCGGCGGCATGACGCCGAACCCGGACTTCCTCGCCGTGGTCCAGGGCGCGTATCCGAGGGACACGAAGCTCGTGCTCGGCTGCCGGTCGGGGCAGCGCTCGATGCGCGCGGCGGAGATGATGATCGCGGCGGGGTACACGCAGATCGTCGAGCAGCGCGCGGGCTTCGACGGGCCGCGCGATCCCTTCGGTGCGGTGCTCGAGCCCGGATGGGGGCTCGCCGGGCTCCCGGTGGAGCAGACCACGCCGGGCGGCTCGTACGCGGAGATCCGGCGGAGGGCCGGCAAGTAGCGCGGCGCTCCGGGGCTATCTCGCGCGCTCGTAGTCGAGCGCGGCGCGCTCCACGACCTCCCAGTCGCGGGCGGCGCGCTCGGCCTCGGCCTCGAGCTCCGCGGTGAAGAGGGCCAGGCCCCAGATGCCGTTGTCGCGGCGGCGGAAGGGGTAGCGCGTGCCGCGGGCGGTCTCGATCGTGGCGCGCTCGCCGGCGATCTCGATCTTCGCGATGCCGGAGAGATCGCGGCGGAGGCGCGCGATCCAGCCGAGCCTCGCCGCCGTCTCGAGCCAGACGTCGGCGCCGTCGGGCGCGTCGGCGTGGGCCTGGTAGAGCTCGAGCCGGCGCGATCGCTCGGGCTCCGGGTAGGCCTCGGCGATGCGGTCGCGCGCCCTCCGGCGGTAGTCGCGGATCGTGTACGCGGCGTGCTGCGCGCGGTCCTCGAGGTACGGGAAGCAGCCCTTCGGATCGAGCTTGCTGATGCTGCGCGCGATGCGGAGGTAAGCGCCCTCGGGCGTGGTGTCCGGGGGAAAGCGCATCTGCTGGTAGCCCACGGCCGCGGCGATCACGGCGGCGGCGCCGAGGGCGATGGCGGTGCGGCGCTTCACGCCCCGTCCCTACCACACGCGGGGCGGCGGGGATGCAGCCGAGCGACGGGGCAGGGCTGGCGGTCCGGCGGCGACGGGGGGGCCGCCACCGCTCTGGTCGGCCAGGCCGTCACCTCATGCCCGGCCACGACGCCAATTCAATGAAAAATCACGAATGAATGCATTCGTGATTCCACCATGTGCGCGCTGTCCGTGCGCCGCGGCGTCCAGAGGTTGCTGATTCGCGACCGGACGCATGCGCCCATCGGGCTGCGCGCTATGATACCCCCGTCCTGACCGGAGCCCAATACCAGGACGCTCCCGACGCAAATTGGGCGGAGCTCCCGGGCCCGTGAGCCGCGACGATAAACCCTGCAATTTCGCCCTTTTTGGTGCTCCCGGCGACGGAAATACGCGATTCGACTCGGAGCGGATCCGGTCTCATAACCAGAGCGGGCAGGCAGTGCGGACTCTATCGAGTCTTCGCCGCAATGGATTCGAAGGAATTGTATTATTCCACGTGCGCAAACGCTCGGCCGAAATGGCGTGCGCCGGAGTGCGCGATCGTCGCGGACGTTCGGTGCCATGACGGCCGGTCGGTTTGCGCCTGAGCCCTGACTTCATTTTCCGATCCCGGTGAAACCATGACTTCCGACCCTCTCCACAGGCCCGCTCTCGGAGCTCGACCGAGGCGGAGCAGACCCGCGGACGTGTCCGCGCTCCTTGGATCTTCGCGCTTCCTTGCTCTCTCGGACGACGCGCTGAAGGACGAGGACAACGCAGCCTGGGTGCTCTCGCTGCCGCCCGACGCGCGGCGCGCGTGGCTGCCCCGGATCCACTGGATCCGGCTCGTCGACCGGCTCGCGGAGAACGAGCGGTTCGAGCCGGACGCGCGCCGGTTCGAGCGCTTCCTCGAGGCCTTCCGGCGCCTCCGCGAGGAGGGGACCGTGGACCCGGCGGACCCGTTCATCCGCGAGCTCTCGGGGATCCGCGCGGCGTGGATCCTTCCGTCCAGCGACGCCGCGGCGCCGGCCGAGCCAATGGCCCGGCGCTCGCTCGTGGCCTGGGACGCCTATCTGCAGGCGCTCCGCGATTACCACGCGCCGGAGATCTCGCTCCCCACGCTCCACGACCACGATGAGATGCTGTGGCGGCTCTCGGGGCGGATCTTCCAGCTCGTGCCGTTCTTGACGGAGGACATCTGGGACTCGGTCGGGGAGCTCGGGCGGCTCGATCAGCTCCTCAACAATCTGAGGGACCTCTCCGAGGACGCGGCGAACGGCATCTGTTATTTCCCGGCCGATGTCCTCCACGATTTCGGCGTGTCACGGGACGAGATCCTGTCGGGGCGCTGCCTGGGATCTCCGGCGTACGGGCGGCTGATGCGGTTCTGGCTGGACGAGCACCTGCGGGCGCTCCGCGCGCGGGCCGAGGGCTTCGTGCGCGCGGAGGGGATCCACCCGTCGCTGGAGGTCATGCGGGAGCACACGCTCCGCAGGCACGCGCGCATCGAGCGGGTGCTCCGCGCGGTCGATCTCGATTTCCGCCGGTTCCCGCGCCGCTACTGGGCCGAGGTGCGGCGCGATCTCGCGGAGCAGGACCTGAAGGCGCGCCGTCACCCGGTATAGCGGCGGACCGTGGACAGGAGCGTGTCCGGATCGAAGGGCTTGCCCAGCCAGGCGTCGGCGCCGACCTCGGCCGCGCTCCGGTGCGCGTCGGCCGCGGCCGTGAGCACCACGATCGGGGCCTTCTGGCCGTGCCGGACCTCCAGCTCCCGCGCGAACTCCGGCCCGCTCATGACCGGCATCTTCATGTCGAGCAGGATCAGGTCCGGGGAGTCCCCCTCCAGACGCGCCAGCGCCTCGCGGCCGTTCGACGCGACCTCGACCCGATAACCGTCTCCGCGCAGGAGCATCTCCACGAGCGACACGAGATCCTGATCATCCTCGATGACCAGGACCTTCTTCGGGAGCTTCTCGATCATACTGTTTTTACCCGCGAGCGGGCTCTTCGCCCTCCAGGGGGACGGTGAAGTGGAACGTGCTCCCCCGGCCCTCCTCGCTCTCGAACCAGATGCGCCCACCCTGACGGGCGATCATGTCCCTGGCAAGGGACAAACCGACGCCCATGCCTCCGTAGTCGTGCGGCGTGTCCGTGTGAGCGCGGAAGAACCTCTCGAAGATGCGGTCGTGCTTGTCCGCCGGGATGCCGACGCCGTGGTCGCGCACCGAGACGGTCGCCTCGCGCCTGGGCGCGCCTGCGGGCGCCACGGAGACGGTGACGTCGATGTCGCCCCCGTCCGGCGAGTACTTCACGGCGTTCTCCAGCAGGCTCCCCAGCACCTGGCGGAGCCGCTCGGGGTCGCCGCGGGCGCGCAGCGGGCCGGGGCATTCCGTCACGAGGTGGAGCGCGTGCTGCGACGTCTTGGCCGCCGCGCGCTCGACGGCCTCCTCGACCAGGCGGCCGAGATCGATCGGCTCGTCGGAGACGTGGAGGACGTCGAGGGAGACCTGGGAGATCGCGAGCAGATCGTCGACGATGCGGCTCATCCGGTCGGCGCCGCGGTCGATGGCCTCGAGCATCTTCCGGCGTGGCGGCGAGAGCTCGTCCGGGTTCCTGAGCAGCGCGAGCGCGTAGCCCTTCATGATCGCGACCGGCGTCTTGAGCTCGTGCGCGCCCACGCGGATGAACTGGTCCTTCACGAGGTCGAGCTGCCGGAGCTCGGTGACGTCGCGCGCGACGACGACCGCGCCGAGGATCGCGCCGCGCTCGTCGCGGATCGGGGCCGCGCAGCTCCGGAGGTAGAGCTCGCGCCGGGAGGCCGGCTGGATGATGAAGTCCTCCTCGTGGAGCACGGTCTCGCCCGCGAGGGCGCGGCTCATGGGCGCCTCCTCGAGCGCGAGCGGCGGGCCGTCGGGGTGGCGCGCGCGCACGCGCTCGTGCAGCTCCTCCATCGAGATCCCGCCCTCGGGCAGGCCCGAGAGGCCGACGAGGCGCAGGCCGGAGGCGTTGATCATCGTGAGCCGGCCCCCGGCGTCGCAGGCGAAGACGCCCTCGACGAGGTTGTCGAGCACGGCCTGGAGCTGCGCGGCCCGCCGCGCGGCGTCCTCGAGCAGGCGCTCGCGCTCCGTGATGTAGGACCGGATGCGCGCGGACTTGTCCTGCAGGCTGTCGACCATCGCGTTCACGCCGGCCGCGAGCGAGCCGATCTCGTCCTTGAAGTGGACCGGGATGCGCTCGAGCCGCTCGGCGTCGCCGCGCTGGACGATGCTGTCGATCACGGCGCCGACCTGGCGCAGCGGGCTCGCCAGCGCGCCCGCGAGGAAGCCGGCGCAGACCGGGGCCCAGGCGATCGGGACCAGCGCGAACACGCCGAGCGTGATCCACGCGCCCTGCGAGACGGACTGATCGCCCTCCGCGAGGACCATGCCCACCATCCAGCTCGTGGGCGCGACCGCGAGGCAGACGCCGAGCACCACGAGGCGGCCCGCCAGCGAGGACATCCGGCCCGGGATCTCGAGGCCGCGCTCGCGCGCGACGAGCGAGATGAGCCCCGCCGCCGGCGAGAGGAGCCGGCCGAGGATGCCGTACGCGAGCGGCAGCGCGGCCGCGAAGCAGGCCACGGAGAAGAGCGCGGTCGCGACCACGCGGCGGAGATCGACCGCGCTGAGCCCGGGCGCGAGCCACGGGAGCGCCGCGGTGACCGGAGCGAAGAGGAGCGCCCACGAGGTCGCCCACGCCGCGGAGAACCCGAGCGGCGCGTCGTAGGCCGCCCGCCCCGCCTCGAGCACGAGCGCCGCGGAGGGCGGCCCCGGGTCGCGCCGGAGCCGCTCGATCGGCCGGAGCATGCGGGCGAGCAGCGCGACGAGGAGCCCGGTCTTGATCAGGTAGACGGCGAAGATCGCGGCGAGCACCCGCTTCTGCACGAGCGGGTCCCCGATATGGAAAAGGCGCAGATAGGCGACCGGCACGAGCAAGCTGAAGGGGAGCTCGATCCCGAACGCGTACGCGGCGACGCGGAGCGTGAGCGGGCTCTTCTGGCTCCGGGCGCCGTGAGCCGCTCCAGCGCCCGATCGTGCGGCCCGGGCGCGGGCGCGGGCGAGCCAGGCCCACATGCCGGGCGCCGGCGGCGCCGAGCGCGCGGGCACACCGCCCGGACGCGGGCGAGGGGCCTCGTGGGCCCCGCCCCGCGAGACCCGACACCGCTCCCCTCGATGGCCGCTCATCGCTCCCATCGTGCAAGCCCCCCGCTCGATGCAGGCGCGCGCTCCGGCGAGCGCGCGTCCGGAGCCCCTATGGTGGCACCTCGCGGAGCGCTGGCCAGCGCCCTCGCGCCCCTGCCCCCACGAGCCCGCTCCCGCGGCGCCGGACCCGGCACGCCGCAGCGGCCGCGTCCGATTGACACGGACGCTTCACCCGGCGCCCCGCGCGGAATGGCCGGCGCCGGCGGCCCGCCTTCTATAAGCGCCCCTGGCGATCAGATACAGAATGGTCAGGACATGACGCGGGCGGAGCCCGCTCGCCTCGCCGCGATACACGGGCCGCACCGGGACCTCGCGGATCCGCAGCCCTGCGGCCGCGAGCGCGGCGAGCAGGTCGTTGGGATACCCGTATCCGGGCCATAGCCCGTCCAGGTCGATCGCATCGATTGCGCGGCGCGAGATCGCCGTGTACCCGCACTGGCTATCGGAGAGGGCCTCGAGCCCGATGGCGCGCCGGGTGAGCGCCGCGAGCGCCGCGGTGCCTGCGAGCCGCTGCAAGGGCATGACGCGGAAGACGTCCGGGTGTCGGAGGCGATCGCCCTTCACGTAATCGGCCTCGCCGCGCGCGACGGGCCCGACGACGCCGGGCAGGTCGCGCGGGTCCATCTGTCCGTCGCCGGCCATCACGGCGATCACGTCGGCGCCGAGGGCGCGGGCCCTCCTGTACCCTGCGGCGATCGCCGCGCCGACGCCGCGGCTCCGCGCGTGCGAGACGACCTCGAGGCGGCCGTCCCCGGAGGCCCGTGCGATCCCGGCCGTGTCGTCCGCGCTGCCGTCGTCCACGACGACGACGAGGTCGACGAAGGCCGGGACGGACGCGACGGTCCCGGCGATCCAGGCGGCCTCGTCCCGCGCGGGGATGACGACGGCGACGCGGGCCCCGTGCAGCACGGCCCCCCTGGTACTGCCCGGGCCCGCGCGGCGCAAGCGGTCAGGGTCAGGCTGGCGAGGTCGTCACGATCTACCGGCCCAGCGGCGCCGTCCGGGTGATGGTCCTCGGGGCCTTCGCGAACCCCTCGAGGAAGCTCAGCCCGTTCACGGTCGTGGTGTCCGTGATCGTCGTGAAGCT
>CAYQYG010000360.1:8280-9521 GCA_964421485.1 uncultured Polyangiaceae bacterium | reverse complement strand
GGCGCGGAGGGGATCGGCGCGCGCACGAGGGCGGGCGGCGTGGGCGGCGGAGGGGGGCGCGCGGGCGTCGGCCTCGGAAGGCCGCCGGCCAGCGGGGCCGCGATCGTGGGCGCGTCCTCCTCCGGCGGCGGGCCGGGGATCGTGGGGGCCCAGGCCATGGCCGAGTCGGCCTCGATCGTCGGCGCGCTCTCCTCGCGGCGGGCGAGCTCCGGGCAGAGGACCGCGCGCAGCGAGTCGGCGAGCTCCTGCGCCGACTGGAACCGCTGGTCCGGTTCGCGCGCGACGCCGCGCGCGAACCAGGCGTCGAAGCCGGGCGGCACGCGCGCCTTCGACGAAGGCATCGGGATGGGCTTGACGCAGATCTGGATCACGAGCGCGCCGAACGAGTCGCCATCGAACGGGAGGTGGCCGGTGAGGCATTCGAAGGCGATGACGGCGAGCGACCAGAGGTCGGCGCGGTGATCGAGCGCCGTGCTGGCCTGGACCTGCTCCGGGCTCATGTATGCCGGCGTGCCGACGGTCATGCCGGTCTGCGTGGCCTTGTACGCCATGGTCCCGGTGGCGATCTTGGCGATGCCGAAGTCGAGGATCTTGACGATCTCGCGGTCGTAGCTCCTGACGATGAAGGCGTTGGCCGGCTTGAGATCGCGGTGGACGATGCCCGCGGCGTGCGCCTTGCCGATGCCGCGCGCGATCTGGGTGACGATGTCGAGCGTCTCCCGCGGCGAGAGGGTCCGGACGCGCTGGAGGCGCTGCTCGAGGGTCTCGCCCTCGAGCAGCTCCATGGCGATGAACGGGAGGCCGCCGTCCTGCCCGGAGTCGAGGATCTGGACGACGTGCGGGCTCCTGAGCGCGCCGGTGGTGCGGGCCTCGCGCGAGAAGCGCTCCATGAGCGCGCGGACGTCCGTGTTCGAGCCGTCGAGGTGCTGCGGGTGGAGGATCTTGACGGCGAGCGGGGAGCGGAGGAGGGCGTGCTCCGCGCGCCAGACCTCTCCCATGGCGCCGCGGCCGAGCGGGGACACCAGGCGGTACTTCCCCGCGATCGCATATCCGGCGACGAGCCCGGCCATCCGGCGCGAGCGTAGCTCAGCCGTGCGGGCGCGAACAGGAAACGGCGGAACCGAGCGCGGGGACGGGCACGGGTGCGGACGCGGGCGCGGAAACGGACGCGGACGCGAACGCGGATGCGGAAGCGGATGCGGGCGCGGAAGCGGATGCGGGCGCGGAAGCGGATGCGGGCG
>CAYQYG010000360.1:0-8180 GCA_964421485.1 uncultured Polyangiaceae bacterium | reverse complement strand
GCGGATGCGGGCGCGGAAGCGGATGCGGGCGCGGAAGCGGATGCGGGCGCGGGCGCGGATGCGGGCGCGGATGCGGGCGCGGGCTCGGGCGCGGAAGCGGATGCGGATGCGGATGCGGGCGCGGAAGCGGATGCGGGTGGGTGACGGCAGACCGTGTCAGCGCGACGGCAAGACTTGTCAGCGCGACGGCAGACGAGATTGCAGATTCCCGGGGGGGTTGTATTTGATATCGGTGCCGGTGCCGGATGGCGGCGGTTTCGTGGTGCCGGGGGGCGGCGGGTGCGATGTCGCGCTGGACTTGTGGCCGGGGACGATCCTCGGGCGCGCGGCGCGCTCGAGCTTCCCAGCGGCTGCGCCGACCGCGTACGCTGCTTCACCGTGGCGAGGGACCGACTGGACACGAGCGATCTCGAGGAGGTCGAGGAGGCGACGCCGCCCAGGGGCACAGCCGCGCCGGCCTCGACGCAGGGCGCGGCCGCGCCGACCTCGACGCGGGGCACGGCCGCGCCGACCTCGACGCTGCCCGGCCGCGTGAGCGGTCCTCCGCCGGCGCGCGGCCGCACGATGCCGCCGCCGCGGCGCTCTCCGGGCCTGCCCGGCGCGGTCGTGCCGCCCGGCGCGCTCTCCGAGGCGCCGCCGCTGGCGTCGCCGCCCCCGCCCGGACCATCACCGGCCGAGCCGCCGAGGCGCGCCTCGATCGCGCCTCAGCCGGCCCCGGCCAGCGCCGCGCCGCCCGCGAGCGCCGTCGCCGCGTTCGCGCCGTCGGCGAGCACAGCGCCGGGCCTCACGGCCGAGGGCGGCCCGCGATCGCGCGGCTCGTCGACCAGCATGCCCGCGGTCAGGCCGCCGCCGGCCGAGGGGCGCGACTCGACCGCGCGCAAGGACCAGGAGATCGCGGCGCTGCGCGCGGAGCTCACGCGCAGGGAGAAGGAGCTCGAGGGCGCGCGCGAGGACGCGATCGGGTTCCGGCGCAGGAACGCGGAGATCTTCGACAAGCTGCACGACTCCGAGCGCGCCAAGGGGGAGCTGCGCTCGCAGGTCGCGTCGCTCAAGGCCGACAAGGACCTGGCCGCCAAGCGCGCCGACGAGCTGCGCGCGCGGCTCGCGCGCACCGACGCGCAGGTCGAGAAGCTCACCGCGCAGCTCACCGAGGCGCGCGCGGCGTTCGTCGCGTCCGAGGACATCCACCGCGACGCGCTCCGCGCCGCGATCGAGGAGCACAAGAAGCGGCTCTCCGAGATCGCGGCGGCGCCGGAGGAGGCGCTCCGCGCGGCCGAGGAGGCGAACGCGCAGGCGATCCGCTCGCTGCGCGAGGACCACGCCCGCGCGCTCGAGCGCGCCGAGGAGGCGCAGCGCGCCGCCGTGCTCGCCGAGCGCGAGGTGCGGCTGCGCGCGGAGGACGCGCTGAAGGCGTCGATCCAGGCGGCCGAGGAGGCGCGCAGGCGCGAGATCGAGAAGGCCGCCGAGGACCACCGCGCCGAGATCGCCCGCCTCGAGGCCGCCTACGCGCTCGAGATCGAGGCCCTCCAGCGCCGGCTCGCGAAGGCCGACGAGGACCTCCGCGACGCGGTCCGCGCGACCGAGGAGGCCCACGAGCACCAGATCCAGCGCGCCAGGGCCGAGCTGGCCAAGGAGCTCGAGCGCACCGTCGAGGCGCTGCGCGAGGCGAAGGAGCGGCACGCGGGCCTCCTGCGCCTGGTCGACATCCGCGAGGAGCGGCTGCGCGAGGTCGCGGCCGAGCGGCAGGCCGATCAGAGCGCCGCGATCGCCGTCCTCGCGGCGCGCGAGGAGGAGCACCGCGAGGCGATGCGCAAGGCCGAGGAGCTCCACCGCGAGGAGCTGCGCAAGGCCGCCGAGGCGCACCGCGCGGCGCTCGCCGCCGCCGAGGAGCAGCACCGCGCGGCGCTCGCCGGCGTCGAGGAGACGCACCGCGCCGCGCTGCGCGCCGCCGACACGGAGCGATCCGCCGCGCTCGAGGCCGAGGCCGCGCGGCACCGCGAGGCCGCGCGGCTCGCCGCCGCGGAGCACGCCGCGCGCCTGCGCCAGTCCGAGCAGGCCCTCGCCGCCGCCGAGGAGGCCGCCGCGCTGCGGCTGGCCCAGGCTCAGGACGATCTCGAGGGGCTCAAGGTCAAGCACGCCGAGGAGCTGCACCGCGCCGAGGAGGCCCACGCCGCCGAGGCCGCGTTCATGGAGCAGGAGCACCAGCGCGAGCTCTACGCGCTCCGCAAGGCGCACGCCGCGGAGCTCGAGGCCGTCGACGCCGCCCGGCGCACGGCCGTCGAGGAGTCCCGCGCCGAGTACCAGAGGGCCGCGGCCGCGCTCGAGGCCGCGCACCGCGAGGCGCTGCGCCTCCTGAACAGCGAGCACGCGCGCGAGCTGGAGAGGGTCGAAGCGGCGGCGGTCGCGGCGCACGAGCAGAAGCTCGAGGCCGCGCAGAAGGAGCTCCGCGCCGCGCTGGCGGCCGAGGCCGCCGGCGAGGTGGAGGGGCTCCGCGCCGAGCACGAGCGCGCCCTCGCCGGCGTCCGCCGGGCGGCCGAGCGCGACCTGCGCGCCCGCGAGCAGGAGCGCGCCCGCGCCGAGGAGGAGGCGGCGCAGAAGGCCCGCGAGCGCCTGGCCGAGCGCGAGGCCGAGCTCCAGGCCCGCCACGCCGTCGAGCTCCAGCGCGCCGAGTCCGAGCGCTTCGCCGAGGTGGCCAGCCTGCGCCAGGCCCACGCCCGCGAGCTCGACGCGCTGAAGACCGAGCACGCCGCGCTCGTCGAGGAGCACGCGAAGGACCGCGCCGCCGCCGTCGCCGCCGCCGAGGCCGCCCACCGCGCCGAGCTCGCCGCGCGGGAGGCGGCCTGGGAGGAGGCGAAGACGGGGCTCGAGGAGGAGATCCAGGCGCTCACGGGCGACGTCGAGAAGACGCTCTCGGACCTGGAGCGCGCCGCCGAGCGGGCGCGCGCGCGGGAGGCGGTGATCGCCCACCACGTCGAGGCCTATCAGCGGCTGCAAGGCGATATCGACGAGACGCGCAAGGCATTGCTCGCGACAGCGGCCAGAATGGACGAGGTCGCGCGACGCCCGATTGAATGAGCGGGCGCCGGGCCGCGGATCCTGGGGAGAGAGATTCACAGGGAGGCGGGGAGACGGGGAGATCGGAAATCAGAAAAATCTCTTCTCCCCGCCTCCCCGCCTCCCTGTGAATCTCTCTCACCCTCTCTCCATGTCCGGCTTCCGCTGACCGGCCGGTCGTGGTAACGCCTTGCGCCGTCCGCTGCGGCCCGCGCGGCGCGGCGGACCGCCGCAGTCAACCTGGTTTCACGGCCGCCCGGCGCTCGCCGCGCCCGGCGCGGCCCGAGGAGTCCTGCCCGTGGCCGAGTCGATTCTCCGTCCCTCCGCCGAGGTGCTCCACCGCGAGGAGCTCGCCGCCCTCGAGGCCTCCGACACGCACCCGCGGCCCGCCAACTGGCGCCTCTCGCCGCGCGCCGTCGCGACCTTCATCCTCGGATCGCGCGGGCAGAGGCTGAAGAGGGCGGGGTCCAAGGAGGAGCCGGGGTCCGGGGCGGAGGGCGCCGCCAGGCGACCCGGAGCCCCGGATGCCGAGATAGAGATCTCTCAGAAGTTCTTCGGCGACGACGCGCTCGTCGAGCGGGCGGTCGTGACGCTCGCCTCGCAGCGGGGGCTCATGCTCGTCGGCGATCCGGGGACCGCGAAGTCGATGCTCTCCGAGCTGCTCACGGCGGCGATCTCGGGGACGAGCCTGCTCACCGTGCAGGGGAGCGCCGCGACGACCGAGGACAACATCAAGTACTCGTGGAACTACGCGCTGCTGCTCGCCCGCGGGCCGGTGCCGGAGGCGCTCGTGCCGTCGCCGCTCCACACCGCGATGCGCGAGGGCAAGCTCTGCCGCTTCGAGGAGCTCACGCGGTGCCCGCTCGAGGTGCAGGACAGCCTCGTGAGCGTGATGTCGGACAAGGTCCTGCTCGTGCCCGAGCTGCGCGGCGACGACGCGGTCGTGTTCGCGGCGGAGGGGTTCAACCTGATCGCGACCGCGAACTCGCGGGACCGCGGCGTGAACGAGATGAGCGCGGCGCTCAAGCGGCGCTTCAACTTCGAGACGGTGCGGCCGATCGCCGACCTCGAGATGGAGGTCGGGCTCGTCGAGCGCGAGGCGGGGCGGATGCTCGCGCGGTCGAGGGTGAAATCGGAGCTGCCGCGGGACGTCGTCGAGCTGCTCGTGACGGCCTTCCAGGAGCTCAGGACCGGGGAGAGCCGCGAGGGCGTGCGGCTCGAGAAGCCGCAGGCCGCGCTCTCGACCGCGGAGGCGGTCGGCGTGGCGTACGCGGCGGGGCTGCACGCGTACTACTACGGCGACGGGGAGGTGCGGCCGGCGGACGTGGTCCAGCACCTCCCGGGCGCGGTCGTGAAGGACGCGTCGGACGACCTGCCGCGGCTCGCGGCGTACTTCGAGCTCGTCGTGCGCGAGCGGGCCAAGCGGCGCGGCGGGCCGTGGAGCGCGATGCTCGAGGCCGGCAAGCTCCTGCCGAAGGCGTGAGGGCGGTGATCGACGTCGGCGGACCGGCCGCGCTGGGGAGGGAGCTCGAGGCGACGCTCGGGTGGAGGACGCCGCTCGCGCTCTTCCCGGTGCGGCACCACAGCCCGACCTGCGCGCGCCACCTCGACGCGTGGCTCAGGCGCTACAGGCCGGGGTGCGTGCTGATCGAGGGGCCGGCCCTCTACAACGACCGGATCGAGATCCTCTCGGATCCGGCGCACGAGGCGCCGTTCTCGCTGGTGTCCGTGGCGCGGTCGCCGAGGGCCGGCGGGGACGTGCTCGGGCGGGCCTATTACCCGATGTGCGATTACTCGCCCGAGCTCGTCGCGCTGCGCGTGGCGCGGGAGATCGGCGCGAAGGCGCGCTTCATCGACCTCGTGCACGGCGAGCGCGCGGCGGACCTCGGCGAGGGCGGCGAGAACGTGGGCGACGAGGAGCGGCTCGGCGCCGCGGAGGACGGGAACCTCGCGCGGAGCCGGTTCACGCAGGCCATCGTCGAGCGCTCCGGGTGCCGCGATTTCGACGAGGTCTGGGAGGCCCTCTTCGAGCAGGCCGGGTGGGACCAGGCGCCCGAGGCGTGGGCGCGCTCCGTCGCGGTGTACGCGCACCTCTCGCGCGCGGGCTACTCGCAGGCCGAGCTCGAGGAGGACGGCACGCTCGACCGCGAGCGGACGATGGCCCTCCACATCGAGCAGGCCCGGCGCGATTTCAAGAAGATCGCGGTGATCACCGGCGCGTTCCACACGGTCGCCCTCCGCGGGGCCGAGGCGGCCGCGCTCCGGCGCCCGAAGGACGCGCCCGTGATCGAGGTCTTCCTCGCGCCGTACACGTTCCCGCGGCTCGACGCGCTGCTCGGGTACGCCTCGGGGATGAGCGGGCCGGCGTTCTACCAGCACGTCTGGGAGGCGCGCGGGGAGGCCGATCCGTTCGCGATCGGGGCGCAGCGGGTGCTCGTCGAGGCGAGCCGCCTGGCGCGGCGAGGGGGGGAGGTGCTCGGCACGGCGGACGCGATCGCGGCGCTCTCGTTCGCGCGGCAGCTCGCCGCGTTCCGGGGGCGGCCGCGCGTGGGGCGCGTGGAGCTCATCGAGGCCGCGCGGACCTGCTTCGTGAAGGGCGACGCCTCGCTCGTCGGGCGCCGCGTGCTCGACGCGGTCGCCGAGGTGATGCGCGGCAAGAAGGTCGGGCGCCTCGGCGAGAGCGCCGGGCAGAGCCCGCTCGTGCGGGACTTCCACCGCAGGCTCAAGGAGCTCCGCCTGCCCCTGGAGCACGGCCGGCCCGCGCCGCAGGAGCTGTCGATCTTCGCGAGCGATCTGGCGCTCGCGCGCTCGCGGTTCTTCCAGCAGTGCACGCTGCTCGACCTGGGCTTCTGCGAGCGGCAGCGCGGGCCGGACCTCGCGACCGGCGAGGACATGCACCTCTCGGTCGAGCACTGGACGGTGCAGTACGTGCCCGAGGTCGAGGCGAAGCTCGCGGAGCACGCGCACCTCGGCGTCACGATCGAGGACGCGGCGGCGGCGCTGCTCGCGCGGGCGTGCGCGGCCTCCGAGGGGAAGAGCGGCGAGCTCGCGCTGCACCTCACGCGGGGCCTCCTGATGGGCCTGCACCGGGTCGTCGCGCGCCTCGTCCCGCGGCTCGCGGCGGCGATGCTCTCGGACGACGACGTGCTCTCGCTCCTCTCGGCCGGGCGCAGCCTGCGCACCGTGCTGAAGGGCCGCGAGCGGCTCGAGGCCTCGCTCGTGGGAGGGCTCCCCGCGCTCGCGCGGCAAGCGTACCTGCAGGGCGCGCTGCGCCTCGAGCGGCTCGCGGCGTTCGGGCCCGACCGGCTCGGCGAGGTGCTCGACGCGCTCGGATCGCTGGTCGACGTGGCGCTCACCGAGCCCGCGCTCGCGCCGGATCGCGAGCTCGTGATCGGCCACGCGCGCGCGGCGCGGGAGGCCGCGCGCGCCAAGGCGCCCGGCGTGCTCGGCGCGCTCGACGGCTTCCTGCTGCAGGTCGGCGACGGCCAGATCGACGCCGGCGCGATAGCGAAGGCCCTCGGCGGCTTCCGCGGCCGGCCCGACGGGATCGGCTCGTACCTGGAGGGCGTGCTCGCGGTGGCCCGCCAGGCGCTGCTCGGCGAGCCCGCGCTGCTGGGCGCGCTGCTCGAGTTCGTGCAGGCGAGCGCGTGGCGCGACTTCATGGCCTCGCTGCCCTCGCTGCGCCGCGCGATGACGCGCCTGTCCCCGCGCGAGACCGAGGCCGTGGCCGAGCGCGCCGCGGCGATCCTCGGCATCTCCAGCCTCGAGGCCACCGACCTCCTCGAGGCGCCGCCCGAGGTCGTCGCGCGCCTGTCGGCGTGGGAGCAGGCGCTGGTCGAGCGCGAGCGGAGCTGGGCGGGGCAAGGAGGTGCGCCGTGAGCGACGCCGCGAAGCGCCTCCGCCTGGTGCTCGGCGCGTTCGCCGACGGCGGCCTCGGCAACCCGCTGTCGGGCGACGCCCAGCTCGCCGACGTCGACAGGCACCTCGGCTACCTCTACGACCGCGCGTACGGCGAGGGCCGCGGCATGCGCAAGGAGCGCGGCGCCGGGCTCGGCGCGGGCGCGCTCACCGCGCCCGACTGGCTCGCCCACGTGCGCGACCTCTTCCCCAGGGAGTGCCTCGAGATCGTCGAGCGCGACGCCGTGCAGCGCTTCGGCATGACGGAGCTCCTGCGCGATCCGAGGACGCTCGAGCAGATCGAGCCCTCCGAGGAGATGCTCAAGCTCATCGTGCAGTTCCGCTCGCAGATCCCCGAGGAGGCGCGCGGCCAGGCCCGCCGCCTCGTCGAGGCCGTGGTCTCCGATCTGCACAGGAAGCTCGCCTTGAAGGTCCGCCCCGCGCTCACGGGCGCGCTCGACAGGAGCCGCCGCTCGCGCTTCAAGGTCGCGCAGAACCTCGACGCGTGGCGCACGCTGCGCGAGAACCTCAAGAACTACGATCCCGCGACGGGCGCGCTCGGCGTCGAGAGGCTCGTGTTCCACGCGCGCAAGCGGCGGCACGCGAGCTGGCGGGTGATCCTGCTCGTCGACCAGTCCGGCTCGATGCTCGACAGCGTGGTCTACAGCGCGGTCATGGGCGCGATCTTCGCCTCGGTCCCCGAGATAGATTTCCGCCTCGTCGCGTTCGACACGCAGGTCGTCGACATGACCGAGATCGCCCACGACCCCGTGGAGGTGCTCTTCTCGGTGCAGCTCGGCGGCGGAACCCTGATCGAGCGGGCGGTCGGCTACGCCGCGGGGCTCGTGAAGAGCCCGCGCGAGACGATCGTGGTCGTGCTCAGCGATTTCTACGAGGGCGGGCCGCCCGAGCGGCTCTACGCGCGCGTGAAGGACCTCGTCGACGCGGGCGTGAAGGTGCTGGGCCTCGCCGCGCTCGGCAGCGATGCGAAGCCCGAGTACGATCAGAAGATCGCGAAGGCGCTCGTCGCGCTCGGCATGCCGGTCGCGGCGATGACGCCGGTCCACCTCGCCGAGTGGATCGCGCAGCACGTCCGCGGGGGGGCGCCGTGAGCGCGGGCCTCGAGGCGGCCGCCGCGGCCTGGGAGCTCACAGGTCGCGCGAGCGACGGCGCTGGTCAACATCCGGGGCTGCGCGCGGACGAGCCGCGCTCCGCCCCGGGCCCCGGTC
>CAYQYG010000359.1:0-9552 GCA_964421485.1 uncultured Polyangiaceae bacterium | reverse complement strand
GGCGGTCTGCACGCCCGAGCCTTGCCCTGTCGAGGCGCTCGCGCAGGAGCCCGCGTCTGGTCTTGACGCTGCGTCCGAGTCTGAGCCCGCCGCCGCGCCCGTCTCCGTGGCCGCGCCCGTCTCCGCTCCCGCGCCCGTCTCCGTGGCCGCGCCCGTCTCCGTGGCCGCGCCCGTCTCCGCTCCCGCGCCCGTCTCCGCTCCCGCGCCCGTCTCCGTGGCCGCGCCCGTCTCCGCTCCCGCGCCCGTCTCCGCTCCCGCGCCCGTCTCCGCTCCCGCCCCCGAAGCCATTTCCGCTCTCGCCTCTGTTCCTGGAGACTTCATCGAGACCGTGCGCCCGCCTGCGGCCGCGCCGCCCTCGTCCCGATCCCTCGCGGAGGCGATCCGCCGCGCGCTCGATCACGCCGACGGTGACCAGCCCTCGCCCGTCACCGCCGCGCCCGGCGCGGTCGCATCCGACGACGCCGAGCCCTTCCTCTTCCAGCCCTCCCCCGAGCCCCCGCCGCTGCTCGAGATCGGCTTCGAGCCCACGCCCACCGCGGCCAGCATCGCGTGGATCGAGGTCACCGAGCGGTCCGCACCGCCCCCGATCGCCGAGGCCGCGCAGGTCACGGAGGATCTCGACGCGCCCACCGTGCTCGACGTCATGACGGCCATCGAGCACACGCCGGCGTTCGCCCCCGACGACTGGAGCCGCGAGCCCCGCGTCGTTCCTCCGCCGCTGGCCCGCGAGACCACCTCGGAGCAGCCCCCGCGCGTCCGCGAGACCCTCCCCTGGCCGCTGGCCTGCGACGCCATCTCGGAGGAGCCCCCGCGCGTCCGCGAGACCCTCCCCTGGCCGCTGGCCGTCCCCGCGCTCGCCGCCTCGCCCGAGGCTGCCCCGATCTCCGGCGCGCCGCCCACGCCCGCTCCCGAGCCCGTCTCCGCTCCCGAGCCCGTCTCCGCTCCCGAGCCCGTCTCCGCCTCCGAAGCCGTCACCGCGCTCGAAGCCGTCACCGCGCTCGAGCCCCCCACGGCTTCCGTCACCGCGCCCAGCGTCCTCTCCGTCATCCCCGCGCCCGCTCCCGCGGCCGACACGCCGCCTCCGGAGCCCGTCCGCTCGCCGATCGAGGCGCTCCTCGTCAGCACCGCCGAGAAGGCCGCGCGCCGCGCTCACGCCGAGCCCGCCGCCGGCCCCCTCACCCGCGCCGACGAGCTCATCGCCCGCTTCGTCGCGCAGGGCGACGCCGGCGCCGACCGCCGCGCCGCCGCCCGCGCCATGAAGGCCCTCGCCGGCCTCGACCTCACGCTCACGCCCCCGCCGCTCGCGATGACCGGGCGCGCCTCTCCGCCTCCCCCGGCGGCGACCGCCGACCGCGGCCCCCGCGCCGCGCCCGAGCCCGCGCCGCCGCCCGAGGCGCTGCTCGCCCCCGAGCCGCCGCGCCGGCGCGGCGGGGGCCCCGCCTTCTGGATCGCGCTGGTCGCGCTCGCCCTCCTCTTCGCGGCCGGCGCGGGCCTCGCCTGGACCCTGCGGCCCGACCTCCTCCCGGCCCTCGCGTCGACCGAGGACGCTGACGATTGACGCTCGGGCCCCGGACCGAGGAAACTCGCGCCATGACACCGCAGGACATCGCGATCGTGAAGTCGCTCGTGAGCGTGGCGTGGGCGGACGGCGAGTTCCACGACAAGGAAAAGGAGATGGTCGACGCGCTCATCTCCGCCTTCGACGCGAACGAGGCCGAGGCCGAGATGATCCGCATGTACGCCGCCGAGAAGCGCACGCTCGACGACGTCCCCGTCGACGAGATCTCCGAGCCCGATCGCCGCGTGCTGCTCCAGCACGCCGTGCTGCTCACCTACGTCGACAAGGAGCAGCACGAGGCCGAGAAGCAGTACCTCGGCGCGCTCTCGAAGAAGCTCGGGATCCCCGACGACGAGGTCCAGCAGATCACCGCCGCCGCCGAGTCCCGCGCCAAGCGGTTCCTGAACCTGCTCTGACGTCGAGCACATCGACTTCTTCCGCTCGCGCACGGCGAGGCGGATCATCGGCGGGCTCGTCGCGCAGAGCCGCGCGCGCGACGAGCCCTGAACGGATCAGGGCAGCGGGGGGATCACCCGCGCGATGAAGCTGCTGTAGCCGCCCTCGTCCACCACGCTCTCGCCGAGGATGCCGAAGGAGTCGTCGAAGCCGCCGGCCACGACGAAGCTGCAGCCGCGGGCGGCGATCGCGCTGGCGCGCTGGTTCTTCGAGGCCTCGCCGTAGCCGCCGCTGTAGACGTGGCCGCCGTCCATCTCGAGGATCGCGACGAAGGCGTCCTCCTTGCCAGCCGCGGTGTCGACGATCGGGCCGCCGCCGAAGTCGATCTCGCCGTAGAAATGACCCGCGAGGTAGATGCGCCCGGCGGCGCCCACGGCGAGCCCGCGGACGTCCTGCTGGCCGGCGTCGCCGAAGCTCCGGCTCCACAGGAGGTTGCCGCCGGCGGCGAGCTTCGTGACGAAGACGTTGTCGGCGTTGCTCGCGGTCGTGTGCGAGTCCCCGTCGATCTGGATCGCCTCCCGGAAGACGCCGGCGACGAGGATGTTGCCCGCGGGGTCGACGGCGATGGCGCGCCCGGACTGGTCGTTGACGCCGCCGATCTGCTTGAGCCAGATCGGCGTGCCGTCGGGGGCGAGCTTCGCGACGAACGCGTCGGTCCCGCCGAGGCTGGTGAGCCCAGGCCCAGGGGGCGCGGGGGGCATGGCCAGCGTCCCGGCGAAGCTGCCCGTCACGAGGATCTCGCCGGCCCCGTTCACCGCGACGCCGTGGGCCTCCTGGATCGCGCCGTCGCCGAAGCTCTTGATCCACGCGCGCGCGCCGGTGGCGCCGTTCAGCCTGGCCACGACGACGTCGCGCGCGCCGCCGAACGGGAGCGGGATGCCGCCGACGACCAGCTGCGCGGTGATGTGGCCCGCCACGACCGCGTCGCCGTTCGCCTGGACCGCGATGGACCGCCACTCGGCGTCCTCGAGCGCGGCGTCCCACAGGCGATCTCCGGCGGGGGAGAGCTTGAGCGCGAACGCGTGCGCGCCGTCCGAGAAGCTGATGAGCTGCGGCCCGCCGAGGTCGATGTTCGACTCGAACACGCCCGTCACGAGCGCGTTCCCGGCGCCGTCGACCGCGACGGCGGTCGCGAGCTCGTTCTTCGAATTGTCGGCGTCGTGGAGGTTCCTGGACCAGGCGGGGGCGCCGTCGGGGTGGAGCTTGACGACGAGCGCGTTGCTCCTCCCGCCGGCGTCGAAGCTGTCGCCCCCGATGCTCGCCGCGCCCTTGAAGCTCAGCGCGGCGACCACGCGGTCGGAGGGGTCGAAGGCGACGCCGACGGGCACCACGTCGGGCGCCCCGGCGGGCTCGAACTCGTCGCTCGGCGCGAGCCGCTGCGCCCAGTGGGGCTCGGTGCACGACGGCGGTCCGCCGCCGGCCCCGCCGCCGCCCGCCGTGCCGGTCGTCGTGGTCGTGGCGTGGCCGCCGTGGCCGCCGGAGCCGATGTCGCCGCCCGTGCCGCTGCTCGTGGTCGTGGTCGTCCCGGTCCCCCCGGGCGCGGTGCCCTCCGTCGAGAGGGTGCACGAGCCCGCCGCGGCGATCGCCGCCCCCACGATCCACATCCACCCCGAGCCAGAGGTCAGTCGGCGAAGCATGGACCGATCGTCGGCCTCCCCCGGGGCCGGTGTCAATGTCGGCGCGCGCGCAGGCGCCGGGCGGGCGCGGCAGATCCCACCGCCCCGCGAGGCCGTCGACGAGGGCGCGCGGGGCGGGATATCGTCGCGGCCGAGGAGGAGCCCGGATGGCGATGAGCTCACCTGGCCCCGCGGGGGGCGGCGGCGCGGGGCGCGTGGTCGGGACGAACGTGCCGCGGATCGACGGGGCGGCGAAGGTCTCGGGGGCGGCGCGCTACGTCGGCGATCTGCCGGCGATGCCGGGGGAGATCTCCGGCAAGACGGTGCGGAGCGCCGCCCCGCGCGGGGCGCTGCGCGGCGTGCGGCTCGATCCGGCGTTCGACTGGAGCGACGTCACGGTGGTGACGGCCGCGGACGTGCCGGTGAACGTGGTCGCGGTCATCGCCGAGGACCAGCCGGTGCTCGCGGCCGACCGGATCCGGCACGCGTACGAGCCGGTGGTGCTGCTCGCGTGCGCGGACCCGGCGAAGCTCGCGCGGGCGGCGCGCGCGGTCTCGCTCGACGTCGAGCCCGCGCGGCCCGTGCTCGACCCGCGCGAGGCGCTCGCGGGCGGGGAGATCGTCTGGGGCGAGGACAACGTCCAGAAGCGGTACCTCGTGACCAAGGGGCGCGCGGACGCGGCGCTCAAGGAGGACAGCGAGGCGGCGATCGACGCGGCGATCGACGGCTGCGAGGTGGTCGTGCGCGGCGAGTACCGGACGCACCACCAGGAGCACGTCTACATCGAGCCGCAGGGCGCGCTCGCGTGGTGGGACGAGGCCGGCGTGCACGTGGCCGGATCGATCCAGTGCCCGTACTACGTGCACAAGGCGCTGGTGAAGGCGCTCGGCGAGCCCGGCGATCGCGTGCACGTGACGCAGGCGGTGACGGGCGGCGGCTTCGGGGGCAAGGAGGAGTACCCGTCGATCGTCGCGCTGCACGCGGCCCTGCTCGCGAAGAAGAGCGGGCGGCCGGTGCGCCTGATCTACGACCGCGCCGAGGACATCGAGGCGACCACCAAGCGGCACCCGTCGATCTGCGAGATCACGAGCGGCTGCGATCTCGACGGCACGCTGCGGGCCCTCAAGATGCGCGTGCTGATGGACGGCGGGGCCTACGTGACGCTCACCCCCGTCGTGCTCTCGCGCGGGACGCTGCACGCGGCGGGGGCGTACCGCTGGGCCGACGTGTGGATCGAGTCCACGGCGGTCGCGACGAGCACGCCGCCGAACGGCGCGTTCCGGGGCTTCGGGGCGCCGCAGACGATCTGGGCGATCGAGCGGCACCTGGACCGGATCGCGCGGACGCTCGGCATGGATCCGGTGGAGCTCCGGTCGAAGAACCTCCTCGGCGAGGGGGACACGACCGCGACGGGGCAGGTGCTGCGCGCGTCAGTGGCGGGCGCGGAGTGCCTGGAGGCGGCGATGGCCGCGAGCGGGTACCGGGAGAAGCGCGCTCGAGGGCCGGTGAAGAGCGGCCGCAAGGCGCGCGGGATCGGCGCGAGCGTGTTCATGCACGGCGCGGGGTTCACCGGGTCGGGGGAGCGGTACCTGAAGGGCAAGGCGGCGGTGGACCTGCTCGCGGGCGGGCGGCTGCGGATCCGGACGGCGTCGACCGACATCGGGCAGGGGACCGAGACGGTGCTCCGGCAGATCGCGGCGGACGCGGCGGGGGTGCCGGTCGAGGCGGTCGACTTCGCGGTGCCCTGCACGACGTACGTGCCCGACTCGGGCCCGACGGTCGCGTCGCGCACGGTGATGGTCGTGGGGTCGATCGTGGAGCAGGCGGCGCGGGACGTGGCGGCGCGCGTCGAGGCCGAGCGCGCCGATGGACGTGGAGGGCACGGCGGGGGCTTCGCCGAGGCGGCGGACCGGCTGCTCGCGCGGGAGGGCGAGGTGACGTCGCTGCGGCAGTACGCGCCGCCGGACTGGATCCAGTGGGACGACGCGGCGTACAAGGGCGACGCGTACCCCTGCTACGCGTGGGCGTGCGACGTGGCGGAGGTGGAGGTGGACCTCGACACGTTCGAGGTGACGGTGCTGGGCTTCTGGTCGGCGACGGACGTGGGCCGTGCGATCCACCCGCTGAGCTGCGTGGGCCAGATCGAGGGCGGGAGCCTGCAGGCGATCGGCTGGGCGCTCTCGGAGGAGGTCGTGTGGCAGGACGGCCGGATCCGGAACCCGCGGATGACGAACTACATCATCCCGACGGCGCTGGACGCGCCGCCGTTCCACGTGGCGCTGGTGGAGGCGCCGTTCTCGCTCGGGCCGGGCGGCGGGGCGAAGGGGATCGGGGAGCTGCCGATGGACGGGGGCGCGCCCGCGATCGCGGCGGCGATCGAGCACGCGACGGGCATCGCGGCGGACGCGCTGCCGCTCACGCCGGAGCGCCTGCTCGCGGCCTCACTGGAAAGGACTGCGCGATGAGGATCTCGCTCAGGGTGAACGGCGCGCCGCGCGAGCTCGACATGCCGCCGCTCGCGCGCCTGCTCGACGCGCTGCGCGGCCCGCTCGGGCTCACGGGCGCGAAGGAGGGCTGCGCCGAGGGCGAGTGCGGCGCCTGCACGGTGCTGCTCGACGGCGAGCCGGTGAACTCCTGCCTGGTCGCGATCGGCAGTTGCGAGGGCCGCGAGGTGACGACGGTCGAGGGGCTCGGGGACGCCGCGCACCTGTCGCCGCTGCAGCGCTGCTTCGTGGAGGGCGGCGGGGCCCAGTGCGGGATCTGCACGCCCGGGATGCTGATCGCGGCCGAGCACCTGCTGTCGCGCGCGCCGGATCCGACGGAGCACGAGATCCGCGAGGCCCTGGCCGGCAACCTGTGCCGGTGCACGGGGTACCAGCGGATCGTGGACAGCGTGAAGGCCGCGGCGGCGCTGCGGCGCGAGGGGGAGCAGCGCGGCGGAGGTGCGCCGTGAGCCTGTCGGATCTGGCGGGGTTCGAGCTGCGCCGGGTGGGCGGCCTCGAGGAGCTCTGCGCGCTGGTCGCCGAGGAGGCGGGCCGCGGGTCGCCGCCGGTGCTGCTCGCGGGCGGGACCGACTGGATGGTGGAGCAGGAGATGCGGCCTCCGCGAGACGCGGCGCAGGCGGCGCCCGTCGTGGTGGACGTGTCGCGCCTCGCCGAGCTGCGCGGGATCGAGCTGGGCGGCGACCGGCTGCGGATCGGGGCGGCGGCGACGTACCTCGAGGTGCGGCGGAGCGCGGCGGTGCTCGAGCGGGCGCCGCTGCTCGAGCGGATGGCGCGCGACGTGGGCGCCGCGCAGATCCAGGCGCGGGGGACGCTGGGCGGGAACCTGGCGACCGCGTCGCCCGCGGCCGACGGGGTGGCGGCGCTCGCGGCGTACGACGCGGCGGTGGTGGTGCGGAGCGTGCGCGGGGAGCGGCGGATCCCGATGAGGGAGCTGCAGACGGGCTACAAGCGGTCGACGCGCGCGGCGGACGAGGTGATCGTGGCGGTGGAGATCGATCTGCCGCCCGCGGGCTCGCCGTGGTTCTGGCGGAAGGTGGGGGCGCGGCGGGCGCAGGCGATCTCGAAGGTGGCGCTGGCGGGCGTGGCCGTGCCCGGCGAGGGCGGGAGGCTGTCGCGGATCGGCCTGGGGATGGCGAGCGTGGCGCCGGTGACGGCGCTGTTGCCGTCGGTGCGCGCGCTGGCGCTGTCGAGGCCGCTCGGGGAGCTCACGGCGGCCGAGGTGGACGCGGCGGTCGGCGCGGACGTGTCGCCGATCGACGACGTGCGGTCGACGGCGGCGTACCGGGCGCACTGCGCCCGGGCGCTCGTGCGGGAGATGCTGCGGGGGCTCGGCGCGCCGGTGTGAGGTCGAAGAGGAGCCGGACGCCGTCGCCCGGGAGGTCCGTGCGGTCGCCCGGGAGGTCCGTGCGGTCGCCCGGGAGGTCCGTGCGGTCGCCCGGGAGGTCCGCGCGATCGCCCGGGAGGTCCGTGCCGTGGCTTCGTAGGTCGGTGCCGTGGCTTCGTGGGTCCGTGCGATTGCTTCGTAGGTCGGTGCCGTGGCTTCGCAGGTCCGCGCGATTGCTTCGTAGGTCGGTGCCGTGACTTCGCAGGTCCGTGCGATTGCTTCGTAGGTCCGTGCGATTGCTTCGTAGGTCCGTGCGGTTGCTTCGCAGGTCCGTGCGGTTGCTTCGCAGGTCCGTGCGGTTGCCACATGGCCCCACCCGGTGCCCATGTGCCCATGTGGGTAGACATGTGCAGCGGAATTTTTTGCCCGGCACGATAAAAAAGTCCTTGCACGGTTCCGAACCCCAGGACTACCTTTGCCGGTTACTCGGACCATCGTTCGAGCATCGCCCTGCAACGGGGCGATCACCCCAGCATCGTGTCTTGGAGGTCAGTCATGGGATCCATCGATTACGGGAGGTTCAACCGGATATTGCTCAGGTGCGCGGAGGTCGCGGCCGAGCCGGGCATGAAGGCGAGCGTCGTGCGCGTGTACGACGACACGCTGAAGGTCGCGGCGGACCAGTTCCATGAGGCGTACGACTCCGTGGCCAAGGCGGAGTCCTCGTTCAACAAAGAGAACAGGGAGGCGATCGAAGCGCTCACGGCGCTCGACGCCCCCTACCGGGAGGCGCGAAGCGTCATCAAGGCCTACGCGCCCGAGACCGTCCTGCCCGAAACGCTGAAGGTGCTGAGGACCGACACGGACAAGCTCGACGCCATCGAGAAGCTCGTGGACGTGCTCGACGACCACAGCGGCGAGCCCTGGGCGGACGAGCTCTCGCAAGGTGAAATCGGGAAGAAGGCGGCGGCGACCGTCAAGGAGCTGAACGAGTCGATCGCCGCGAACAAGGCGCTGGCTGCGGCGCGCGATGCCCGCGCGTCGACCTACGGGCCGGCCTACGAGCGATACCTCCGATTCAAGCGCGTCGTGCGCGACGCGCTGGGGGCGAAGTCTGCTCAATACAAGCGGATCCATATCCGCGCGAACGCGGGCGCCGACGACGCGGCGCCGGAGACGCGGCCGGATCGGCAGACCGCAAAGCCGAAGGCCGGGACGCCGCCGGCTCCGCAGGCCGCGAAGCCGCAGGTCGAGACGCCGCCGGCTCCGCAGGCCGCGAAGCCGCGGGTCGAGACGCCGCCGGCGTCGGCCGGGGCGCGGGCGGCGCAGCCGGCGCCGGCCAGCACAGAGGCGGCGCAGCCGGCATAGCGACGGCGCGGCATTGAAGACGTGATTCGATCGAGGGTCCGGCCGGGCGCCGGGCCCTCGGCGCTTTGTGCCGCTCAGGAGATGAAGCTCGGGGGGCGGCCGGTCACGCGGAAGACGTCGACGGGGGTGTCGAGGTCGAGCAGCACGGAGGGGTCGTCGACGTCCTCGTCGGCGACGCGGGGGCCGAGGGCGCGGAGGTGCTCGCGCAATGGGGGCGGGGCGGGGTCGCGGTAGCGGGCGAGCGCCTCGGCGGCGAGCGCGACAGGGTGGCCGCTGCGGTGCTCGTGGCGGGGGCGGACGGCGAGCGGCGGCGGCTCGCCGGCGGCGAGGCGGGCGAGGAGGCGCTGGACGACCTCGGGGCGCGCCGGGGGGACGTCGACGGGGGTGACGATGATCGCCTCGGCGTCGAGGGCGCGCGGGGCGGCGGCGGCGAGGGAGCCGGCAGGGCCGATGTCGTCGGGGGCCGTCGAGACGAGCAGGTCGATGCCGGGGCCGACGTAACGGAGCAGGACCGAGAAGGCGGGCTTGCGGACGACGATGAGCACGCGCTCGCAGCCGGCGGCGAGGAGGGCCTCGGCGTGGGCGATCGCGAGCGGGCGATCCGAGGGCTGCGAGGGCGCGGGGGCGCGGCCGGGACGCGAAGGCGGCGGCGAAGGGGCGCGGCCGGGGCGCGAGGGCGCGGGCGCGGGGACGCGCGCAGCGGCGGGCGCGGCTCCGGGCGCGGGC
>CAYQYG010000358.1:3644-9581 GCA_964421485.1 uncultured Polyangiaceae bacterium | reverse complement strand
CGAGAACTGGCTCTTTTCTCGGGTGGATGTTGGGTCGCAAGAGAGCCGCACCCATTGCCATTCATGTACCTGTCGACCGGCACGGAGACGAGATTCACCAACCTGCTCGACACCCGCCCGAAGAGCCGTTCCATCTTCCAGATCCACAGGCCCGAGACGCTCGCCGAATGGCTGTCGGCCGAGACGCTCGACCAGTGGGTCAAGGCCCTGCATGCCGAGGGCAGCGGCTATACCACCGCGGCGGGCGACGGCCGCCCGTCGTCGCTGCGGACGCGCCCGGCCGGGTCGGGGTCGCCCGTCGTACCCGCCATGGCTTCGCAGGCGGGAGCGGCCGGGCTTCGCCGAGCGGGCTCAGCTCGATGCGTCGAGCACCTCGGCGAGCGAGGGGGCGACAACGGCCTTCTCCAGCCACCGCTCCAGGCGCTCGGGATCCTTCTGGGCCAGGATCCTCTCACGCGCCGCCTCCGGCACGTCGATGCCACGACCCCGGAGCACGGTGAGCAAGGCGTGCGCGGTCGCCTCGGTCCGGCCCTGGCCGTAGTACTTCTTCGCGAAATCGCTCTGGTACTCGTAGCCCTTCATCATCGCCTCCAGCGCCCGGCGCGCCGCCTCGTTGAGGGAATTGTACACGAGATCATAGTAGAATCTGGCACGGTCGTCATCGAGGTCCTTGATCACGGGCAGCGCCGCTCCCGCCACCGCCGCGCCCTGCTCGGTCTCGCCGTGCGCCATCGCCGAGAGCACCGCCAGCTCGGGCCGGCGGGCCGCCTCGACCGGGTCCGTCACGAGCGGGATGGCCTCGCGCCGGAGCACCGGCGGGCGAAGAACGAAGCCGGGCACACCGAGCTCGATCGGCTCGGCACACCAGCTCGCGACCGCCGGATCGGGCGCGACCACGAGCAGATCCGCCGGGCAGCGGTGACAACCCCGCGAGACCGTCAGGTACGCCGGCCAGCTGTACCGCTCCTCGTCGTCCTTCTTGAGCTGCACCTCGACAATGTTCACCCGCACCGGATCGCCGCCGTCAAGGAGCACCACCACCACGTCCGCACGATACTCGGCGGGTTGCGTCTCGGTGAGATCGATCGAGACCAGGCGGGCCTCGCTATACGCCGGGAGCGAGACATGGAGCACATCGACGAGCAGCTCGGCGGCGAGCGACGGGCGGTTTCTGAAGAGATCCACAAGGCATTCATGGCGCATCGAGACCATGGCGCCGAGGGTCGCACGCGAATGGGGAGGATGCCAGCCGCTGGAGGGCGATTTCGGTGATTCGGGGGCGGTGCGCTGGTTCGCCGGTGATTCGGATCACGCCGCTGCGGCTCAGGGGTCGTGCAATACGTGGACCTCGTCGTTTTGTCACCGAAAAATCAGCCGACCTTCGGGCCGCACCAGAGAGACCCTCTCCGGCCCTGGCGAGGCGGGCGGCATGCTCGGCCTCATCTTCCGGAAGGCGCAGAACAAGATCCAGGACCCGGCCAAGCTCCGCCAGCTCATCGTCGAGCTCATCGGCAAGGAGAGCTGGCTCGCCATGTCCGCGGACGTCAAAGGCGACGCCTACGAGGGCCTGCTCGAAAAGAACGCGCAGGACACGAAGAGCGGCGCGGGGCAGTACTTCACCCCGCGCGCCCTGATCGTCGCCCTCGTCGATTGCATCGAGCCGCAGCCGGGGGAGCTCATCGTGGACCCGGCCTGCGGCACCGGCGGGTTCCTCCTCGCCGCGCACGAATACCTCACCCGGCGCTGCAAGCTCGACAAGGACCAGAAGAAGCACGTCCGGTTCGACGCCCTGCGCGGCGTCGAGCTGGTCGAGGGCGTGAGCCGGCTGTGCGCGATGAACCTCTTCCTGCACGGCATCGGCCCCGACGACGACGAGCGCGAGCCGCCGATCACGACCGACGACGCCCTGCGGAACGAGCCCTCGATCCACGCCGATGTCGTCCTGACGAACCCGCCGTTCGGCAAGAAGTCCTCCATCACCGTCGTCAATGAGGACGGCGAGACGGACAGGCAGTCGCTCACCTATAGCCGCCCCGACTTCTGGACGACGACGAGCAACAAGCAGCTCAACTTCGTGCAGCACGTCAAGTCGCTCCTCAAGATCCACGGCCGGGCGGCCGTGGTCGTGCCCGACAACGTGCTCTTCGAGGGCGGCGCGGGCGAGACGGTGCGGCGGCGGCTCCTGCACGAGTGCGATGTGCACACGCTGCTCCGGCTGCCGACGGGGATCTTCTATGCCCAGGGGGTCAAGGCGAACGTGCTCTTCTTCGACCGGAAGCCGGGCGCGAAGGCCGCGTGGACCAGGAAGCTGTGGGTCTACGACCTGCGCACCAATATGCACTTCACGCTCAAGGAGAACCGGATGACCCGGAGGGACCTCGACGACTTCGTCGGGCTCTACCGGCCGGGGGAGCGGCAGAAGCGCAAGGCGACCTGGTCGGAGTCGAAGCCCGAGGGGCGCTGGCGCGCGTACGATTACGACGAGCTGATCGCCCGCGACAAGGTGAGCCTCGACCTGACCTGGCTGCGCGACGAGAGCCTCGAGGACTCGTCGAGCCTGCCCGATCCGCACGTGCTCGCGCAGGAGATCGCGGACGACCTGCGCTCGGCGCTGGGGCAGATCGAGGACATCCTGGGGGACCTCCAGCAGCGCGTCCGGGCGTGAGGCGGGCTTGCGCCCCGCCGGCGATCCGGTCCAGGATGAGCCCCCTCAGCCCGCCTCGCCGCGCGGCAGGTGCCGGCGGGAGAGCCGCTGGGCCCGGCGCTCCGCGGCGGCCTCGGCGAAGCGCCGGTCCTCCTCGGTCTCGAGCGCGATGGGCGGCACGGGCACCGGACGGCAGCGCTCGTCCACCGCCACGAAGGTGACGAACGCCGAGACCGTCGGCCACACCTCGCCGGTCATCGCGTTCTCGCCCTCCACCGAGACGAGGATCTCCACGGACGTGCGGAACGCGGCCGTCACGCGCGCGCGGAGCCGCGCGACCTCGCCGACGCGGATGCCTCGATCGAACAGGAGGTCGTCGATGCCGGCGGTGACCACCGTGCGCCCGGTGTGCCGCTGGGCGCAGATCGCCGCGCAGAGATCGATCCAGGCCATCACCTGCCCGCCGAAGATCGTGCCGAGCGCGTTCGCGTGCGTCGGCAGCACGTACTCGGTCATCGTCGTGATCGAGGCCCGGGGAGATCGCGGCGCGAGATCGGGATTGCTCACCGCCCCGGGGTACCACGATCCGTGAGGAGCGGGATCCCAGACCCACGCGCCTGGCACACCCCCGCCATGAAGCTCCCCCACGAGCCGCCGGCGCCGCTGAAGATCAGTCCCCGTACGGCGGCGGCTCCAACCCGCCGCTCCCCGGCGCGGGCGGGATCGAGCTCGCCAGCCCCACCAACCCGGGCGAGGTCGGTTCGTCCGGCGGGGGCACCAGCGACACCTTGAGCCGCGCGAAGATCGCGTCCGCGCGCTGGATCATGTTCATCGCCTCCCGGCGCGCCGCGCGGTTCGCCACGTACGCCCTCTCGGTCGTCAGGTACCGCGCGTACGCCTTCAGCGTCCGCGCGAGCTCCACCTCGTTGCCGGTCTCCTCGAAGATGCCCACCGAGCGATCGAAGTACGCCCGCGCGCTCTTCGTGTGCGAGCTCCCCCAGCCGCCCGCCGCCGTGATCTCCCCCAGCGTCCGCAGCGCCACGCCGAGGTGCACCTTGCTGCGCACCGACGCGAACAGATCCACCGCCCGGCTGATCGCGTCGCGCGCCCGCAGGAGATCCCCGCGGAGCAGGTGCGCCTTGCCCAGCCCCCGGAGCACCTCCGCCAGGAGCAGCTTGTCGCCGAGCTCGTCGCACAGCTCCTCGGCCTGACCCAGCACCCGCACCGCCTGGTCCGGATCCCCGCTGCGGTAGTGCGTCTCGCCGATGTTCGTCAGCACGAGCGCGATCCGGTTGCGGTCGCCGATCTGCTGCGCCACCCCGAGCGCCTCCTCGAACAGCGAGAGGGCGCGCGCGAACTCGCGCTGGTCCTGCGCGATCGTCCCGAGGTTGTTGAGCGTCGACACGACGCCCCACAGGTCCGAGATCTCCCGGCGGATCACGAGCGAGCGCTCGAACGCGCCGAGCGCCTGCTTGAACTCGCCGGAGTCCTGCAGCGCGAGGCCCAGGTTGTTGAGCGACAGCGCCACGCCGCGGCGATCGCCCATCCGCTCGCGGCGCGCCAGGCCGTCGCGGAGCCACTTCAGCGCGATCTGGTACTCGCCCTTCAGCCAGTGCAGCTTCCCGATGTCGTCGATCGTCGACGCCACGCCGCGCTCGTCGCCCGCGTCCTCGAACAGCCGGAGCGCGGTCGCGAGGTGCTGGCTCGCCTCGTCGAGCGCGCCCACGTCGCGGTGCAGGCGGCCGATGCGGTTGTGCGCCGCGCCGCCCTTGCGGCGGTTGTCCATCCGGTACGCCAGGGTCAGCATCTCGCGGAAGCTCGCCAGCGCCTCCTCGATCCGGCCCGCCAGGTGGAGCACGTCGCCGTAGTGGTGGAGCGCGTCGATGCGGCGCCCGACGTGCGCCTCGCCGAGCAGGTCGAGGCCGCGCTCGTAGTGCTCGGCCGCCCGCGCGTTCGCGTAGCGGCTGCGCGCCAGGTCGCCGGCGTCGAGGTACGCAAGGCCCGCGGCCGCCGCGTCGCCGAGCCGCTCGCGCTGCTTGGCCAGGAGCGCCAGGTGGTCCTCGCTCGAGCGCGCCGCGTCCTGCTGCTCCAGCCAGTCGGCGATCCCCTGCCGGTAGCGGCGCTGCGCCGCGGGGCTCGTGCGCGCGAGCAGCGCGTCCCGCTCCTCGGCGCGCTGGAACGCGTACGCCTCCGAGCCGGTGAAGCCCGACTCGGGCAGCTTCGAGAGGTAGCCCCGCTCGACGAGCGATCCGAGCGTCGCGCGGAGCCTCGCCGCGTCGTCCGCGTCGGCCTCGGCCCAGAACGCCGGGGCCTCGCGGCCCGCGCGGGCGAGCACCACGAGCGCGCCGCACCAGAACACGCCGCCCACCACCGCCGCCTGCTCGAGCAGCAGCCGCTCCGCGGGATCGAGCGCGCCGAGGCGCAGGTTCGTCGCGTCCTCGACCGTGATCGGCAGGCGCGCCGACGCGAGCCGGTCCGTGTGCACGCGCCACTTCGGCGGGGCGCCCGGCTCCGCGACGTCCTCCAGCACGCCCTTGTCGAGGTAGATGCGGACCATCTGCTCGAGCAGCCCCGGGTTCCCCCCCGCGAACGCGATCGCCGCGTCGACGAGCGGGCGCGGCGGGGGCGAGACGCCGTCGGTCGCCGGCGCGAGCAGCGCCTCCATCACCGCGACCGCGTCCTCGGACCCGAGCGGCGCGAGCTCGACCAGCGCGTGGCGGCGCTCGCCGACCTTGGCCCACTCCTCGTGGCGGGCGATGAGCTCGTGGCGCGCGAGGCAGATCGCGAGGATCGGCCCCGACAGGTACTCGAGCAGGTAGCGCAGCAGCGCGAGCGCGTCGTCGTGCGCGGCGTGGAGGTCCTCGAAGACGAGGCAGAGCGGCGCGCGCGCGGCGTCCGCCTCGAGGAAGGCCTTGAGCACCGCGCGGCGGATGAGATCGGCCTGGCCGGCGTCGTCCTGGACCGCGCGCGTCAGCGGGCTCTCGTCGAACGGCAGGCCCATGAGCTGGCCGAGGAAGTAGAGGACGTCGCCGACCTTGCGATCGCCCATGACCTCCGCGGCCTGCGCGCGGATCCCCGCGCGGGCCTCGTCGGAGGCGGCGCCCTCGCCGAGGCCGAAGCGCGCCCGGAGCAGGCGGCCGAAGACGCCGTACGCCGCGCCGCTCCCGCGGGCGCTGCCGCGGACCACGCGCGCGGCGCTCGCGCCGCTGTTCGGCGTCCGGGGCTCCGGGTCGCCTGCCGGCGCCCTCCGCCCCGCGCCGCTGTTTGACGTCCGGGGCTCCGGGTCGCCTGTC
>CAYQYG010000358.1:0-3544 GCA_964421485.1 uncultured Polyangiaceae bacterium | reverse complement strand
CGCTGTTTGACGTCCGGGGCTCCGGGTCGCCTGTCGGCGCCCTCCGCCCCGCGCCCCACCGCTCGATGAAGTCGGCGACGAGGCGGCTCTTGCCCATGCCGGGCCCGCCGATCACCGTGACGATCCGGGTCTCCCCGCGCTCCTCCACGGCGGCGAGGGCGTCGGCGAGCGCGGCGACCGCGGGCCCCCGGCCCATGAGCGGCGCGCGGGACTCGGGCGCGGGCTCCCATGCGTTGTCGTCCCGGATCATGAGCAGGTCTCCCGGACCAGGCGCGCGGGCGCGCCGCTCGGAGGTTCCAGCCTATACCAGGATCGTCCGCGCGGGCTTTAGCGGTAAGCTCACCGGCGTGAGCGCAGCCGGCCCTCCCTCCACGCTGAAGAGCGGCGTCGCCTACGACGGCGCCGAGCTCCGCGGCCGCATCGCGGTCTGCTTCACAGTCTCGGAGCTGCGGCACCTGGCCGAGGAGCTCGGGGTCCACGGCGTGCCGTGGGACCGCGGCATCGCCGAGGCGGCCCGGCAGGTCGTCCGCTGGTTCGAGCGGCAGGGCTCGCTGGACGTCCTGGTAGGCCGGCTCCGCGAGGCCCGGCCGCTGGTCGAGTGGCCCGAGCCGTACCACGCCCCCGTCGCCGTCGCGGCACCGCCGAACGTCGAGCCCGAGGTGGAGCGGGCCGCGGTGCGCCGCCCCGGTCCGCCCCCGGACCACGACAGGACCTTGCCCTCGGAGGGGCTCGAGCCGCTGCCCGAGCCGCCGCCGAGCAGAGGCGAGCGCGAGGAGGACGCCCACACCACGCTGCGCCCCGCCCCGCCCGCGATCTCGAGGTCGGGTTTGAGGCTCGGGCCTCCGACTCGGGTCCCAGGCGGCGCGCCCTCCGCCCCGGATGCTGACCTGACGCTCGGGGCTCCGGAGGGCGCCCCACGGGATGGCGCGCCCTCCGGCCCGAATGCGGACCTGACGCTCGGGGCTCCGGAGGGCGCCCCACGAGGTGGCGCGCCCTCCGCCCCGAACCCCGCCGAGCCGACGATCGTGGACCCCTACGCGCCGCAGGGCCCCGCCCCTGTCTGGCCCGGGACCGCGCCGGTGCGGGCCGAGCCGCCCCCGCGCGGGATCGATCCGCGGATCCTGATCGCGGTGGCCGGGCTGATGGTGCTCGCCGTGGTGATCGCCTACGTCGCGGGCCGGGCGTCGACGCCCGCGGACAGCGCGGCGCCCGCGGCCAGCGTGGAGGCGCGCGCGCGCCGGCCCGAGGGCCCGGCGACGCGCGCGGCGGACGCGATCGCGAAGCGGCTCGAGAGCGTGGCGCGCGCGTGCGAGATCGAGCCGGGCGCGGACGCGATCCGGCGGGCGTTCGCGAGCTGCGGCCCGGAGCCGCAGAAGCCGCCGCGGCGGCCGGTCCGCCCCGCGGCCCCGGCCGACAGCGACGCGCCCCCCGAGCCGCCCGCGCAGGGGACGAAGCCGCCGCCGCCGCCGGCTCCACCCCCCCCGCCCGCTGCGCCGAACGCGGGGTGCCTGAGCGCGTGCGAGCGGACGCACAGGACCTGCAAGTCGCAGCAGTGCGGCGCGGAGCCGACCGAGGGCAGCAAGTACAAGGCGTACCAGGACTGCCTTGGCAAGTGCCTCGTCGACTTCTCGCGCTGCCGGCTCGACTGCCAGTAGCCAGAGAGAACGGTCGGGCCGCTCCCGCGCCGGGGCCGATCGATCCGACCGATCGGCGGGAGGCGCAGGTCCTCACAGCTGAGGACCGCGTCGAGCGCGTCCGGCGTGCGCGGTATGCGCCGTCAGGACGCGCCGTACCTGGCCGCTAGGTTGGCCAGATCATTGTGCATTGAGGCGGAATCTTGGCATTGACCGCGATTGCCACGCCGATAGGAATAGAGGGACGCCTCATGCTCCCCCCGCTCTCTCCCCGTCAGTACCGCATCCTCGTGGAGAGCTCCCCGATGATGATCTGGCGCGCCGGCCTCGACGCGAAGTGCGACTACTTCAACGAGACCTGGCTCGCGTTCACCGGCCGGACGATCGACCAGGAGCTCGGCGACGGCTGGACCGAGGGCGTGCACCCGGACGACCTCACCCGCTGCGTCGACATCTACCGATCGAGCTTCGAGGCCCGCGTGCCCTTCGAGATGGAGTACCGGCTGCGCCGGCACGACGGCGTCTATCGCTACATCTTCGATCGCGGCGTGCCCTTCTCCGGCGACGACGGCCGGTTCGGCGGCTACATCGGGAGCTGCGTCGACGTGCACGAGCGCCGCGAGGCGGACCGGCAGAAGGCGAGGTTCCTCTCGATGCTCGCGCACGAGCTCAGGACGCCGCTCACGTCGATGCGCGCGTACGTCGAGGGCCTCCGGCGCAGGCTCTCCCGCGGGCAGCCGATCGCGGCCGAGCCGCTCGACCGGCTCGCCGTGCAGATCGATCGCTTCGCCGAGCTCGTCCGCGACATGAGCGACGTGGCGCGGCTCGAGGCGGGGCGGTCGCTGCCGCTCGACGTCGCGCCGGTCGATCTCGCGGCCCTCGCGCGGGAGGGCGTGGGCCGCCTCGTGGAGCAGCTCCGCTTCGACGAGGGGCGCCTCGGCGGCGGCGCGGGCAGCCGCAAGCACACGGTCGAGCTCCAGGGCGCCGGCGCGCCCGCGCCCATCCGGGCGGACCGGCGCAGGCTCGCGCAGGTCCTCACCCACCTGCTCGAGAACGCGGTGAAGTACTCGCCGCACGGGGGCACGATCCGGGTCACGCTCGAGCCCGGCGAGAAGGAGCACGCGCTCTCGATCTCGGATCAGGGCATCGGCGTCCCGCCCGCGGAGATCGCGTCGCTCGGGCGCCCGTACTTCCGCACGAGCAACGCCTCGAGCTCGAACTACCCGGGCCTCGGCCTGGGCCTCGCGGTCGCGCGCGAGGTCGTCGCGCGCCACGGGGGCCGCATCTGGTTCGAGAGCCGGCTCGGCCACGGCACCACGGCCCACCTCGCCCTGCCCGCCGGCAGCGCCGCGGCCGTGGCGGACAGCGCCCGGCAGGACGCCGCAGGCAGACTCTGCTGCTGCTGCGGGGCCGGCGCCGTCGAGGAGCGCGCCCCGGCGCGCGAGGTCGCCTCATGAAGCGCGTGCTGCTCGTCGACGACGATCCGGACATCCTCGAGAGCCTCGAGCTCCTCCTGGAGGAGCGCTACGAGATCATCGCCGCCGCGGACGGCGCGACCGCGATCGCGGCCGCGACGTCGCGGTCGCTCGACGCGATCGTGCTCGACCTGATGATGCCGGTGCTCGACGGCGCGGCGGTGATGCGCGAGCTCCGCGCCCGCTCGGTGCGCGTGCCCGTCCTGATCGCGTCGGCCGCCCGCGACGTCGCGGCGCAGGCCCGCGCGCTCGGCGCCGAGGACTACATCGAGAAGCCGTTCGATCCGGACCTGCTCGAGGCCAAGCTGGCGCGCCTCGTCGCGGACGGCCCTGCGGGCGGGAGCGCCGCGCCGGCCAGCGGCGGCGGGAGCTCGTCGGGCCCGGGCGCGCCGCGCTTCCGGTCCGCCGATGCGCCCGAGATCTGCGCCTGATCGC
>CAYQYG010000357.1:0-9641 GCA_964421485.1 uncultured Polyangiaceae bacterium | reverse complement strand
CGGGCGGCGCCGAGTTCGACAAGGCCGCCGCGCGCGCGGCGCTCAATGCCGCGGCGGGCGCGGCGGCGAGCTGCAAGGGCGACGGCGTCTCGGGCGGCGGAAACGTCGCCGTCACGTTCGCCCCTTCCGGCCGCGTGACCTCCGCGAAGGTCGAGAGCGGCCCGTTCGTCGGCACCCCCACCGGCGGCTGCATCGCCACCGCGTTCCGCAGCGCCCGCGTCCCCCCGTTCGACGGCGGCCCCGTCACCGTGCGCAAGCAGGTGAGCATCCGCTGAGTCGGCAGGGCCGACAGCCGATGAGGGGGCTACGCCCCCTACGCGCCCCGCGGGGTTTGGGGTGGAGGGCGGCTCCACATGGGGGCGCGACCCGGAGCCCCGTCGTCGACCGGGCGCTACCCCGGAGACCCGAACGGGCTGAATCTCCAGGAAAATGCGGACCGCGGGGCGCCGCGAGCAGGGCAAAGATCCGCTGACGGACGGCCCGGAGATGCCTATCCTCGCGGCCCTGTGCTGGTCGCGCTGCGCGTCAAGAGCTTCATCCTGATGGATGCCCTCGAGCTCAGGCTCGAGCCTGGCTTCAACGTCCTCACCGGCGAGACCGGCGCGGGCAAGTCGATCGTCGTCGGCGCGCTCTCGCTGGTCCTCGGCGGCCGCGCGAGCGCCGAGCAGGTCCGGCCCGGCGCCGAGGAGGCCGAGGTCGAGGCGCTCTTCGACGTCCGCGGGTCGGAGCGCGCGCTCGCGATGCTCGACGCCGCGGGCGTGGGCGGCGACGGAGAGCTCGTCGTCCGGCGCGTCGTGCAGGCGAGCGGCCGCTCGCGCGCCTACCTCAACGGCCGCCTCTGCACCGCGGCCGAGCTCCAGGCGCTCGCGCCCGAGCTCGCCGACGTCGCCTCGCAGCACGAGAGCGTCGCGCTCACCGACCCCGCGACCCACCTCGGCTACCTCGATCGCTTCGGCCGGCTCACTGCCGCCCGCTCCGAGCTCGCCGCCGACGTCGCGGACCTCCAGGCGCTCACCGCCGAGCTCCGCGAGGCCCGCGAGCTCGAGCGCGGCCGCGGCGAGCGCGAGGCATTCCTCTCCTTCCAGCTCCAGGCGATCGACGCCCTCGCGCCCCGCCCCGGCGAGCTCGCCGAGCTCGCCGCCGAGCGCAGCCGCCTGCGCCACGCGGGCCGCCTCCACGAGGTCACCCGGCGCGCCGCCGCCCGCCTCGATCAGGGCGAGGACGCCCTCTGCGACGAGCTCGCGCGCCTCGCCTCCGAGCTCCGCGCCGCGGCCGAGATCGACCCGGCCCTCGAGCCCTCCGCGCGCGCGCTCGACGCGTGCTGGACCGAGCTCTCCGACGCCGCCCGCGAGCTCGGCCGCTACGCCGAGCGCGCCGAGGCCGATCCCGATCGCCTCGCCGAGGTCGAGGACCGCATGTACCGCCTGGAGGGCCTCCTCCGCCAGCACGGCCCCACGCTCGACGACGTGCTCGCGGCCCGCGCCCGCCTCGACGGCGAGCTCGCGCGCCTCGCCGCCGTGGAGAGCCGCGTCGCCGATCTCGAGCGCCGCCGCGACGAGCGCCTCGCCGTCGCCGCCGAGCGCGCCCGCAAGCTCTCCGCGAAGCGCCGCAAGGCCGGCGACAAGCTCGGCGCCGCCATCTCCGCCGAGCTCGCCGAGCTCGGCATGGGCGGCGCGCGCGTCGTCGTCGACGTCGCGCTTCTTGACGTGGGTCGGGGGTCGGCGTCCGCCGACCCCTCCGGCGGCGCGCGCGCCGATCTCGTCGTCGACGGCGCCCGCCTCGGCCAGGACGGCATCGATCGCGTCGAGTTCATGATCTCGCCCAACAAGGGCATCGACCCCCGCCCGCTCCGCAAGATCGCCTCGGGCGGCGAGCTCTCCCGCGCCCTGCTCGCCTTGAAGCGCGTGCTCGCCGAGTGCGGCCCCGCCGGCCTCTACGTCTTCGACGAGGTCGACGCCGGCGTCGGCGGCGCGGTCGCCGACAAGATCGGCCGCGCCATCGCCGACGTCGCCCGGCACCACCAGGTCCTCTGCATCACCCACCTCGCCCCGATCGCCGCCTTCGCCGACGCCCACTTCGTCGTCGCGAAGCAGGACGGCGGCGGCGTCGCGAAGAGCTCGGTGACCCGCGTCGACAGGAAGGAGCGCGTCGCCGAGGTCGCCCGCATGCTCTCCGGCGCGAAGGTCACGCCCGCCTCGCTCAAGGCCGCGACCGAGCTCATCGACGCGGCGCGCTCCTAGTCCTGGTGCTGGTCGTGGTCGCACGAGGTGCGACAAAACGGACGGGGCGCCGTGCGGAAGCTCCGCGGGCGCCCCGGGTCACGCGCGGGTGCGCTTACTTCTTCTTGCCGGGCTTCTTCTCGGGGCCGGGCGGCGGCCCCGGGGGCGCGTCGTCCTTGCGGGTCACGGCGGCCACGTCCGGATCGATGGCGCCGTCGTCCGCCGGCTTGGCCGTGCGCAGCGACGCCAGGCTGCCGAGCGTCGCGAGGTCCTCGAGGGCGATCGCGATCGCCGCCTCGCCGCGCTGGATCGCGCGGAGGTGCGTCGCCGCGTCCTTCCAGTCGACCTCGGTCGCGAGGCGGCCCTTGTCGTAGTCGGCGGGGAGCACGCGCCCGGGCGCGCCGAACGTGGTGGCGAGCTTGGTCACCGCGTCCTGGTAGTCCTTGCCGGACGGGACGCCCTCGCCGAGCGTCCGCTCGTCGATGACCTTCCAGAGCTTGTCCTGGATGAAGAAGAAGTGCGTCTTCACCCCGCCCTCGCGGGTCAGGGTCATCAGCGACTCCTTGTTGTTGTACGTGTACTCGCCCTTGAGCGGGGTCGCGTCCACGCCCGTCGGCAGGTTGCCGAAGTCGATGCGGCTCCGGCGGAAGGCCGACTTCTCCTCGGCGAGCTGGGCGTCGAGGGCCTTCATCTTCACGCCCGGCGAGGTCTTCTGGTAGATCGGCTTGTAGGCCTCATCGAGGATCTTGTCGATCGCCGCGGCGACCTGCTTCGGGCTCATGCCCCACGCGACCCCGGCCGGGATCACGACGATCGGCTTCTTCGTCATCGGGGGCTCGGCCGGCGCGGCCGCGGGGGCCTCCTTCTTCGGCTTCTTGCCCTGGGCCTCCGCGACGGGTGTGGTCGAGAACGCCGCGAGCCCGAGCCCGACGGCCAGCACTGCTCCTAGGAGCCTCTTCGAATTCATATCCCTAAATCCTCCGGCGAGCCCGCGGACGGTATCACCGGCGCCGCGAGGCGAGAATCCACTTGTCTGACCCGGGCCGGGGGTTCGTCCTCCGGCAGGGGGGCGGGGGCTCGCCGCTGCCGCGGGCCCTCGCCGCCCCCGGCGCCGAGCGACCCTCTTGGACGAGGGTCCGGCGCGGATGATGGACCCGATCCCGCGCCGCGCAGTCATCCGACGCGACGAGGACGGCACCAGGGCGCGGACGAGCCCTGCCGCGGGGGGCGGATCCTGACATCCAGGGGGCTTCGTGCTACCTGCTCACCGCTCCGACGCATGATCCGCATGCTGCGCCCAGCCCTCGTCTCCCTTGCGCTCGCCCTCGCGGCGAGCGCCGGCCTGACGACCGCCGGCTGCGCCGGCTCGGGCCAGGACGCGCAGGGGCCCGAGGATGCGTCCGGCCTGCCCGCCTGGGACGCGCATGCGAGGGAGCTGTTCGACGACAACATCGACGCGGCCGCGGTCGGCCTCACGATGGAGGGACCGGCGCCCCGCTCGGATCCCTACCTGAGGGAGCGGGCGCAGACGGCCGATGTGGTCGCGCGCGTCCGGATCAGCACGGTGACCGTGGACTCGATCGGCGACGAGAGCACCTACCACCTGGGGATCCAGATCGGCTATCCTCCGCTGGTCAAGCCGCAGCTGCCGGACCAGACGTTCGAGCTCATCATCCGCTCGACGAGCCGGGCGTCCGGGATCGCGAAGGCGTTCGACGCGCGGCTCCGGGGGCTCACATTTGTCGGGTTCATCCGGCGCTTCGCCGGCGAGGGGGGCGAGCCGGAGATCCACTGGCACCTCGCGCCCGATACCCCAGAGACCGCCGCGGCCGTGAAGGAGGCCGTCGCGCTAGGAGAGCTGTCCGCACCGTGAGCAACGTCAGCATCAAGACGCCGAGGGAGGTCGACGGGATCCGCGTCGCCTCGCAGATGGCGGCGGAGACCTTGCTCCTCGTGGGCGACCGGATCCGCGCCGGCATGACGACCGAGGACATCAACACGCTGGTCCACGAGGACACGATCCGGCGCGGCGGCTACCCGGCGCCGCTCAACTACCACGGGTTCCCGAAGAGCGTGTGCACCTCGGTGAACGAGGTCGTCTGCCACGGGATCCCCGGCCCGCGCGAGCTCGTGCCGGGCGACATCATCAACGTCGACGTCACCACCATCTTCAACGGCTTTTACGGCGACACGTCGGCGACCTTCTACGTCGGCCAGCCCTCGCCCGAGGCGAAGCACGTGACCGAGATCTCGCGGCGGAGCCTCCAGCTCGCCATCGCGCAGGTCCGCGAGGGGGCGCGCCTCGGCGACATCGGCGCGGCGATCCAGGAGTTCGCCGAGGCCGAGGGCTGCTCGGTGGTGCGCGCGTTCGTGGGCCACGGCATCGGCCGGCGCTTCCACGAGGCCCCCCAGGTCTCGCACGTGGGCAAGTGGGGCAGCGGCCTGCGCCTCCGCGCGGGCATGTGCTTCACGATCGAGCCGATGATCAACATCGGGACCCACGAGGTCGAGATCCAGGACGACAAGTGGACCGCGCTCACCGCCGACCGGTCGCTCTCGGCGCAGTTCGAGCACACCGTCGTGGTCACGAAGACCGCCTGCGAGATCCTGACGCGGCGGAGCAGGAGGCTGGAGAGCTCGGAGATCTTCCCGGAGCCCTCCGCGGTCTCGGCGGCCCGCGCCCTGTAACGCCTGGCCACCGGCGCAGCCCCCGGCGCCAGAAATTCGACGCGCGGCTACCGGTCGGCGCGCAAATGGGGTTAGAAGCATGGCCATGGCTCTGGATGAGGCTTCCTGCGCCCGGATCGCGCCGTATGTTTCCAGCCTCACGGCGGATGTGTTTGCGCTCTCGGGCTTGCCGGAGGAGGTGATCGCCGTCCTCTTCGCCTACTACTCGCGGAGCCGCGACGACCTCCGGACGAACCTGGCGCGCCTGCTGGCCGATCAGGATCTCGAGGTGGAGGGGGCGTCCGGGGCGCGGAGGCTGGGGCTCGCGACGGAGAAGGCGCGGGCTTTCCACGAGAAATGGGTCGTCGGGTACGGGCACGCCTCGGTCGCGGAGCACGCGGTCGTGCACCTCGCGGTCGAGAACGTGAGCATCGTCGCGTCGAAGGCGATCGAGGACCTCCGGCTCGGGTCCTACACCGAGAAGAGCACGCGCTACGTGGTCTTCGACCAGCACGCGTTCGTCGACCTGCCCGACCTCGGCGACGAGCTCGGCGCGCAGTACCGGCGCGGGTGCGAGCGGCTGTTCGGGGTGTACCTCGACCTGATGCCGAAGGTGATGGACAGGCTCCGCGCGCGCTCGCCGAGGCCGGAGGGGACCTCCGAGGCGGCGTACGGCGCGGCGATCCGGGCGCAGGCGTGCGATCTCCTGCGGGGGCTCCTGCCGGCGGGGACGCGGACCAACCTGGGCCTGACCGCGAACGCGCGGGCGCTCGAGGGGCTGCTCACGAAGCTGCTCTCGAGCCCGCTCGGGGAGGCGCAGCGGCTCGGGAGGGAGATGCACGCGGCGGCGCTCGAGGTGACCCCGACGCTGGTCAAGTACGCGGCGCCGAGCGAGCTGCGCAGGGCGTCTCAGGCGTCGGTCGCCGAGGAGCTCAGGCTCATCTACACGCCGCCCGAGGAGGGCGCGAGCGCGACGATGGTGATCAGCCAGCCGGTGCGGCTCGTGCGGCACGACAAGGACGCGCTCGAGCGCGTGGCCCTGGCGCTGGCCTACGACGGGAGCCAGCCCGGCCTGCACGCGTACGGCCTGGCCGACGCGCTCCGCCGGGCGACGCAGGCGGAGCTCGCGCGCGTCGTGCGCGCGGCGTGCGCGGCGCGCGGCCCCCACGACGCGCCCCCGCGCGGCTTCGAGGCGTCGTCCATGACGTTCGAGCTGATGCCCGATTTCGGCGCGTACCGCGATCTGCAGCGGCACCGGATGCTCACGCCGGCGACGCAGCGCCTGACCTGCCGGCTCGGCTTCGAGACGCCCCAGGAGCTCGGCGAGCTGGGCTTCGCCGAGCCCTACCAGGACGCGCTCCTGGCCGCGCGCGAGGTCTGGGAGAAGATCGATGCGGCGAACCCGCTCGAGGCGCAGTACGCGGTGCCCCTCGGCTACCGGATCCGGACGATGTGGACCTTGAACCTCCGGGAGCTGTTCCACGTGATCGAGCTGCGCTCGGCGAGGCAGGGGCACACGAGCTACCGGCGGATCGCGCAGGGGCTCTACCGCACGGCCGTGGCCGTGCACCCGTGGCTCAAGGACCTCATCCGCGTCGATCTGAACGACTACGCGATGGCGCGCGCGTAGGCGGCTCTACGAGATCAGCGACGCGCCCTCGGGCACGCGCACGCCGCTCGTGACCACCACCCTCGCCGAGGGCGCGACCGCCAGGACCGCCGGCTCGATGACCGCCCGCGTGGTCAGCGTCGCGCCGGGGCACCCCGAGCACGCGCCCGCGAGGTGCAGCGTCAGGTGGTCCGGCTCGACGGCGACGATGTAGAGCTCGCCCCCGTCCGCCTTCACGAGCGGGGCGATGACCTCGCGACAAACCTTGAGGAGCTGATCAATCGAAGCCGGCATGTGGTGCGCTCCCCGCGTCGCGCGGTCGGAGCGGCGCGAGGTTAGCACGATGCAGCCCGGGGCGGATCCTCGGGGTTCGTCCTGTGTGGGCCGAATGTCGAGAGGCGGCGCCGGGGGAGCGGCTCAGAACGTGAAGCACGCGGGGAACGAGTAGAGCAGGCACTGCAGGCGGAAGCTCGCCCGCTCGAGGGAGCGCGCGTCCTCCGCGGTGAAGGCGTGGTCGGGCGCGGCCATCGCGTGCACGCGCGAGCGATCGCCGAGGAGCCGGAGCGCGGTGATGGGGCCCGTCCCCGGGACGGAGCGGAGGGGCGAGGCCGCGGCATCCATGGCCCAGCGCATCGTGGCCGCGTCGCCCGCGAGGTCCTCGGCCGCCGGATCGAACGCGAAGGGGCGCGCGCGCGCGTCCACCCCGGCGGCGAGCGAGGCGATCCAGCGCGCGGTGCGGGCCATGCGGTCGTAGTGGAGGGTGTCGGGCAGGTCGGTCGGGCGGTGGTAGCGGGGCGTGCGGCCGCTGGAGAGGAACAGGAACGGCACGCCGCGCTCGCGGAAGACGTCGTAGTCGGAGAAGGCCGAGGGCTGGTATCCCGGGATGTTCTCGACCATGTGGAGCCCGAGGCGGCGCACGTCGAGGCCGGCCTCGCGGACGCCGTCGACGAGCGCCGGCAGGCCCTCGGATTTCTCGGCGCCGCACGCGAAGATCGTGTCCGCGCTGGGCCTCCAGACGACGCCGCCGATCAGGTCGAGCACGACCGCGAGCCGGATCGCCGCGGGCGAGCCGATCTCGGCCGGGAGCGCGCGGACGAGCTCCCGCGAGCCCTGCAGGGGCGTGCCGAAGTAAGGCGCCTCCTCGGTGTTGAAGAACACGACGACGATCGGCAGGCGGCGCGGCCGGTCGCGGAGCGCGCGCGCCGCGCCGAGCAGCACGGCGACCGCCGAGGCGTTGTCGTCGGCGCCGAGCAGGACGCCCTCCGCCGTCTCGCCGACGTGGTCGAAGTGAGCCCCAAGGACGATCACGCCGGCAGGGCCTGCGTCTGGCCTCTCCGGGGTAGCGCCCGCTGCCGGGCGATGGGGCTCCGGGACGCGCCCCCATGTGGAGCCGCCCTCCGCCCCAAACTCCGAGGGGCGCGTAGGGGGCGAAGCCCCCTCCTCGGCTGCCGGCCCTGCCGGCGCGGGCAGGTACCCGATGACGTTGTCCCCGATCGACTGGCCCGAGGGGCCGCGCGGCAGCGGGGAGAGGTAGCCGCCGATCGAGGGGAGCGGCGAGAGGCCCGCGGCTTCCATCTGCGCGGCGAGCCACCGCGCGGCCTCGGCGTTGCCCGGGGTGCCTGGCCTGCGGCCGCCCCACGCGGGGGAGGCGAGCTGCTCGACCTCCGCGCGCATCACGAGGGCCATCGGATCGCGCGGGGGGAAGTCGGCGCCCGAGAGGCGCCGGACGCCGAGCTGGTCCGCGAGGAAGAGGGCGGCGAGCAGGCCGAGGGTGGCGCCGATCGCGCGCCTTCGCCTGCGCCGCACCGGCCGCGGCGGGGCGCGGCGCGCCTTCGGGTCCGGAGCGGTCATGGCCGGCGGGGCGTCAGATCTGCGAGACGAGGGTGGCGACGCCGACGTCCGGGGCGAGGTCCGGCGCGCGCTGGGCGGCCACGCCGAAGGTCCGCCCGGTGATCTCGATCGTCCCGCTCCACGGCCCCGCGGACGTCTTGCCTTCGAGGTCGAGCTTCTCGATCGCCTCCGTGTTGACGTCGGGCGTGACCTTTTCCCCGTACGCCTTACCGCCCTTGAAGACGAAGACGTAGAGCAGCGGGGCCGACTTGAGCTGGTCGCGCTTGGTGATCTCGAGGATCTCGCGCTTGCCGGCCTCCTGGAGCCGGTACGCGTACGCGCGGAACGACCACCCGGTGACGAACATGCCCTTGACCTGGCCGTCGGGGCCCTTGACCGGGTGGGCGGCGACCCACTGGTGGTCCTGCCCGTTCCGCACGCCCCGCATCTCGTCCATGTGGCCGAACGCCTCGACCACGCCCGCCGCGGGATCGGCGGCCTTCTTGAGCTCCGGGAAGGCTGCGACGACCGACTTGTTCGCGAGCATGTCCGGGTCCGCCTCGCTCCGGAGGACGACGCCGCTCGGGTCGGCGAACGAGAAGAAGGTGCCCTTGGCGAGCGCGAGGTCGTTCACCGCGGCGCGGGCGCCGGCGATGGATTTCTGGAGGCCGAGGAGGTTCGCGCCGGGGTCTGCCTCGAGGAGGGTGCCGAGCTTCTCGGCGCCCGCCGGGAGGCCGCGGCGGATCTGCCCGACGTCCTCCTTGAGGACCGGGACCATCTTCTCGGCGACCTCGGCGGCGTACTTCTGGGAGGCTTTTCCGCCATCTCCACAGGCCGCGGTGAGGAGCGCGAGGAGCGCGCCGGCGAGCAGGGCCGCGCCGGGCAGGGAGCGTCGAAGGGGAGCGGGTCGCATGAGGGACAGCGACCGCTCGGGCGAGCGAGAGGTTCCGACGAGCCGGATCATGGTGCCTCCAGGGAGCCGGTCGGGCGACGCGGCCTGGCCCTTCCTAACACGGAAGCGGCGGCGGGAGGCGGACGCGGCTTCGGACGCGGGCGCGGGGCGCGGACGCGGGCACGGGAGCGGGAGCGGACACGGATGCGGACACGGGAGCGGCAGCGAACAACGGATCGGAGCGGACAACGGACGCGGATGCGGGAGCGGACAACGAACGCGGATGCGGGAGCGGACAACGGACGCGGGCGGGGTCGGCTGCTGGCCTGGAGGGACCCAGAGGGCGCTGGGTGGGGACCCAGAGGGCGCTGGGTGGGGACCCAAGGGGCGGTGGGTGGGGACCCAAGGGGCGGTGGGTGGGGAC
>CAYQYG010000356.1:4806-9669 GCA_964421485.1 uncultured Polyangiaceae bacterium | reverse complement strand
CCCGCGCCGCCGCCGCCCGCGCCGCCGTCGCCCGTCACGCAGGCGCCGTTCGACGGCGGGATCGTGGGCGCGTCGCACGCCGCCTCGGGCGCCGCCGGATCGCCGCCCGCGGTGATGCAGACGCCGACCGGCGCGTCCGGGGCCTCGAAGTAGCTCTTCTCGCACACGCCCGTGCCGCAGTCGCCGTCGTCGCAGCAGTACTTCATGCAGACGCCCGCGATGCAGCTCATGCCCGACCGGCAGAAATCGCCGTTCGTGCCGCACGCCTCGCAGAGGTTGTGCACGTTGCCGTCCGCGTAGCAGGTGAACCCGCCGTCGTCCGCGAGGTCGCATGACGCGCCGCTCGCCGTGTCGCACGACTCGCCCGTCACCGGGTTGCACTCGACGACGGGCGGCGGGAAGCACTCCGCGTGGCAGCTCGTGTCCGCGCACGACACGAGCGCGTTCACGTTGTCGTTCGTCTCGCAGCCGGACCCGGTCCCCATGATGCACGCGTAGCAGTCCGGATCGGCCGCGCACGCGGAGATCTGGCTGCAGCAGCTCCCCTCGAGGCAGGACCCGCACGGCTCGTTGAAGGCGAACGCGCCATGGCAATCGATCGAGCCGCTGGAGGTCGTCGACGACGCGCTGGTCGTCGTGGTCGTGGTCGTGGTGGTGCTGCTCGCCGCGCCGCCGCTCCCGTTGTTGCTGTCGTCGCCGCTGCAGGCCCACGGTCCGAGCGCGATGAGCGCGCCAAGGGTCACCAGAACATAGCTCGGTTGTCGCATCGTCAAGACTCCCTCGTGGATCCCTACCTACCGACCCCTTCCCTGGTACTCAAGCGAATTTCCTCGCCGTCCGTGCGCTTTTCGCGCTCGCGGAGCCCGCGGCGTCCGCGATATCGTCGCGCGCATGCGCTGGTCGAGATCGGGTGAGGAGGGAGCGCACGCGGGCTTGCCCACCGAGCTGGCGGAGATTCCGCCGATCCCGCTCGGCGCCGAGATTCCGTCGGAGGTCGTTCCGCGCGTCTTGTACCGCGTGGTGCGCGAGATCGGCGACGGCGCGATGTCGATCGTGTACTACGCGCTCCGCGTCGCGCCCGAGGGCGAGTCCCCGGTCGTGCTCAAGGTGCTGCGCCCGTGGCTCGTGCGCCGCGCCGGCCCCACCGCCGCGCTGATCATCAAGAAGGAGGCCGTCGCGCTCGGCCGCCTCAACGAGCGCGTCCCGCCCACGCCCTTCGTCGTCCGCTTCATCGACGCGGGCGAGTATCAGGCGCGGATCGGCGGCCAGGACCTCGCGCTCCCGTGGGTCGTGCTCGAGCACGTGCACGGCGGCGCCGAGGGCACGACGCTCACCGACCGCGTGGCCCACAGCCTCCGCGTGACCGGCGCCGCGTTCGACCCCGATCGCGCCGCGCACGCCGTCGAGTGCCTCGCGGCCGGCCTCACCGCCGTCCACGAGATGGGCGTCATCCACCGCGACCTCAAGCCCGACAACGTCCTCTGCTGCGGCTTCGGCGACGAGGAGATCTTCAAGATCGCCGACTTCGGCGTCGCCCGCCCCGCCGGCGTCGCCGGCACCTTCGGCGGCACGATCCTCGGCACGCTCGGCTTCGCCGCCCCCGAGCTCGCGATGCTCGATCAGAAGGCGATCGGCCCCTGGAGCGACGTCTTCAGCCTCGCCGCGATCATCTATTACATCCTCACCGGCGAGGAGTACTTCCCCGTCGACACCCCCGCCGACGCCATCGTCGCCGCGTGCAGCCCGAACCGCCGCAGCGTGCGCGACGCCCGCGGCCTCTCCCCCGATCTCCGCGCCTCGGACGCCGCCTGCCGCTTCATCGATTTCGCGCTCGCTGCCGCGACCAGCGACCGCATCGAGCGCCGCCCCCAGCGCGCCGACGCGCTCGCCGCCATGCTCATCCCCTGGCTCCGCGAGGGCCCCCGCAGCCTCTCGATCGCGGCCCGCCGCCGGGACCGCCTGCGCGACGACGAGGACGACCTCACCGAGGTCACCCGCTGGTCGTGGACCACCTGCCGCCCGTCGTTCCACGATCGGGGGCTCCGCGCGGACGAGCCGCGCTGCGCCTCGGAGGCCGCCCCGCGCATCATCCGCAGCGCGGCCTGGGACGGCGACGGCCGCTGCATGGCCGCGACGAGCGCCGGCCTCGCGTTCTGGAACGGCTCCACCTGGGCCGACGTCGACGCCGGCGGCTTCCCCGGCCCGGCGAGCGTGCGCCTGGTCCGCCGCCTGGGCCCTGGCCGCTGGCTCGTGGTCGGCGACGACGCCACGTTCGCGATCTGCACCCCCGAGGGCCTCTCCGAGCTCCGCCACCTCGCGGGCCTCTCCACCCGCTTCGAACTCCTGAGCGGCGATCTCGACGACCTCGCCGTGCTCGTCGAGAAGGCGCCTGGCCACCCCCCCGCGCTCCGCGCCCTGAGCGGCCGCCGCTGGCTCAAGCCGCTCCCGTTGCCCGACGTCGCCGTCGTGATGTCATTGACCCGCATCGAGGACGCCCGCTGGCTGCTCGCCGGCCGCGGCGTGGACGGCCGCGGCTTCGCCGCCGTCTATGCCCCCCTCGACTGGGAGGTGACGCGCCTCCCGGCGCCCAGCGTCCGCGCGTTCCTCGCCTGCGCCGGCCAGCCCGACCGCGGCGTCGGCCTCGCGACCGGCGCCGACGGCGCGATCGTCTGGTACCGCGAGGGAATGGCCTCGATGGGCGAGATCGCCGGCGATTTCGACGTCTCCGCCGCGAGCGTGGATCCCGTCGGCCGCGGCTGGGTGGCCGGCGCCGGCCGCATCTGCGTGCACCGCGCGGCGGCGCCGGAGGGCCGCGCGTCCCTCGCCCCGGGCTCCTGGGCGCCGCTATGGCAGGACGAGAGCTGGCGCGCCCCGATCGTGTCGCTCTTCACCGACCTCGGCATCGTGATCGCAATGACCGCCGACGGCGGGATCATCGAGGGCCGCGCGCTGCGCGCGGCCATGGCCGACCGCTGACGGCCCCCTGATAAGCTCGACGCGCTTGCCCTCCGACTATCTCGGGACGGGCGAGCTCGAGTGACCGTGCCCGTGCCCGTGACCGTGCCCGTGACCGTGCCCGTGCCCGTGACCGTGACCGTGCCCGTGACCGTGCCCGTGTCCGTGCCCGTGTCCGTGTCCGTGACCGTGCCCGTGTCCGTGCCCGTGCCCGTGCCCGTGATCGCTGTCTTCCGGCGGCGTTTCCCTCGCCCGCCTTGCTGTATACTCGTGCCTCGCCGCTCGCCGTCGGGGCGGCGCCCGGGGACGAACCAGCATGCCGGCGGCCGTCGACGTCTTCATCTCCTACGCGCCCGAGGACGAGGCGCTGCGGGTGGAGCTCGAGCGGCACCTCGCCCTCCTCCTGCGCGAGCGCCTGATCGAGGGCTGGCACCCCGGCCGGGTCGGCCCCGGCGAGGAGCGGGACGCCGCGATCGCCGGGCGCCTCGATCGCGCCGAGCTCGTGCTGCTGCTCGTCAGCTCCGATTACCTCGCCTCGTCGAGCTGTTATGACGCCGAGCTCCAGCGCGCCATGACCCGTCACAGGGCCGGCCAGGCCCGGGTGATCCCCGTGGTCGTCCGCGACTGTGACTGGCGCGCCCGCGCCCTCTCGGCGCTGGAGCCCCTGCCGCGCCCCGGCAAGAAGGGCGTCATCGCCGTCGAGAGCGCCCCGAACCGTGACGAGGCCTGGGCCGGCATCGCCCGGGAGATCCGCGCCGTCGTCGAGCAGCTCGCCGCGCGCGAGGCGCCGCGCCGGGCCGCCGGGCGCGGCCGCACGCCGGTGCCCGAGAGCGACGTCTTCGGCGGCCTTGGCCGGCGGCTCGAGGATGCGATCGCCCGCCGCGATCGCCTGCGCTGCGCGGGCGCCCCGACCGCCGAGATCGACGCCGAGGTGCTCGACCTGCGCCGCCGATTGCGCGAGGGCGGCCAGCTCCGCGCCGGCGACTCCCTCGGCGACGGCCGCTACCTCTTGCTGGAGAAGATCGGCCGCGGCGGCTTCGCCGTGGTCTGGCGCGCGCTCGACCGCGAGCGCGACGAGGTGGTGGCCATCAAGGTGCTCCATTCGACCCTGGTCGGCGACGCCGTCCGCCGCGAGCGCTTCTTCCGCGGCGCCCGCTGGATGGCGGAGCTCGGCCACGAGGCCGTGGTGCGCGTGCTCGACCCCCACGGCGAGGACGGCGGTTTTCATTACTTCGTGATGGATTACATGCCCGGCGGCGACCTGCGCCGGGCGGTGCTCGGGCGCGAGCTCTCGCCGGATCGGGTGATCGCCGTGATCCTGCGGGTCGGCGAGGCGCTCGCCGCGGCGCACGCGCGGGGAATGGTGCACCGCGATGTGAAGCCCGCAAACATCCTGCTGGACGAGGCCGGGTCGCCACGATTGACTGATTTCGATCTGGTCGCCGTGGACGGGACGACCGGCGGGACGCGGACCGGGGCGCTCGGGACCTTCGTGTACGCGGCGCCGGAGATGCTGGACCGCCCGCAGGACGCCGACGCCCGGGCGGACGTCTACGGCCTGGGGATGACGGCGGTGTTCGGCCTGCGCGGCGGGGAGCTGCCGCAGCTCATCCTGCGCGATCCGGAGAGGGTGCTCGGCGCATTGCCGTGCAGCGAGCCGGTGCGAGCCGTGCTCCGCCGCGCGATCGAGTGGGAGCGGGAGGGCCGCTTCGCGGACGCCGGCGCGCTCTGCGCGGCGCTGCGGGAGGCGGCGGAAGCAGGAGCGGCAGCGGCCGCGGAAACGGCCGCGGTCACGGCCACGGAAACGGTCGCGGTCACGGCCACGGAAACGGTCGCGGTCACGGCCACGGAAACGGCCGCGGAAACGGCCGCGGTCACGGCCACGGAAACGGTCGCGGTCACGGCCAC
>CAYQYG010000356.1:0-4706 GCA_964421485.1 uncultured Polyangiaceae bacterium | reverse complement strand
GGAAACGGTCGCGGTCACGGCCACGGATCCGGAAATGGCCTCGGACCCGGATCCGGAGACGTTCACGGAAACTTACGCGGATCCGGATCCGGATCCGGAGAACGAAAGAATCACGGAGACGCTGACGGGAGTGAATCCAGTATTGCAGGAGCTCGCCCTCGGGGAGCATGACGACCCGTCGAGCCGCGAGGCGGCGGGCGATCTGTCACCTCCCAGCGTCGTGAGGGGCCTCCGCCTCCTGCCGCCGGATCCACCCGAATTCTTCGGCCTCGGCGAGCGGGGCAGGGGATGTGGCGAGGCGTGGGGATCGGAATGGATGCCAACGCCCCCGGATGCCAAGCGCCTCCCCGCCATGGAACCTCCCGGCCACGAGCACGCGACGAAGCCGACCTGGATCCCGCCGGACGCCACGCCCGCGCCGGGGTCGAAGCGCGTTCTCCTTGTGGCGATCGTGGCACTACTGCTCGTCATGGTCGCCGGTGCTGGGTGGCTGCTCCGGTGGTGGATCTCCACGCCGGCAAAAGATCTTCCGGGCGGCGCCGGCGCGTCCTCTCCATCGGCATCTGCTCCGGGGCCGGTGGCATCTGCCGGGAGCCCCCCATCTCCTGCTTCCGCGAGCACGCCGCCGCCCGAGCGCGTCGCCGTGCCGGCGGAATGCCCGCCGGGCATGGTCCTGATCCCGGGCGGCACCTTCAAGATGGGCTCCGACGACGGCGATCCCGACGAAAAACCTGTCCATGAGGTCACGCTCCCCAGCTTCTGCCTGGATCGGACGGAGGTGACCGTCGGCGCCTATGCGGCGTGCGTGAAGACTGGCAAGTGCACCGCCGCACCGACGAAGGTGGACTGGCCCGGGATCTCCGAGGCGGACCGGGCGCTCTGGAGCCAATTTTGCAACGCCGACCGCGCCGACCGGCTGGATCACCCCGTGAACTGCGTCAATTGGGGCCAGGCGGACGCGTACTGTGCAGCCCAGGGCGGCCGTCTGCCGACGGAGCGCGAGTGGGAGTATGCGGCGCGCGGCGGGAGCGAGCAGCGAAGCTATCCGTGGGGTGACAAGCCTCCGCCGGGACCGGAGCTCCTGAACGCGTGCGGAAGCGAGTGCGTCGCGAGGGGAAGGGAGCTCGGGCGGACCTGGAGCGCGATGTATCCGGGTGATGACCATTTCGCCGGCACGGGGCCTGTCATGAGCTTTTCAAAAGGGAAGTCCAGGTGGGGAAACTACGATATGTCAGGGAATGTGACCGAATGGACACAGGCCCGGTACTGCCCATATCCAAGTGATGGTACCAATAATTGTGCCAATGAGCGGCGCGTGCTCCGCGGGGGCTCGTGGTTCCGCAACGACCTCTCGAGGGTGCGCGCGGCCTTCCGCAGCGGGCTCGACGCGTCCGGGCGCGGCAGCAACGTCGGTTTCCGCTGCGCGCGTGGCTGAAAATCATCCCCACGACGGATCTCCGGGCGTCGATTCCGTGGAGGCACCGCGGCTTTCTCGCTCCCCCTCCCTTGGCCGTCGCCCTGTCCTCGCAGGGTTGGCCACTCGTGTCCGCCGCCCCCTTCCTCCTCCATCCGCCCAGCGATCCCGCCTGCAAAAAAACTCATTATCTGCTTGACCCATACGTACAGATGCTATGGTTTCGCCCGTGAGCATCTCGCGAGAAAGCAGGCCGATCCATCGCGATCCCGCCGCCGGTCGGGGTATCACGCTGTTCACCTGGAACGTACACCGGAACGCCGTGGCCCTCGAGGTCGCCTGCCGGCACCTGGCGATCGTCCCCGGATGTGTGATCGCCTGCTTTCAGGAGCTGCCGGAGAACGTATATGCCTGGCAGATCCCCGCCTGGAGCTCCGATCGGCTCTCCATCCTCGGTCGCCTTCCGGTGCCGGGCGGCTGTCGCCTCCGGAGCCACGTCGTCTTCGTCGGCAGCCGGGGGATCCGGGTCGATCCGGACCGTGAGAGGAACCACGAGGGCGAGACGGAGCGGGACAGCGAGGGGCGTTGTCAGGGGCTGTCGCTCTCGTCGAGGGTGTGCGGCTTCCGGGACCTGCAGGTGCTCGGCATTCATGGCCCCGACAGGTTCCACTCGCCGACGGAGAAGGAGCGGTCTCGCTGGGGGCGGGTCATGCGCGACGTCCTCTCCCACTTCTGGCGCGGCCGGCCGCTCGTCGTGCTCGGCGACCTCAACGCGAACCCGTTTCACGAGGAGGTCACCGATAGGGATGGCCTGTTTGCCCTCCGGAGCAAGGACATCCTGGGCGTCGTGCGCCCGCGAAAGCTGCCCCACGAGAGGAGGTCCGCCGTCCCGCTGCACAATCCGATGTGGCGGCTCCTGCCGGATGACACCGGCACGCACCACGGCACCTACTACTGTCGCAACCGCGCCAGGACGGAGCTCCTCTGGCATTGCATCGACCAGATCCTGGTCAGCGACGACCTCGTGCCCCTGCTCGCGGGGCGGAGCCCGGAGATCCTGACGCGGCTCTCGGGGGAGCGGGAGGTCACGCTCGTCGACCACCACGGAGCGCCCCTCCTCGGTGACAAGGGGCCGACGTTCAGCGATCACTTTCCTGTCCAGCTCACCATCGATATCGAGGAGGTGAAGTCGTGCAGAATTTCCGCGAGGCCATGATTTGGGCGCTCAAGGCGCCGCCGACCCCGGAGGTGCTCTCCCCGTGGAGGGAGGTGCTCTTCGATCTCGTGGCCGGCATCAACGAGGGGGAGCCGGGCGTCTTCGCGTTCCTCAGGAAGGGCGGGGCGCCCGGCGTCGAGCACGTCGAGCTCGCGCCGAGGGGCCAGCGGGACAGGGGCGAGATCTTTCTGTCCGTGTACATCGGACCGACGGGGCTCGCGGTGCTCTCCGGGGAGCAGCGTGAGTTCGTGACCATCGAGGATTTCCAGGCCTATCTCATCACGCTCGCGGGCAAGCCGGCGCTCCGCGAGACCCTCGAGGAGCTCACGAGGATTGCCTCGGAGCCGGTCACCGGATTCCTGCGCTTCGGGCACGTGTACTCTCGTGACTTCAGGCGCGACATCGTCGTGAAGCTCTCCGCCTCCGCCCAGCGCGAGCTCGCCGATGCGTCGGAGTCCCAGGAGCGCCCGACCGTCGTGATCCACGTCGACCCCACCGGCCCCGTACCCATCGGTCAGGGCGTCTACCGCATCAGGAATCCTCCCCGCTGGCTCGCCGCCGGCGGTTATGGAATGCAGATCGAGGCGCAGGAGCTCGAAGCCGGTCGCATCAAGCTGCGCGGAAAACCCCTGAGCCCGGAAGACCTCGTCTGATCCGCGATCGCGCCGCGACATCGGCCGCGTCGTGGGGGCGCCCCAGGATGAACACGCGCCTGAGCCTACCACGCCGCGCCGGCGCGCCGCCGCTCGCTCCCCCGGCGCCCGGCGCCGCGCGCCGCCCGCCGCGCACCGGGTCCGTCTTGCAACCCACATCCCCGCCCGGCTATGGGATCTCTCCCGCGCCGTGGCTCCCGCGCCCGGCGCGGCCTTGTGCGGGGGCCTCTCTCGAAGACCGGAGGAGACGAAGACCATGGAAGCGCGCGCTGCCGTCGCCCACAAGGCGGGCGAGAAGTTGACCATCGAGACCGTGCAGGTCGAAGGCCCCCGCGAGGGCGAGGTCCTCATCGAGATCAAGGCCACGGGGGTCTGCCACACCGACGAGTTCACCCTCTCGGGCAGGGACCCCGAGGGCCTCTTCCCCGCCATCCTCGGCCACGAGGGCGCGGGCGTCGTCGTCGACGTCGGACCGGGCGTCCGCACCCTCAAGAAGGGCGACCACGTCATCCCGCTCTACACACCGGAGTGCCGCAGCTGCGATTACTGCACCAGCGGGAAGACCAACCTCTGCCAGGCCATCCGCGCGACCCAGGGGCGCGGCGTCATGCCCGACGGGACCAGCCGGTTCTCCCTCGGCGGCGAGAAGATCCACCACTACATGGGGTGCTCCACCTTCTCGAATTTCACCGTCCTGCCCGAGATCGCCGTCGCGAAGATCCGCGAGGACGCGCCGTTCGACAAGGTCTGCTACATCGGCTGCGGCGTCACGACGGGCATCGGCGCCGTCATCAACACCGCGAAGGTGAGGCCGGGCGACAACGTCGTCGTCTTCGGGCTCGGCGGGATCGGCCTCAACGTCATCCAGGGCGCGCGGATGGCGGGCGCGGACATGATCGTCGGCGTCGACGTCAACCCGAAGAAGCGCGCGCTCGCCGAGAGGTTCGGCATGACCCACTTCGTGAACCCGGCCGAGGTCGAGGGCGACCTCGTCCCGTACCTCGTGAGCCTCACGAGGGGCGGCGCCGACTATAGCTTCGAGTGCATCGGCGACGTCAAGGTCATGCGCCAGGCGCTCGAGTGCTGCCACAAGGGGTGGGGCGTCAGCGTCATCATCGGCGTCGCGGGCGCGGGCGAGGAGATCGCCACGCGGCCGTTCCAGCTCGTCACGGGGCGCGTCTGGAAGGGCACCGCGTTCGGCGGCGCCAGGGGGCGCACCGACGTGCCGAAGATCGTCGACTGGTACATGGACGGGAAGATCAAGATCGACGAGCTCATCACGCACACCATGCCGCTCGGCGACATCCACCACGCCATCGACCTCATGCACGCGGGCGAGTCGATCCGCAGCGTCGTGATCTTCTAACCCTCGGGGCTCCGGGTCGCCTTCGGCGCCCTGCGCCCCGAACCCCTGACGCTCGGG
>CAYQYG010000355.1:0-9770 GCA_964421485.1 uncultured Polyangiaceae bacterium | reverse complement strand
CGTCCAGCGGCTGCGGGCCGTAGGCGCCGAAGTAGATGGCGCTGTCGTTGGCCCGGGCGGCGCGGCGGCGCGGGGGGGCGCGGGCGGCGCGGGCGGCGCGGGGGGCGCCGAGCCCGTCTGCGGCGACGGGATCGTGCAGGCGCCGGAGGCGTGCGACGACGGCGGCGCGGCGCCGGGCGACGGGTGCAGCGACGCCTGCGCCGTGGAGCAGGGCTACACGTGCGACGGCGAGCCGAGCGCCTGCGCCCCGATCGCGCCGATCGCGCTCGAGGCGGGCCCGGGGCTCGGGCTCGTGATCCCGGACGGCGGCTACGACGGCTCGCTCGGATCCATGCAATGCGTGACGCTGGATTTCCCGGCCGGCGTCGCGGCGTCGATCAAGGGCGTGGAGCTCACGATCGGAATGGATCACCCGTGGCTCGGCGATCTGGTCGTGAAGATCGAGAGCCCGGCCGGCGGCGTGCTCAGCGTGCTCAGCCGGGCCGGCGTGGCCGAGCCCGCCGACGATTACTTCGAGCCCAACGGCGACGACTCCGATCTCGCCGCGACCCACCCGATCACGTTCCGCGACGGCGCCCCGTTCCCGGCCGAGCAGCTCGGCGACGCCGTCGGCGGCGGCCAGGCCGCCTGCCGCGACGACGGCCGCTGCGCCTATGCCCCCGCGCCCGACAGCGGCCCCGGCGCCGCCCTCGCCGATTTCGTCGACGAGGACCCCACCGGCCCCTGGCGCGTGTGCGTGGGCGACGGCGACAGCGGCGACGGGGGCTCGATCGATCGCGTCCACCTCTCGATCCTCGCCTGGTGACCGCTCGAATGGTATAGCCCCCGCCCATGCCGATCCCGCGCCCCGCCGCGCTCGCCGCCGCGCTCGCCGCCGCGCTCCCGGCCTGCTCCCGCGCCCCCGCCGAGCCCGATCCCCCGCCTCCGGCCGCGTCCTCCGCGCCCGCCGTGGCGCCGCTCCTGTGGGACGCCCCCGGCGCCTGGACCTCCCTCGACGTCCCCCGCACCGGCCCGAAGAAGGCCGCGTACAAGGTGCCCCGCGCCGCCAATGACAAGGAGGACGCGGAGGTCACCGTGCTCTTCCACGGCACCGGCAGCCAGGGCGACGTCGAGAAGAATTTCAAGGAATGGTTCGCCCAGTTCGACGGCGACGCCGCCGCCGGGGCCAGGCGGGATTCATTCGAGGCCCACGGCCTGCGCGTCCAGATGGTCGAGGTGGAGGGCACCTACAAGGTCGGCCTCACCCCCACGACGGGCGCCCGGAAGAGGTCGCCGGTGGAGATGGTCAAGCGCAATCACCGCCTCGTCGGCGCCGCCGTGACCACCCCGGACCGCGGCAACTGGTTCTTCAAGCTCACCGGCCCGGACGAGACCGTGCAGGCCGCGCGCTCCGCCCTCCGCGCGCTCCTCGAATCGGCGCGCTGACCCGCGTCAGTCGTGCAGATCGAGCGCCCCGGTCTCCTCGAGATAGGTCTCGAGCCGCTCGCGCAGCCGGGGCGCGTCCACCTCGCCGATCCGCTCCTCCCCGTCCTCACCGCCGCGCTCCTGCGGGCGCAGCGACTTCTTCTCGTCGAGCAGGTTCCAGACGAGCTTCAGGTCGCCGTCGAACGCGGCCACGTAATCGCGGTTCAGGTCGCCGCGCGAGTTGAAGCGCCACGTCTCCGAGAGCAGCACCCGGCGCGAGAGCGCCGGATCCGCGCCGATCACCCGCCGCAGATCCACCCCGTCCAGCCCGGGGGGGGCGGGCGTGCCCGTCAGGCCGAGCACCGTCGGCATGATGTCGAGCGTGCTCGCGAGCCCCGCGTAGCGCCCTCGCCGCACGCCGGGGGCCCAGAGCACGAGCGGCACCTGGATGAGCTGCTCGCGCAGATCGGCGCCGTGGATCCGGCTCGTGGCGCGGAACAGCTCGCCGTGATCCGAGGCGAGCAGCACCGCGACCTTGCGGCCGGCCGCGCCCATCTTCCGGAGCTCCGCGAGCAGCCGCGCGGCGTGGTGATCGAGGTACGCGAGCTCGTGATCGTAGCCGTCCTCCTGCGTGCCCCCGAAGGTCGGCGTCCCGGCGTGCGCGGTGTTCGGCGAGTGCGGGCCGAAGTAGTGGACCCAGAGGAAGAACGGGTCGCCCTCGGGCATCCCGCGGAGCACCTCGAGCGCCGCGTCGGTCGTCGCCGCGTCGTCGCCGCCGGGCGGGCGCGTGTCCATGTCGACGAACTGATCGAAGCCCTGCGCGGTGCCCAGCGCCGGATCGAGGAACTCCGACTGGCCGTCGTCGACGACCGCGGCCGTGCGCACGCCGCGCCGCTGGAGCAGGGCCTGGAGCGTGGGGCGCGGCTCCTCGATCGGCAGCGCGAACATCAGCCGGATGGTCTCGGACGCCGCCTCGGGCGCGCGCACGAGCTTCATCTGCTTCGTCTCGAAGACCCGCGTCCAGCGCAGCCGCCGCGGGTAGACGCCGCGCAGGATCGACGAGATCGACAGGCTCGTCCAGCCGCCGGCCGTGTACGCGCGCTCGAGCACTGCGCCCGAGAACGCGTGGCGATCGAGCTCCGGCGTCGTGCGGCGCTTGGCGCCGTACAGGCTGGTCCGCGCCGCGACGATCGTATCGATCGTGACCAGCACGACGCTCATCGGCCCGTCCGCGGGCGGCGGGGGTTCGGGGCGCAGGGCGCCGTCAGGCGACCCGGAGCCCCGAATGTCAGCGGAGGGTTCGGGGCGCAGGGCGCCGTCAGGCGACCCGGAGCCCCGAATGTCAGCCGCGGGCGGCGCGGGGGCGTCGCCGCGCAGGCAGTTGTCGTCGACCCCGTTGGCCGGGATCTCGCGCGCGCCGGGGTGCACGTCCGGATCGAGGCTGTCGCAGTCGCCGCCGCCGAGCACCGCCGAGTAGCCGTCGAGATCGGGATCGCCGGCGTAGCGGAGCAGCCCGACGGCGAGGCCGGGGTAGGGCCGTTCGAGGATCGCGTGGAGCTCGTGCAGGTGCCGCGGGCGCAGCGCGAGGAAGGGGAAGAGGGCGAGCAGCGCGGCCGCGGCGGCGAGGGCGCGGGCGCGGAGCGGCGCGCCGCCCGAGGGCCATCGCGGCGGCAGCGCGAGCGCCGCGACGTGGACCGCGCCGAGCGCGGCCCAGCGGAGCGCCAGGTGCGCGGCCCGGTAGCCGTCGACCTCGTAGACGCGATCGACCCACGTCATGCCCGCGGCGCCCGCGAGGGCCAGGCCGCACAGCGGGAGCCGGATCGCGGGCCGGAGCGACGCGAGCCACCCGCGCGGCCTCGTGGGCCGCGGCTGGGTCGCGAGGCCGGCGCCGACGAGCGCGAGGCCGAGGGCCGAGCTCGCCGCGATCGCGGCGACGGCCAGCGCGCTGTCGCGGCCGCCGAGCCGCGCGGGCGCGCCGAGCGCGACGCTGAGCCACGCGCCGAGGCCCACGCCGGCGGTGACCCAGAGCGCCGCCGAGAAGCGCCCGAGCCGCTGCGCGGCGGCGAGCGCGACGCCCGCGGCGAGCCCGCCGAGCGCGCCGACGCCGAGGCCCATGCCGAGCACGGAGAGGATCGCCCGCGCGTGCAGGGCCTCGCGCCCGGCGACGTAATCGGCCGCCGCGGCGGCCGCGAAGATCGCGGCCCCGAGCGCGGCATGATCGCGGAGGCGCGGCGCGGGCAGGGTCACGGGGGAGAGCTTCCGGAGCTGCGCCGACGCGGGCCTTCCATCGCGCTGTCCCATAGCCGGCCCCGCTCATCGCGGCAACGGGCCCGGCAGGAGAGGAGAGGAGAAAATTCCAGGGAGGCGGGGAGGGCGGGGGACAGGGAGGATTGTCCGGAGCTCCCCGGGGCCGGAGGTCGTCGCCCCGCACGACCTCGGATCCACCCGGCGCCGGAGAGCGCGAATCCCGGTGATTCACCGGCGGAGCCGTAGTAAAAGCGCCACAAGGTCGTGCGCTTGAAGTTGCCTTCCCCAGCGTGGATCCTCGCGCTCGCCGCGGCGGTCGCGCCCTCGTGCGGCGGCCCCGATCCGCCCACCCGTGATTGCGCCACCGTCATCTGGGCAAAGCCCACGAGCGGCGGCAGCCTCCGCGTCGTGGGGAGCTGGGACGGGTGGGCCTCGCCGGGCACGGCGCTCGAGCCCCAGCAGGACGGCTGGTATGCCGTCTCGCTGTCCCTCCCGGCCGGCGAGCACGGATACCTCATCGCCGAGGGCGACGAGCGCCGGATCGATCCGTTCAATCCGCTCACCACCTTCCGCGGCGAGGAGGAGGTCTCGCTCGCCATCGCGCCGGACTGCTCCGCGCCCGAGATCCGGATCGATGCGGTCGAGGTCCGGGGGGGAGACGTCACCGTGCGCGGCGCGTTCCTCGCGGTCCCAGGCGGGGCGGCGCTCGACCCCGATTCGATCGCCGCGGCAGGCGCCGCGGCGTCGGCCGATCCGGACACGGGCGCCTTCTCGCTGTCGCTGCGCGGCCTCCCGCGCGGCAAGCACACCCTCTCGATCACGGCGTCGGACGAGGACGGCCGCGCCGCCGCTCCTGCCCGCGCGGTCGCGTGGGTCGAGCCGGCGATGCCCGCGTGGGACGGCGGTCTGCTCTATCACCTGATCATCGACCGCTTCCGCGGCGACGGCGGCGCGCCGCTCGCCCCGCCCGCCACGCCGGGCTCGCGCGCCGGCGGCACGCTCGACGGCGTCAGGGCCGAGATCGAGCGCGGCACCTTCGACGCCCTCGGCGTCACCGCGCTCTGGCTGTCGCCCGTGTACGAGAACCCCGTCGAGCTCCGCGAGGGGCGCGACGGCCACCTCTACGAGGGCTATCACGGCTACTGGCCCAGGGAGCCCCGCGGCGTCGATCCCCGCCTCGGCGGCGAGGAGGGGCTGCGCGCCGTGATCGACGCCGCGCACCGCCGCGGCCTGCGCGTCATCTTCGACCTCGTGCCCAATCATGTCTACGAGTCCAGCGAGCGCTACCTGGACCACCGGAACCACGGCTGGTTCAATGACGGCCCCGACCATTGCGTGTGCGGCGCGCCGGCCTGCGGCTGGGACACTCATATCCAGACCTGCTGGTTCACCCCGTACCTGCCGGACGTCCGGTGGCAGCAGCCGGACGCCATGCGCGCGGGCGTGGACGACGCGCTCTTCTGGATGAGCGCCTTCGACGCGGACGGCGTGCGGATCGACGCCGTCCCGATGATGCCCCGCGCCGCCGCCCGCCGCATCACCGCGGCCCTCCGGGCGAGCGCGGCCCCGCGGCGCGGCATGGAGCCCGCGTCCCCGGACCACGTCGAGGGCGCGCTCTTCTCGATCGGCGAGGTCTTCACCGGCCCCGGCCTCGGCGGCACCGACGCGATCCGGTATTACCTCGGCCCCCACGGCCTCGACGGCGCCTTCGATTTCCCGCTGATGTGGTCGATCCGCGACGCCATTGGCCTCGGCCGCTCGGGCTTCGACGCGATCGAGGGCGTCCTCGCCGGGACCGACGCCGCGCTGCGCGGCTCGGGCGCCGTGATCGGCCGGATGATCGACAACCACGACACCTCCCGCTTCATCTCGGAGGCGACGGGCGAGGCGGCGAGCGACCCCTGGGCGAGCCCGCCGGCGCAGCCCTCGGATCCGGACGCCTACGCGCGCGCCCGGATGGCCCTCGCCCTCCTGCTCACGCTGCCCGGCCTGCCGGTGCTCTATTACGGCGACGAGATCGCGCTCGCCGGCGCCGGCGATCCCGACTCCCGCCGCGTCCTGCCCGACCTCGGCGCGCTCCCGCCCGAGCAAGAGGCCGTGCTCGATCTGGTCCGCCGCCTCGGCCCGCTCCGGCGGTGCGCCCCCGCGCTGCGCGCCGGCGAGCGCGCGCTCCTCGCGGCCTCCGCCGATCTCTACGCCTACCGCCGCGACGCGGGCGACGGCGCGCCGGTCCTGGCCCTCTTCTCGAAGGCCCCCGTCGAGGCCGACCTCCCGCTCCCCGCGGGCGCCGCGCCGCCCGGCCCGTACGTCGACGCGCTCACGGGCGAGGCCGTCGAGATCGCCGCCGGCCTCGCCGTCGCGATGGCCCCGCGGAGCTTCAAGATCCTTGTCCCTGCCCATAGCCCCTGCCTAGAAAGCGAAGCTCCATGAACATCCTGACCAAGACGTCGCTCACCGCCCTCGCCTTCGTCGGCGGCACCCTCGGGATCTTCGCCACCCTCTCGTCGTGCGCCGGCGACGACGAGCTCCAGAGCCACATGCCGCCCGGCACCGGCGGCTACGATCCCGGCGACGGCGGCCTCATGAGCTCGAGCAGCAGCTCCGGCTCGACGGGCGCGGGCGGTCAGGGCGGCGTCCTCCCGCCGCAATGCGACGACTCGCTGAAGCGCTGCGACCACCTCTTCACGTACCCCGCCGGCGCCGAGGCCACCGTCGAGGTCCGCGGCGATTTCGCGCCGGGCGCGTGGAACACCGGCGTCCCGATGACGAAGCAGGGGGCCGAGTGGACCGCCACGGTCGAGATCCCGTACAACAAGGAGGTCCTCTACAAGTTCTTCATCGACGGCGCGACCTGGACCCACGATCCCAACAACCCGAACCAGATCTCCGACGGGTTCGGCGGCTACAACTCGATCCTCGCCGCCGCGACCTGCGATCCGTGGAAGTGCGGCGGCGGCCTGATCGGCGATTTCGACTGGCGCAAGGCGATGCTCTACTTCGTCTTCGTCGATCGATTCTTCGACGGCGACGCGTCCAACAACGCCTCGACCCCCGGCGTGCAGCCCCCCGCCGATTACCGCGGCGGCGACTGGGCCGGCCTGCTCCAGAAGCTCCAGGAGGGGTACTTCACCGACCTCGGCGTGAACGCCCTGTGGCTCAGCGTGCCCATGGACAACACCGAGCAGAGCGGCGTCGGCGTGGGCGGCGACAGCCACCAGTACAGCGCCTACCACGGCTACTGGCCGGAGGCGCTCGATCAGACCGAGGAGCACTTCGGCTCCATGGCGCAGCTCCAGGCGGTGGTGGCGGAGGCGCACGGCCAGGGGATCAAGGTCATCCTCGATTACGCGATGAACCACGTCCACGCGAGCTCGCCCGTCTACCAGCAGCACCAGAACGACGGCTGGTTCTGGCCGCTCACCGACGGCCAGGTCTCGAACTGCGTCTGCGGCGAGGGCTGCTCGTGGGACGGCCCGCAGGGCAAGCGCTGCTGGTTCACGAGCTACCTGCCCGATTTCAACTTCACGAACGCCGCGGCCCGCGACTTCTCGGTCTCGAACGCGATGTGGTGGATCCAGGAGACCGGCATCGACGGCTTCCGCCTCGACGCCGTGAAGCACATCGAGGACCAGTGGCTGCTCGACCTCCGCGCGCGCGTGACCGCGGAGGTCGAGTCGCAGACGCAGCAGCACTTCTACATGGTCGGCGAGACCTTCACCGGCGACGTGAGCCTCATCAACTACTACGTCGATCCGATCACGAAGCTCGACGGCCAGTTCGACTTCCCGCTGCGGATGAAGCTCGCGCGGTCGGTCCTGATGCGCATGGCCCCGATGTCGGACCTCGAGGGCTTCATGAACTTCAACGACAACGCGTACGGCGCGGGCATCATGAGCACGTTCATCGGCAACCACGACATCCCGCGCGCGATCCACCTGGCGCAGGACCAGCCGCTCTGGACCGACGAGTGGGCCGGCGGCAAGGAGCTCGCCTGGAACGGCCAGCCGGGGCTGCCGTCCGGGATGAGCGCGTTCGAGCGGCTCGGCAATGCGTTCACGATCCTGTTCACGACGAAGGGCGTGCCGCTCATCTATTATGGTGACGAGATCGGGATGCCCGGCGCGGGCGACCCCGACAACCGCCGCATGATGCAGTGGTCGGGCTACTCGGCGGGGCAATCGTTCCTGCTCGCGCACATCCGGAAGCTCACGCAGATCCGGAAGGACCACGAGGCGCTGTCGCTCGGCACGAGGACGACGCTCTCGGTCACCGCGGACACGTACGCGTACCGGATGGCGTCCGCCACGGATACGGTGTTCGTCGCCGTCAACCGGAGCGACTCGCAGCAGCAGATCGGCGGCCTGCCGTCCGGTCAGCTGACCGACCTGCTGAACGGCGGGACGGTCTCCGGGCCCACCGTGACCGTGCCGGCGCGCTCGGCGCGGATCCTCACGCAGTAGCCCGTCCCCGGCAGGGAAATTCACCAGGCTGGTCGATTCCGTCACGGTTGCGGCCGTCGCCGCGATCCAGGTGACGGCCGCGACGTCGCGGGCGAGATCGGCCGTCTCGGGCTGGGGTTCTCCCCGAATCGACGCGGCCGGTGCGTTTTGCGAGTGACATCTTTGCGAACCTCTGACTAATCTGCGAATGTCCCACCCCGCGCCTGGACCGCCTTCGGGCTCCGGGCGCGCGGCGAGACCCAGCGGACCCGGAGCCCGCGCGGGTGGGGAGGGGAAGCGCACGCTTCGCAAGGAGTCGGAGATGAGACAGATCGCACCTCAGAGCTCGGATCGTCCCCCCCGCGGAGCGAGTCGGGCCTCGAAGTCGACGACGACCCGGGGCGCAAACGGCGGGCTGGCGATCCTGATCTCCGAGGACGGGTCGAAGTCCGCGATCAGCGGCGCGGTGGTGGACGAGCGCTCGCAGAGCGGCCGCCACCCGGGGCCGCGCCGCTCGTCGCCGCGCTGATGCCTCGGGCGACATTCGGGGCTCCGGGTCGCGCTCCACGTGGCGCGCCCTACGCCCCGAACCCCTCCGCGCCGGGCGGCCCATTCGCCGCCGTCGTTTTTTCGCCCGATCTGCGGAATCGTGGCATCTGGTCCACGTGGAACCCCGGGCAAGAAGGGGAGGTCGTCTCGCGACGATCTCGTGGGCGGTCGCGGTCCTTGGATGGGCCGGCCTCGCGGTCGGGTGCAGGGACGCGCGGAGGGGGACGGAGGCGATCTCCCGCGAGGATCCGCCTCCGCTGAGCCTGGCCGCAGAGGGGGCGGGCGCAGGGCAGGACGGGCGCGCGAAGGCGCCGCCGGACGCCGCGCACGCGCCCGAGCCGGCGAGCGCGCAGGCCGTGGCCCAGGCCGTGGAAGCGGCCGAGGACCAGGCCGGCGACAAGGCCGAAGACAGGGCCGCGGACGAGAAGGGCGGGCGCACGCCGGCCTCGGCGCGGGGGCGGCGGCGGCGGCCGGTGCCCGCGCCCGGGGAGCCCGGGGCGGCGGCTCGCGCGCCGGCGGAGGGCGCCGCGCCGGCCCCGGCCGGTGAGGAGGCGCAGCCGGAGCTCAAGGTGACGCGGCTGGTGCTGGCCAAGGGCATCTCGGGCCGCGAGCCGGTGGGCGTCGGGACGTCCTTCAAGGCCGGCGAGCTCGAGAAGCTCTACGCGTTCGTGACGCTCACGAACGAGGCGCGGGCGGCGACGGGGATCGTGGTCGCGTTCGCGCCGCCCGGCGGGGGAGCGCCGGTGCGGATCAAGCTCGACGTGGGCACGGAGCGGAGGTGGCGGACGTGGGCGACGACGCGCAAGGCGCGGGCGCCCGGCGCCTGGTCGGTCTCGGTGAGCGACGCCTCGGGCGCGGTGCTGGCGCGCTCGAGCTTCACCATCACGGAGTAGGATCATCGTGGCCGAGGCGGTGCGCATGCGACGATCTCCGCTCGTCTCTCCGCGGTCGCGGAGCGCTCTGGGCGCCTTCCTGGCGGGGCTCGCGGCCGCAGGCTGCGCGCACGCGACGCCGCCCGATCTGCGGGCCGCGTGGCGGCCCGTGGCGTACGCGGCGCCACCTCCTCGCGCCGTGGCCGCGCCGCCGGTCGGGGCGTACATGTCGATGCGGATCGAGCCGCGGACCGGGGCG
>CAYQYG010000354.1:0-9794 GCA_964421485.1 uncultured Polyangiaceae bacterium | reverse complement strand
CTAGAACACCGATCAGGTTGAAGATCCGAGAGATGGACCGCAAGGGCGCAAGGGACGCAAGGATCAGGAGAAAAAATCTTCTTCCCCTTGCGTCCCTTGCGCCCTTGCCGTCTCTCGAATCTCGCTCTTTCCAGGTGGTTTCAACCTGTTTGTCGCTCTAGAGCGGGTCAGTCCCGCTTGCCCTTGCCCGAAGGGCCGACGGCGCCCTCCGCCCCGGACCCCGGGCTGGAGTGGCGGGCCGAGAGATCGGAGTCGCTGCGGGGCTCGTCCCCGTGGAACGTCCGCGCGAGGGACGACGGCCGCGCGGGCGGCACCGGCGTCCGCGCAGGCGGCACCGGCGTCCGCGCGGGCGGCACCGGCGTCCGGGCGGTCCGCTTCTGCAGGGACGAGGTGACGAACGACCGCAAGGTCCCGAGGTTCACCGGCTTGGTGAGCAGAAATACTGCATGACGCCGGAGCGCGCGCACGCGGGCCGCGTCGGACATGTCCGCCGTGATGATGAACACGGGCATGTCCCGGTTCGGCCCCGGCTTGCTGGTCAGCGCCTCCAGGACGGCGAAGCCGTCGACCGCGGGCATGTGCAGGTCGAGCAGGAGCACGTCGAACTCCCGCGAGGAGAGCGCGCGGATCGCCTCGGCGCCCCCGCCGGCCTGCTCGATCTCCGCGATCGCGCTCAGTGCGCGCGCGAACATCGTCCGGATGTCAGGATCGTCGTCGACGATGAGCAGGCGGGCCACGGAGCGGCTATCCTGGCACAGCTCAGACTGCCGGGACACCTTTCGTCAGGGGACGCCCTTGCAGGCCGGGAAGCTCGAACGGAAGCTGTCCTTGACGATCGACAAGCGCTGCGCGGGGGCCTTGATCGCCGAGAGGGCGTCGACGGGGTAGTTGTCGTGGTACGCGGCGAATGCGCCCGCGCAGTCGCCGGCCTTCGCGAAGCAGCTCGCCGCGGTGTGGAACAGGGCCTTCCGGCTGCCGTCGAGCTGCGCGTCGTCGGGCCCGGGCGGCACGAGGGGGGCCAGGCGGCGCGCCGCGTCCACGCGCTGGCGGCAGTAGGCGGGATCCCGCCTGTTGACGTACGCGGCGTCGCTCAGCTCGAAATAGGCGCGGAGCAGCTCGTCGCGCGGCGACGCGTCGCCGCCGCGGCAGCGCATCGAGCCGATCTGCTCGGCGATCGCGTCGGCGCGCTCCTGGGTGAAGCTCATCTCCTCGCGGTAATGGGCGGAGATGCGCCGCTTGCCGTCCTGGCAGCGGCCCGCGAGCATCTCGCATTGCCCGCGCACGGCCGCGAGCCGGCCGGCGAGCAGCGGATCCGCCCTCGCGACCAGGTCGAGGTCGGCGAGGCACCCGGGGCCGTCATCATGGAACATCTTGCGGCTGGCGGAGGCCACGAGCTCGCCGAGATCCCCCGCGGCCGCCACGGGGGCGGGGGCGATCGGCGAGGGGGCCCCGCTCTGCGCCGCGGCCGCGGCGGGCGCGGCGGCAGAGCAGGGCGGGCAGACGCACTCGCACACCGGGGTCTTCGAGGAGGCCCCGTTGCAGGCGGCGGCCGCGCCCGCGATCCCGAGGACCGCGAGCGCGCGCCGCCCGCCGCGCGCGCTCACTTCTTGGACGCGCACTTCTTCACGAGCGAATCGAACGTCGACTGCATGATGGTCTCCTTCTGCTTCGGATCCTTCACGTTCGCGAGCGTGTCGGCGGGGTAGCTCTCGGTGAATGCCTTCTGCGCGGCGGCGCAGTCGCCGGCGCGCGCGAAGCAGTTGGCGGCCACGTGGTAGAGCGACTTCGGCGCGTTGGCGACCTGCATGTCCTCGTCGTCCTTGGGCTTCACCGACGACATGAGCTTGTGGGCCGTCTGGTAGGCGCTCTTGCACTCGGCCACGGGCAGCTGGCCCATGAAGGCGCCCTTCTGCAGGGTCATGAGCGACTGGATGAGCTGATCGCGCGGGCTCATGCTGCCGCCCTGGCAGTAGAGGCCCGCGTACGATTCGATCACGCGATCGTTGTGCTCGGCGGTCGACGCGGCCGAGGGGTGCGCATCCATCGACTTGCGGATGAGCGCCTTGCCCGCGTCGCACTGCCCGGCGAGCATCACGCAGAAGCCGCGCTGGAGGCTGATCGCCGACTTGGGGTCGGTCGACAGGTTCTTGGGATCGAGCTTGTCGTGCGCGTCGAGCTCGGCGAGGCACCCCTTCCCGTCCTTCGCGCCGAGCTTCGTCATGGCCGACTCGTAGCGCGCGCGGGCCTCGTCGCTCATCTCGAGCTTCTTGTCGATCTTGCCGGCCGCGTTGAGCGCCGCGTCGCTCTCGGGCGCCGTCTTGGCCGCGATCTCCGGGTTGTCGCCGCTCTCGATCGCGCGGAGCGTGAGGCGGATGGGCGCCTTGCAGCCGGCGATCTCCTTGGCCGAGTCGCTCTTGCAGGCGCCGAGATCGCCGCCCTTCTTGTCGGCCTTGTGCGTCTTCTTCGTGCTCCCGCCCGCGCCGAAGCCGTAGGCGCTGCCCTCGACCGAGCCCGCGAGCTCGCTCGCCGAGCCGAGCGCGAACGCGCCGAGGTTGTAGGCGTAGACGAAATGCGTCGCGCCCTTGCAGCCGGGGTACTTCGCGAGGTCCGAGGCGTACACGGCGTCGCGCGTCGCGCTGCGCGTGCCGGCCACGTAGTACTCCATGTGGAACTTCTCGCCGCCGGACACGCGCCCGCCGAGCGTCGCGACGCCGAGCGGCAGCTTCGCGTAGAGCTCGCCCTCGTTGGAGATGTCGATCGTCTCCAGCGAGCCCGTCGTCCAGTCCACGGGGCGATAGGAGCCCATCGAGCCGCGGACCGAGTCGTCGCGGCAGCGATCGAGCACCTTCATGTCGCAGCCCTCGTACTTCACGACGACCACGTCGTTCGAGGCGTACGCCTCGAAGCTCGACATGTCGGTCGCGTCCCACTCGATGATGAACGGCCGGTCGTGGTTCTTCGGATCGCACTTGCCCTTGCCCGCCACGGTCTGATCCATGAGCGAGCTCTGGCCCGACTCGCGCGTCCCCGAGAGCGCGGGGACGCCCGAGCCTCCGGCGCACGCGGGCACGGCGAGCGCAGAGATGCACAAAAAGCCGATCGCAGCCTTCTTCGAATTGTTCATGGGGCCTCCGGGGCGGCTTGCGCGCCGCCCTCCGCGGGGCGCGGAGTCTCGCCGAAGCGGGCGGAGGTGTCCATATGCACGCGCGGGGAGCGCGCGCCGGCGGGCCGTCAGGGCAGCGCGACGATCGCCGAGGTGTAGCCCCACTCGTAGTTGTTCCAGTTCGAGTCGGGCGCGGTGCCGCACAGGCCGACGTCGTAGTTGCCCGCGTTCAGGCTGGAGAGCACCGCGCTCAGGCCCATGTTGATGCGCACGTTCTGCGGCACCTGGAGGTTGAACACGCCGCCGCCGATGGCGGACGGGACCGCGCCGGAGCCGTTCAGCCGGTAGCAGATCCACAGGTTCAGGCCGTCCGCGCCGCCGGCGATGGTGCTCCCGAACGACTGGTTGGCGACGACGTGCACGCGGTGGTTGAGGGTCGGCACGTTCACCGTGAGGTACGGACCGACGAAAGCGGTCGTCGTGCCGGGGAGGGCGCCGCCGCCGGAGATGTAGGTCGCCGAGACGACGCCTGACGGGCCCTGCGGGCCGGTCGCGCCCGTGGGGCCGGTCGGGCCGGTCGGGCCGACGAGGCCCTGGGGGCCCTGGATGCCCTGGATACCCTGCTGACCTTGCGGGCCGGTCGGGCCGGTCGGGCCGGTCGGGCCGACGAGGCCCTGGGGGCCCTGGATGCCCTGGATACCCTGCTGACCTTGCGGACCGGTCGGGCCGGTCGGGCCGGTCGGGCCGACGAGCCCCGTCGGGCTGCCGACCCACTGGCCGTTGCTGTCGATCACGAGCACGCCGCCGACCGTCACCGAGCTGGGCGTGATGTCGCCGTTCACGTTGTTCGCGAGGATCGCGTACGGCACGCTCGCGACCTCCGCCCGCGGCTCCATCTCGTCGTCGGCGCCCACGGTGATCCCGAGGTAGCGGACCGAGCCGTCGAACGTGGTCTGATCGAAGGGAACGATCTCGCCGAGGCTGATCGAGAAGTAGCCGTTGTCGAAGGTGACGGAGTGGTCCTCGCTCCAGATCGGGATCGCCGCGTCCACCGCGTCGTAGATCGCGAAGGTCACGTTGACCGTGTCGTTCACCGGCGCGCCGTTGGTATCGAAGAGCCGCCCCTGGTGCGTGATCGTCGTGGGCACCGCGGCCAAGGCCGTGCCCGCATGGAGTGCGCTCGCCGCGGCGAGGATCGAAGCGGTCAAGATCGTCCTGGTGTTCATGGCAAGCTCCCGTTGGCGCCCTGCAGGCCGCCCTGCATGCGATAGCCCGGTGATGTCGACTTCCCCTGGTTCTGCGTCGGCTGACCGAACGTGTAGACCATCCGGTAGCTCTGGCTGGAGCCCACGTGGCCGGCGCTGACCGTCTCGGTCGCGGCGACCCCCCCCGAGCTGGTGGTCGTGGTCGTGGTCGTCGTGGTCGTGGTGGTGGTCGTGGTGGTGCTGCCGCCGCCCTCGCCGCCGGCGCCGCCGCCGCCGCCGGAGCTCGTCGTGGTGCCGGGCGAGGACTCGGAGGAGTCATCACCGCAGCTGCATCCTGGCCACACCATGGCGACAACGACGAAGGCACCCAGCAATGCTGGAATTCTGATTCCGTAGCTCAAGACGCCTCCGTGCCGAGCCTGCGCCCGTGCGGGAGAGCCCCGCCGCGAAGCGCACACTCGACAGACGACCGTAAGCGGATTCGACGGCGATGTCACCCGCGTCGTGCCCGGGCCCGCAATGTCATCTGGAAAATTTCACCGGGGGCGCGACGGCGCGCGGGCGGGTCCTCGGCCTCGATGCTCCCAGGGAGGACTGGCCCGGGCGGACGGCGAGGGCGGCGGGCGGGGCTCAGCCCTTCAGGCCGTGCTCGGCCTGGACGAGCTTCGCGATGGTCGCGAGCTGCATGTTCGAGGTGCCCTCGTAGATCTTGCCGATCTTCGCGTCGCGGTAGAGCTTCTCGACGGGGAAGTCCTTCGTGAAGCCGGCGCCGCCGAGGAACTCGACGCACATCGAGGCGGTGCGCTCGGCGACCTCGGAGGCGAAGAGCTTGGCCATCGCGGCCTCCTTCACGAACGGCTGCCCCGCGTCCTTGAGGCGCGCGGCGTTGTAGACCATCAGGCGCGCGGCCTCGATCTCGGTCGCGACGCGCGCGTACTGGAACTGCACGCCCTGGAAGCTCGCGATCGTCTGGCCGAACTGCCTGCGCTCGCCCATGTAGCGCATCGCGTGCTCCAGCGCGCCCACGCTCAGCCCGAGCATCTGCGCGCCGATGCCGATCCGGCCCTCGTTCAGCGTCTCGATCGCGATCTTGTAGCCCTTGCCCACCTCGCCGAGCACGTTCTCGCCCGGCACCTCGCAGTCCTCGAGCACGAGCTCGCAGGTGCTCGAGGCGCGGATGCCGAGCTTGTCCTCCTTCTTGCCCACGCTGAAGCCGGGGGACGAGCGCTCCACGATGAAGGCCGTGATCCCGCGGTAGCCCTTCGCCTTGTCGGCGTTCGCGAACACCAGGAAGAGCGAGCTCTCCTTCGCGTTCGTGATCCAGAGCTTGCGGCCGTTCAGGATCCAGCGATCGCCGCGGCGCTCGGCCTGCGCGGCGAGCGCGAACGCGTCGGAGCCGGAGCCCGCCTCGCTGAGCGCGTAGGAGCCGACCCACTCGCGGCAGAGCCGCGGCAGGTAGCGGGCCTTCTGCTCGTCGGTCGCCCAGCGGAGGATCGCGTTCGCGACCAGCGTGTTCTGGACGTCGACGAGCACGCTGACGCTCGGATCGACCACGGCGAGCGCCTCGACCGCGAGGATCGCGTTGAAGAAGCTCGCGCCCGCGCCGCCGTGCTCCTCGGGCACCTCGACGCCCATCAGGCCGAGCTCGAAGAGCGGCGGGATCAGCTCGGCGTCCATCGCGGCGGCCTCGTCCATGGCCGCCGCGCGCGGCGCGACGCGCCTCCGCGCGAAATCGAGGACGGAGTCGCGGAAGAGCCGCTCCTCCTCGGAGAGCTGGGTCAGCGGGGTGTGGGACACGTGTTCGCTCCTTGTTGGATCGCGGGCCGCGCGGCGGCGCGCCGGGCGCCCTCGTCCGGCGGCGATTCTTGGAGGTGGAGCGCCGAGCGTCAACCGCCCCGCGCCGCGGCGCGGCGCGCCCGACCCGGGCGGCGCGCGAGCGGGCGGGTGGGCGGGGGCTCCGGGTCGCGCTCCAGGCGGCGCGCCCTCCGCCCATCGGGCTTCGAATGCCTGCGGCGCCCGCGCACCGAAGGCTCCCAGGAGGGCGCGCCCGGCGGGACAGGTCCCGCGGCCGCGCGCGCCCGCGTCCACCAAGGGAGCAGTCCATGCGCCGATCGATCGGGGTGGTCATCGCCCTCGCGTCGCTGTCATCGCTCATCGCGCACCGGGCGCTCGGCGCGCCGCCGGAGGCCGCGGGCGTCACCCGCGACGTCACCCCCGCGCCCTCGGAGATCCCGGCGATCGCCCGTCAGGGCGTCGAGCGGATGGAGGCCGTCGGCGCCGGCATCCGGGAGGAGCTCCGGGTGACGCGCGCCCAGCGCGACGTGGTGAAGGCGCTCTGCCTGAGCGACAAGCTGACCCAGATCGACGTCGCGATCCGCGCGGCGCGCGAGCGCCGGCAGGCCGCCGAGCTCGCGCTGGCGAGGAGCGACACGGATCAGGCGGCGCACGAGCTCACGATCCTCGTCGCGCTCCGCCAGCGCGCCGACGCGCTCCGCGCCGAGGCGAACCAGTGCCTCGGGACGCCGGACATCATCGATGAGGACAGGAGCGTCGTCGATCAATCCGGAGATCCGGGCCTCCCCGAGGAGGCCGTCGACTACCGGGGCGCCGACGTGTTCATCGAGCCCCCGTCGTGCGTCAGCTGCTTCCGCTGACGCGGGAGCGGGCCACGGGCGCGTCCACGGGCGCGGAATCGGACGCGGGCGCGGAATCGGGCGCGGGCGCGGAATCGGGCGCGGGAACGAAAAGGGGAGCGACGGCGGCGCGGCTGCCGGCATCTCACCCCCGGCATCGTGTCGCCACGGGCCGGGGAGGGGGGCTGGATGCGGGATGGCCAGCGCGTCGCGCTCAACGCGGCGCTGATGTTTGCGAAGCAGGTCGTCATGGCCCTGCTCGGCGTCTTCTTCGTCGGCTACATGGCGCGCAAGATCGGCGTCGCCGCCTGGGGCGAGCTCCAGGCATCGATCGCGCTCGCGGCGATGGTCACCGTCGTCGCGGGCATCGGCGTGCGCGGCTACCTCGGCCGCGAGGTCGCCGAGCGCCCCGAGCTCGGCCCCACGCACCTCGGCGCGGCGCTCATGATCCGCGGCGTCACCGGCGTCGCGCTGCTCGGGGCCACCGTCCTCATCGCGCTCTTCGCGCGCTCCGGCCTGGGCGCCACGCTCGTCGCGCTCGCCGCCGCCTCGCAGCTCGCCAGCCTGCTCTACTCGACGATGTGGCTCTCGTTCGAGGCCCACGAGCGCCTCCAGTACATCGCCTACGCCGAGGTCGGATCGCGCCTCTTCGTGATCGCCCTCGCGACCGCGCTGCTCGCTGCGGGCGCCGGCGTCGTCGCCGCCGCGACCGCGCTCATGCTCGGCAACATCGTCGAGCTGGCCATCACGTACGGCTTCCTCCGCGCCCGCTTCTACCGCCCGGTGTACGCCGCCTCGGCCGCGGACCTCTGGCGGATCGCGAGGCTCGCCCTCCCGATCGGCCTGCTCTCGGCGCTCTACGGCGCGCTGCAGCAGACCGATCGCGTCCTGCTCCGCGCCCTCTGCGACAGCGAGGCGGTGGGCATCTACAGCGCCGCCTGGGTCCTGTCCGACAATTTCCGGATGATCTCGGATCTCTTCCTCGGCGCCTCGTTCGCCGCGGGCATGCGGCTCTATGCGCGCGACCGCCCCGCGTTCGAGGAGCTCTACCGGAGCGCGATGACCGCCGCCGCGGTGCTCGGCCTGCCCGTCGCCGCCGGCGTCGTCGTCCTCGCGCCCGATATCGTCGCGCTGGTCTACCGGTCGGGCGGCTATGCGCCGGCCGCGAGCGTGCTCAGGATCCTCGTCTGCGACGTGCCCCTCACGTTCGCGTTCCAGGTGGGTACGCTCCCGCTGCTCGCGGCCCGGCGCGAGCTGGCGATGGTCAAGATCCTGCTCGCCGGCCTCGTCTCGAACGTCGCGCTCGATCTCGCGCTCTTGCCGTTCCTGCGCGCCGAGGGGGCCGCGATCTCGACCCTGCTGGTCAGCGTCGGCACGCTCGCCGCGTCGTGGGCGATGACCGCGCGCTGGGTGCGGCTCGTCGACGGCCGCCGCGTGGCCGCGGTCGCCGCGGCCACGGCCATCATGGCCCTCGCCGCCGCGGGCGCGCGCGCGGTCGCCGGGATGTGGATCGCCGTCGGCGCCGGCGTCGCGGTCTACACCGCGCTCCTGCTCGCGCTGCGAGCGGTGTCCGTCCGCGACCTGCGCGACCTCCTCGGCCGCCGTCCGCCGGCGGCCGCCGCGCCCGTCGCGTGAGCGCCGCCCCCGGCGGACACTCGGGGCTCCGGGTCGCCTTCGGCGCCCGCTTGACGTTCGGGGCTCCGGGTCGCCTTCGGCGCCCGCTTGACGTTCGCGGGCGTGCGCTTTCTCTCGCGCCATTCTCAGTTGACCAGCCTCGCCGCCTGGCGGCCACCGCGTGAGAAATCACACTCAGGCGATGCCGCGCGAAGGGGGGCTCCGGGTGCGGCGGCGAGGGCCGGCGAAGCGGGGGGCGCGCCTGCCGGGGCGCTTCGCCCGGCCCGATCCGCGCGAGCTGCGCCTCCCGATGGGCGCCGGCGGATATGCCCTGGCCGAGCGCATCGCGACGGGAGGCATGGCGGAGCTCTTCCTCGCGCGCCGCGAGGGTCCCGGCGGCGTCGCGCACCCGGTGGTGATCAAGCGCCTGAGGCCGGAGATGGAGCGCGACCCGGCGGTGGTCCGCATGTTCCTGCGCGAGGCATGGATCTCCGCGCGCCTCGGGCACCCGAACGTGGTCCGCTTCCACGATTTCGTCCGCCACCGCGGCCGCCACCACCTCGTGCTGGAGCACGTGCCCGGCTGCGACCTCGCCGCTGCGGCGCGGCACCTCGCCGCCGCGGGCCGCCCGTTCCCAATCCCCGAGGCGATCGGGATCGCGCTCGGCCTCCTGCGCGCGCTCGGCCACGCGCACGCGCTCCGAGACGACGACGGGTGCCCGCTCGGCCTCGTGCACCGCGACGTCAGCCCGCAGAACGTGCTGCTCTCGCGCGAGGGCGAGGTCAAGCTCGCCGACTTCGGCGTCGCGACCGCGACCGCCGCGCCCCGCGACAGCGGCGCGGGCCTGGTGAAGGGCAAGCTCGGCTACCTCTCCCCCGAGCAGCTCCGCGGCGGACCCGTCGATGCCCGCGCGGACCTCTTCGGTGTCGGCGTGATCCTGCACGAGCTCGTCGCCGGCCGCCGGCTCTTCCACGGCGATACGGAGGCCGAGCAGCTCGCCTCCGCGCTCGCGGGCGAGGTGCCCGCGCTCGCGCCGCTCCGCCCCGAGTGCCCGGCCCTGCTCGAGGGGATCGTGCGCCGCGCGCTCTCCCGCGCCCCCGAGGACCGCTTCGGGTCCGCCGCGGAGATGGCCGACGCGCTCGCCGAGGTCGGCGCCGCCGCGCCCCCCCAGGCCATCGCCGCGCTCGTCCGGGACGTCCTCGGCGCGCCGGCCGCGGCGCCGGCCGGCGCGCGGGCGAG
>CAYQYG010000353.1:0-9804 GCA_964421485.1 uncultured Polyangiaceae bacterium | reverse complement strand
CGCCCATGCCGCCCGTGCCGGGGCCGCCGCCGCCCTGGCCGCCGCCCGCGCCGCCGGTGCCGGCGGTCGTCGTGCCGGCCGGCGAGATGGATTCGTCATCGCCGCACGCCGCGGCCGCGACGATCGCGGAGAGCGTGACGGCGCCGAGGAGCGCGCCGCGCCGCCACGGACCGCGGCCCCTCGCGGCGCCGGAGCTTTCATCGGAGATCATCTGGTCCTCCAGTCAAAGGTGCGGCGGGAGTCTACTCCACGCCCGGGCGCGCGCCGGCCATGAGCAGCCCGACGCGCTCCCGCGTGGCCTCGGCGGCGTCCAGGATCGCCGCGATCTCGCCGCGGTACATCACCGCGATCCGGTCCGACAGCGCGAGGATCTCGTCGAGCTCCGCCGAGACGAGCAGGACCGCCGCCCCGCCGTCGCGCGCCGCGACGACCGCGCGGTGGATGTATTCGATCGAGCCCACGTCGAGGCCCCGCGTCGGCTGGTTCGCGATGAGCAGCCTCACGGGGCGGGAGAGCTCGCGCGCGATGATGACCTTCTGCTGGTTGCCGCCCGAGAGCGTGGCCGCCTTCGCGTCGGGCGCGGGCGGCCGCACGTCGAACCGCGCGACGAGCGCCTCGGCGTGCGCGCGCACCTCCCGATCGCTCCGGATCCCCCACCGCGCGAAGGGCGGCCGGTCATGGGTGCACAGCACCATGTTGTCGGCGATCGAATAGGACGCCACGAGCCCGTGGCGCCGCCGGTCCTCGGGGATGTGCGACAGGCCCGCGTCGATCAGCGCCCGCGGCGGCGCGCCGGTCACGTCGCGGCCGGAGAGCAGGACGCGCCCGCCGGCCGGCGCGCGCAGGCCCGCGAGCGCCTCGACGAGCTCGGTCTGCCCGTTGCCCTGCACCCCGGCCACGCCGAGGATCTCCCCGGCGCGGACCGCGAGGCTCACGCCGCGCACCGCCGGGGCGCCGCGCGCGCCCGCCGCCGAGAGGCCCTCGACCCGCAGCACCTCGGCGCCGGGCTCCGCGGGCGCCCGGTCCACCTTGAGCAGCACCTCGCGGCCGACCATCATCGCGGCGAGCCGGCGCTCGTCCGCCTCGGCGGGGGTGGTCACGCCGACCACGCGGCCCGCGCGCATGACGGTGATCCGGCTCGCCACCGCGAGCACCTCCTTCAGCTTGTGGCTGATCAGCGCCACGCTCACGCCCCTGTCCACGAGGCCCCGGAGCACGCGGAAGAGCTCCTCGGTCTCCTGCGGCGTGAGCACCGCGGTCGGCTCGTCGAGGATCAGGATCTCGGCCCTGCGGTGGAGCACCTTCAGGATCTCCACGCGCTGCTGCACGCCCACGGGCAGATCGCCCACGCGCGCGTCGGGGTCGACCTCGAGCCCGTGGCGCTCGCAGAGCGCGCGCACCTCGGCGCGGGCCCGCCGGGCGTCGAGCACGCCGAAGCGGCGCGTCGCCTCGGCGCCGAGCAGGATGTTCTCGGCCACCGTGAACACCGGCACGAGCATGAAATGCTGGTGGACCATCCCGACGCCGAGCGCGAGCGCGTCGCTCGGCGAGCGCAGGGAGACGCGCTCGCCGCGCCGCAGGAGCTCCCCGGCGTCGGGCCGCACGAGGCCGTAGAGCACGCTCATCAGCGTGGATTTGCCGGCGCCGTTCTCGCCGAGCAGCGCGTGCACCTCGCCGCGGCGGAGCGCGAAATCCACCGCGTCGTTCGCGAGCACGCCCGGGAAGCGCTTCGTGATCCCGCGCGCCTCCAGCACGACCTCCGCGCCCGCGGCCCCGCCCGCCGCGCGCTCAGTCGTCATAGACCTGGCCGTCCGCGGCGGGCGCGGTGGTCTTGCCGATGACGCCGGTCAGGATCAGCATCGTCAGGAGGTAGGGCAGGAGGCCGACGATCGACGAGTGCTGCAGGAAGGACCACGACGCCGGGATCTGGTCGCGGAAGAGCTGCAGGTTGATCTGGAGCGCCTGGGCGGCGCCGAACACGAGCGCGGCGGCGAAGGCGCCGGCCGGCGCCCAGTTGCCGAAGATCATCGCGGCGAGCGCGATGAAGCCGCGCCCGTTCGTCATGAGCGGCTCGAACGAGGGGACGGACTCCAGCGTGAAGTACGCCCCGCCGAGGCCCGCCACGCAGCCGCCGAGCACGACGGCCGTGTAGCGCACGCGCCGCACGTCGATGCCCATGGTCGCGGCGGCGCGCGGGTGCTCGCCCACGGCGCGCGTCCGGAGGCCCCAGCGCGTGTGGAACAGGCCGAAGTGCACGGCGGCGACGAGCGCGATCGAGAGCAGCGCGATCGGCTGCTGATCGAAGATCCGGCCCACGACGGGCAGATCGCCGAGCCATGGCACGTGCAGGCGGGGCAGGACGCCCGGCGATCGGAGCAGCTCGTCGCCGAGCGCGCCGCTCCGCTCGAAGAAGATCTGGCGGTTCAAGAAGCCCGTGAGGCCGACGGCGAGCAGGTTGATCACCGTCCCGCCGATGATCTGGTCGACCTTGAACGTGATCGAGAGCGCGGCGTGCAGGAGGCCGAGCAGGGCCCCGGCGGCCACGGCGGCGGCGAGGCCGAGGAGCAGGCTCGCGGGCCGGCCCATGTGCCACACGCCGCTCGCGTACAGGGCGCCCGTGGCGCCGGAGAACGCCGCGGCGAGCATCATCCCCTCGATGCCGATGTTCACCACGCCCGCGCGCTCGCAGAGCACGCCGGCGAGCGCGCCGAGCGTGAGCGGCGTCGCGACGGCGATGGTCGTCGCGATCATGCTCGCCGCCACGCTCGAGGCGGGCGCGCTGGGCGCGCCGGCGAGCGCCGCGGAGGAGACCAGCACGACGATGATGAGCCCGATGAAGGCGATCCGCTTCCAGCCCATGCGACCCTACCCCGCGCCGCCCCACCCGCGCGTGAGCGCGGCGCGCGCCCCCGGCGCGCGGAGGCGATAGAGCTTGCGGATGATCACGTCCGCGGCGACGAAGAGCAGGATCAGCGCCTGGATGACCGAGATCACGTCGACCGGGATCTGCGTGAGGAACTGCATGCGCGTGGCGCCGTTGCGCATCGCGCCGAAGAGCAGCGCCGCGAGCACGACGCCCGCCGGGTGCGTGCGGCCGAGCAGCGCGACCGCGACGGCGTCGAAGCCGTAGCCCTGCGAGAAGCCGAGCTCGTGGCGGTGGTTCAGCGCGCTCACCTCGACGGCGCCGGCGAGGCCGGCGAGCGCGCCGGACAGGGCCATGGTGATCACCAGGGCGCGCGGCACGCTGACGCCCGCGTACCGCGCGGCGTCGGGGCTCGCCCCCGCGGTGCGGATCGCGAAGCCGAGCGTCGTGCGCCGGAGGCCGAAGCTCACGGCCGCCGCGATCGCGAGCGCGAGCGGGAAGCCCCAGTGCACGCGGAGCCCGTCCGCGAGCGGCGGCACGCGCGCGCCCTCCGCGATGAGCCGGGTGCGCGAGATGATGTTGCCCCCCGTGGGGTCCTTCATCGGCCCGTTGAGCAGCCAGCTCACCGCGTTGAGCGCGATGTAATTGAGCATGATGGTGTTGATCACCTCGTGCCCTCCGGTCCGGGCCTTGAGCCAGCCGGGGATCCCGCCCCACGCGGCGCCCGCGAGCGCGCCGGAGAGGAGCACGAAGGGGACGTGGAGCGCGGCCGGCAGGCCGGGCAGGGCGCAGCCGGCCCACGCGGCGGCCACGGCGCCGACCGCGAGCTGCCCCTCGGCGCCGATGTTGAAGAGCCCGCCCTGGAACGCGAGCGCGACGCCGAGGCCGGCGAGGAGGTAGGGCGTCGCCCAGACCGCGGTCTCGCTGAGCGCGCGCGCCGAGCCGAAGGCGCCCTCGATCAGGCCCGCGTACGCCGCGACGGGATCGCCGCCCACGGCCGCGATGACGAGCGCGCCGGCCGCGAGCGCCGTCACGACGGCGAGCGCGGGGACCAGCAGGGGGTCGGCAGGGCCGACAGCGCGGCGCAGCCGGGAGAGGAAGCGCGGCGCGGCGGTCACGGCTTGGTGGGCGCCACGTTCGTCTTGAGGCTGCCCGATTGCAGGCCCTTCTCGATCTCCTGGAGCTTCGCCTTCACCTCCGCCGGCACCCTGGCCTCCACGTCGTGGAACGGCGCGTAACCGGCCTTGCCGGTGAAGTTGCCGCTCGGCAGCTTGCCGTCCTTCGCCGCCTTGATCAGCTCGAAGGTGCCCTCGTCGAGGCGCTTCATGGCGCTGGAGAGGAGCACCTTCCGCGCCTCCGGGACCGTGAAGTACTGGTCGGTGTCCACGCCGATCGCGAGGGTGCTCTTCTCGGCCGCGCCGAGCAGCGCGCCGTTGCCCGTCTTGCCGCCGGCGCCGAAGATCACGTCCACGCCCTTGTCGATCATGGAGATCGCGGTCGTCTTGCCCCACTCGGGATCGGTGAACGTCTTGTCGATGCCGACGTCGCTATGGTAGACGAGGCTGATCTCGACGTCCGGCTTCGCGTATTTCGCGCCCGCGCGGAAGCCCTCGCCGAAGCGCCAGACGGGCGGCACCGCGTCGGTCGCGAGCACCGCGCCGATCTTGTTCGATTTCGTCATCATCGCCGCGAGCGCGCCGACGAGGAACCCCGACTGATCCTCGGGGAAGACGAGGCCGACGAGGTTCGGCTTCTCGGCGCCGGGGGCCTGGAACTGATCGACCCCGATGAGCTTCACCTGCGGGTAGCGCGCGGCCGCGGCCGCCGAGGCCTCGCCGAGCGCGAAGCCGACGGTGACCACGGCGTCGTAGCCCTCGTCCGCGAACGTGCCGATGTTCTTCGCGTAATCCTTGGCGTCCGTGGTCTCGATGTACTGCGTGACCGCGCCGAGCTCCTGCTTGGCGCGCTTCACGCCCTCCCAGGCCGACTGGTTGAACGACTTGTCGTCGACCTTGCCGACGTCGGTGACGAGGCCGACGCAGAAGACCTCGGGGCGCTTGCAGTCCGGCCGATCGGACGGCTTCTGCTGCTGCTGCTGCTGCTGCTGCGGGTCGCCCTTGCCGCAGCCCGCGGCGGAGAGGGAGAGGGCCGCCCCGCACAGGGAGACAATGGCCGGGATGATGACGGTCAGCTTGCTCGACATGGTGATCCTCCTCCCGCAGGGCGGCGCGCCCGGCCTCGGGCGCGACGACGTGTAACACGGCGGCGGGCCGACCGGCGGCCCCTCGATGCGCGGTCCTGCGGCCGCCGCGGCTCGAGGTGTGGAGCCCGGCTCAGATGTTCCACTTCGCCATGATCTGGGCCAGGTTCTCGTTCACCCCCTGCTGGAGGTAGCGGTTGAGCGCGATCTGGTACTCCACGCCCAGGTAGATCGTGCCCGGCGGGCCCTGGACGAGCTTGAGCGCGTCGATGAGGAGCTGCGGCTGGGTGAGGAAGAACGGGCGGCCCTGCTGCGGGATGGACAGGTAATTCTTCTGGTCGTCGGGGCCGACCGTGAACACGCCCTCCCCCTCGCCGAAGAGGCCCCAGGCGAAGAAGCCGGCGAACACGAGATCGGTGGCCTGGCCGAGCGGGAACGTGACCTGCCAGGCGCCGCCGAGCTGCAGGTCGACGCCCGAGAGCGACCAGTCGTCGCGGATGACGGAGGTCATGGACACGAAATCGAAGTGGGGCACCTTGAGGTCGTACTGGAGCCCGTAGTAATGCAGCGAGCCGAACTTGGAGACCGTCTCGAGCTCGTACTTGAGCGAGAGATCGGCGAGCGGGCCCCAGTCCCACTCCTGCCCGGCCATCTTCTGGCCGATGCGCTTGACCGAGAAGGCGAACGACATGCTGCCGAAGAAGCCGCCCTTCTCGTTCGGAGTGGCGTTGGCGTCCGGCGGCGCGAAGGGCCCGGTGATGTCGTAGTACATGAAGAAGCTGCCGTAGGACCAGGGCTGGAACGTCTTGATCGTGAGGATGGTCCGCTCGGGGTCGCCGTTGAAGTCCTCGTTGTAGCTCCACCCGTGGAGCAGCTCCAGCGAGGTGCCGGCGGCCGCGGGCGCGGCCCACGCGGTCGAGATCAGGAATGCGGATGCGAGTAGCTTGAGCTTCATGAATGGCTGTCCTGTCGCAAAGGTGGTTCTCTCTGGACTCGCGGCCGCGCGGCGCGCCCGGCGGCCGGTCCCCGGCTAGCCGCCGCCGGAGCCGCCCGAGCCGCCCTGACCGCCGCCCGAGCCGCCCTCACCGCCCTCACCGCCCTGACCGCCGCCGGAGCCGCCCGAGCCGCCGCCCGAGCCGCCCTCGCCGCCCTGACCGCCACCGGAGCCGCCCTCGCCGCCGGAGCCGCCTTGACCCCCCTGCCCTCCCCCGCCGGAGCTGCCCGGGATGAGGTTGCGATCCGCGTAGGCCAGGGTCTGGCAGGCCACCACGCCGGTGGTGCTCAGGCTCAGGGCGATCAGCGCCCACAGTGGAGCTCGTATGCGCACAGCGACACCTCTCCTCGTTGTCGATCTCGTCGTTATCGATCTCGGCGCGGCGATCCGCCCGCCGGCGCGGGCGCCTCGCGGTGCCCACGCCCGGCCGCACGCCTGCCCGGCCCTGCGCGCCGGAAGATCGCCAGGGATCCCCGGAGAGTGAAAAATTTCTCTCTTATTCTTTCCGAGTACCCCTGTGGAATTTCCATCGCGCGGATCGAGCGGACGTAGAAACTCCAAACCCGGCGTGAGCGTCAAGCACTTCCTGATGGCGACCCGGCGATAGGCCGGCGCGTGATTGTCCCCCGGATCGGGCTGGATCCACGCGCGCCGCGGCTCCATGCTCCCGGGTGCTTCCATGACCCCTCGGATCTTCACCCTCGGGCACGGCGCGCGCAGCGTGGAGGAGATCGTCGCGCTGCTCGGCGAGGGGCCTGCAGACACCCTCGTCGACGTGCGCCGCTTCCCCGGCTCGAGGCGCCATCCGCACCTCGCCCGCGCCGCGCTCGCGGCGTCGCTCCCGGAGCTCGGCGTCGCGTACGTCTTCCGCGGCGAGGCCCTCGGCGGCAGGCGCAGCGGGCGGCCCGGCTCGCCGCACGTGGCCTGGGAGGACCCGAGCTTCCGCGCCTACGCCGACCACATGGAGACGCCCGCCTTCCAGGCCGCCCTCGACGCGCTCGAGCGCGAGGCGCGGGCGGGCCGGCGGATCGCGGTGATGTGCGCGGAGACGCTGTGGTGGCGCTGCCACCGCCGGCTCATCGCGGACGCGCTGGTCGCGCGGGGGGTCGAGGTCGTGCACCTGATCGGGCCGGCCAGCCACGCGGCGCACGCGCTCCACCCCGCCGCGCGCCTCGACGGCGCAGGCCGCCTCGTCTATGACGTCGGCTCGCAGCCCACGCTGCCCTTCGGGGAGCCGGCCCCACGGCGCTGACCGGCGCCCGAGGATTGCAATTTCACCGCCATGCCCGACCCCATCGCGATCACCGAGCACGTCTTCGTCCCCGAGGCCGCTCTCCGCTTCACGGCGGCGCGGGCCGGGGGCCCGGGCGGGCAGAACGTCAACAAGGTCTCCTCCAAGGTCGACCTGCGCGTCGATATCGACGGCATCGTCGGATTGACCGACGCGGCGCGCGCCCGGCTGCGCGAGGCCGCGGCGGCGCGGCTCGACGCCGAGGGCCGGCTCCAGGTCATCAGCCAGAAGACCCGGGACCAGGGGCGCAACCTCGAGGACGCGTACGAGAAGGTCCGGGCGCTCGTGCGCGCCGCGATGGTCGAGCCGGTGCAGCGGAAGAAGCCCAGGACGCCGCGCGGCGTCGTGGAGGCGCGGCTCAGCGACAAGCGGATGACGGCGGAGCGGAAGCGCGGCCGCCGCTCGATGGGCAGCGAGGATTGAGCGGCCGGCGGGGGCGCCCGCGGCCACGAGGACCGCCCGCCGCCGAGGCGCGCGGCCCAGCCCCCGGCCACGCCGAAGCCGAGCTCGGAGCCCCCGAGCTCCGAGCCCCCGCCCGCCCCCGTGCCCAGGCGGACACGGAATCCGGCACGGGATCGGGCACGCAATCGGGCACGGAATCGGACACGGGCGCGGGAGACGGGGGCGTCAGGGCGCGACGCAATGGTCCGCCGCGGCCTGGAAGACGGGCGCGAGGGCGTCGACGCGCGCCGGCTCCCAGCCGTCGAACGCGATCGACGCGAGCCGCGCACGGTCAGGTGGTCATAGCGCAGCAATCCGTTCGCGAAATCGGAGCCCTCGGTGGTGTTGTCAATGGAGAGACGGTCGTGTAGCCCAGGAGGAGGTGCAGCCCGGCGAAGGAGCTCGGCCACTGGGTCCCCTGCAGCGGACCGCACGCCGCGATCACCAGCCAATCCAGGTTGGTGTTGCCGAGCTTCGCCTCCGTCCCGAGGTCGAGCCAGGTGTCGGTCCCGCTGCTGCAGAACGCGAACCCGTCGCCCCCTGCGTGGCCCGTGTAGAAGACGAGATTCACGGCGTCGGCGTAGGACGAGTCCCAGCCGAGGTACATGGGGTCCTTGAAATGGATCTCCCAGGCGTTCTCCCCGCCCCAGTTGAACTGCGGCCAGACACCCGAGGCCAGGAACCGGTTCACGAAGCCGCCCGCGTTGCCGGCCGATCCGCCGAGGCCGCCGCAGGTGCCGATCCATTCCGTGCCGACGCTGCCCAAGGGGAAACCTCCGATTCATGCAATGAGGCCCGCGACCAGGGTGCGGACGCGCCGCGTTGCTCAGCGTGCGTTCCCGGTCTGCGGTGCGCTGGCCGGAGGGGCCGCGCTCCCCGGGGGCACCGCGCTCGCGGGAGGGGCCGGGGCGCCGGTGGGGGCCGGGACGGGGTCGAGCTTCACTCCACTGCACGCCCTGATGCAGAGCTGGTAGGCGTCGACGCACTGGCCGCTGCAAGACTCGGAGTCGTTCGGGCACTGGATCTGGCAGGAGCGGCGGTGGTCGCCGCAGAGGTCGATGCAGGTGCTGAGATCTCCGCGGGATGCGTCGCGCTTCTCGGGGGAACGACAGCCGGCGGCGAGCAGGAGCGCGGCGGCGAGCGCGGACGAGCGGGACCAGACCATGATGGAACGTTAGCAGCAAGCTCGCGGGAGCGTCACGCGGAACGCGCCGCCAGGGTCACCTGACGAGCTCGTCATCCCCGACGATGTGAGCGGACGAGGTCTTGACCGGACGCCCAGGTGAGCGAGGATCCCACGCGATGCCCAGCGTTCCGGTCGTCATTCCATTCCAGGACGTCTTCGCGCGCGCGATGGGCGAGCGCCTCCCGGTGCCGCCGCCGGTCCGCCGGTACTGGGGCTGCGGGCTCGTGAGGCAGCGGAGCGGCGACCTGTGGGAGGTCATGGTCACGAGCGATCGGAGCATCGCGCCCATCGAGGTCCAGGCGGAGATCTCGCGCCTCGACGAGCTCCCGGAGGGGTACTTCATGGCAGGATTCGGCGGCCATGGGATGGCTTCGAATGCATTCTACTGGTGCGAGGTCGCGCGCGACCGGCGGGTGTTCTTCCGGATTCCCCACGGGAATGCTTATTCCAGGATCGAGGACGAGCGCGCCGGGGTGCTCGCGTTCCTGAAGGGCTACGGCGCGTTCTGGGAGCGGGCCGGGGAGGCCGCGCTCGAGCACCTGAGGGCCATCGACTCGATGGGCGCCGCCGCCTACGAGCTCACGTTCCGCGACGGCACGAAGCGCACGAGCAAGCGCACGCGGCTCCACCGCCCTTTCGCGGCGCTCCTCGACCTGCCTCCCGGGGGCGGCGAGGAGGATTGATTGGAGGCGGGGAGGGCCTGTAGGCTCTCGCGCGTGCTCCGGCCGGATCGATGCAAGGCTCTCCTGACGGCGCGGCCAGCGGCGGCGCGCTGCGCGCGGCTCGCGCTCGGCGCGGCGGCCGCGCTCGGGCTCGGGCTGGCGGCGCC
>CAYQYG010000352.1:0-9832 GCA_964421485.1 uncultured Polyangiaceae bacterium | reverse complement strand
GCCGCGGCTCCGGCCGCGGCGCGCCGCGCCGGCAAGGGCGGCGGCGTGGACCTCTTCGGCGGGGAGCGGGCCGACGCCGGCGGCGCGTCCGCGTCGGCGCCGCCGCCCGGCGACCGGCAGATCGGCGAGCGCAACGAGAACTCGGTGCTCTTCTCGCTCTCGGCGCTCACGGCCGCGGAGACCGCGACGAAGGCGTCCTCGAAGAAGGACGAGGCCGTGCTCGATCTGCGGCCCGGCGGCGGCCCGCGCCCCGGCCCCGGGCCGGCGAAGAACAACGGCCGCGCCGGCCTCGACGACATCATGAACCTCGGCGGCGGCGGGCTCGGCGCGCCGATGCTCGCGCCGCCGCCGCTGCTGGCGCCCGTGGTCGAGGCCCCGCCGCCCCCGCCGGTCGCGGCGGCCGCACCGGCGGGCGGGATGGGCATGGGCGCGCCGCTGGCGATCCCGGACATGCCGCAGAAGAAGAGCCCCGTCGGCCTGATCATCGGGGCCGTGGCGGCCGTCGCGGTGATCGGCGCGGTCCTGTTCTTCGTGATGCAGAAGCCGGCCGAGCAGACGACGAGCACCGGCGAGCAGACGAACACCGCGGCGCCGACGACCACGACGCCGGCGGCGCCGGCGACCACGGCCGCGGCGGCGCCGACCGACACGGCGCCCGCGCCCACCGAGACGGCGAAGCCCGCGGAGACGGCCGCCGTGGCGGCCGCGACCCCGCAGACCGGACCGAAGCCTCCCGGCGGCCCCAGCGGGCCGGCGACCTCGAAGACGGCGGAGGCGAAGGAGCCCGACAAGCCGCCGCCCGTCGAGACGGCGAAGCCCGCGGAGACGGCGGCGGCGGCCAGCGGCGGCGCGGAGTTCAACCGCGGCGCGGCGACCGCGGCGCTCGGCGCGGCGGCGGGCGCGGCGAAGAGCTGCAAGAAGCCCGACGGCCCGACCGGCAGCGGCAAGGTCAAGGTCACGTTCGCGCCCAGCGGCAACGTCACCTCCGCGCAGGTGCAGGGCCCGCCCTTCGCCGGGACGCCGGTCGGCGGCTGCGTCGCCGGCGTGTTCCGCGGCGCGCGCGTGCCGCCGTTCGACGGCGCGCCGGTCAGCGTGACCAAGTCGTTCAACATCAACTGAGCGCGCCCGCGGGCCCGCGCCCCCACACGAGATCGTTGGAGCAGCAACCACCCCCCGCGGCGCCGGCGCCGCGGGGGAGCGCCGAGGTCGGCTCGTGAGCAGCGAGGCCAGCGACGACAAGCTCTCTGAGCTCGAGGAGGAGGTCGTCTCGCTGCGCGGCGCGATCTGGCTGCTCCACCGCATCGCGAACCTCGTCCGCGCGACGCCCGAGGTCGAGCCCACCTGCTACGCCGTGCTGGTCGGCGTGACCGCGTACGTCGGGCTCGGCATGGACCGCGCGATGCTCTTCCTCGCAGATCCGGCGCGGCGCACGGCGCTGCGCGGCGCGGCCGCGATCGGCGCGGACGGCGCGGCGGAGGCCGGCGCGATCCGGGCCGCGATCGAGGCCGAGGCGCCCGACCTCGAGGCGCTCTACGAGGCGGGCCTGAAGCGCCGCGCGAGCCGGGCGCCGCTCGACGTCCGGGTGCGCGCCGTCGAGATCGACGCGGGCGGCAGGACGCCGCCGGCGCTCGCGCTGCGGCGCGGCGCCGCCGTCGTCGGCGAGGGCGAGGACGACGCGGGGGGCCTCTTCGACCTGCGCACCAGCATCGCGGCGCCCGTGCGCGGCAAGGCCGCGGTCATCGGCGCGCTCTACGCGGACAACCGCTGGACAGGCCGGCCCATCGAGCCCGTCGACACGCTCGTGCTCACGATGCTCGCCGACCACGCGGGCCGCGCCATCGAGAGCGCGCAGCAGTTCGAGCGGCTCGCGCGCGAGGCGCGGACCGACGCGCTCACGGGCCTCCCGCACCACGGCGTGCTGATGGCCGACGTCGCGCGCCTGGTCGAGGCCGCGACCGCGGCCGGCGAGCCGCTCGGCTTCGCGATGATCGACCTCGACGACTTCAAGCGGGTGAACGATCAGCTCGGCCACCCGGCGGGCGACGCGATGCTCTCCGGCGTCGCGGCGCGGCTGCGGGAGGTCGTGCGCGGGCGCGAGGGCGTGTACCGCTACGGCGGCGAGGAGTTCGCGATGCTGATCCCCGGCGCGGACCGGGCCGCCTCGGCGCTCGTCGGCGAGCGCCTGCGCCACGCGGTCTCGTCGCGCCCCTTCGAGCTCGGCGCCCACGGCGCGCGGCGCATCACCTGCTCGGTCGGCGTGGCGTCGCTGCCCGACGACGCGCGCGACGGCCCCGGCCTCGTCGAGGCCGCGGACGCGGCCCTGCGCCGCGCCAAGGCGCGCGGGAAGGACCGCGTAGAGCGGGCGTGGGATCGGGCCGGTTAGCGGCGGGGGCGGCGGCGCAGCCGCAGGCCGGCGCCCGCCGCGGCGGCCGCGCCGAGGAGCCACGCGGCGCCGGCGTCGCGGTCGCCCGGGCCGGCCGCGCAGAGGAAGACGCCGCTGCCGGTCGGGTAGAGGCCCGGGGCGCCCCCGATCGAGGTGACCCAGCCGCCGATGAAGTAGAGGTCCGCCTCGGCCTCGTCCCCGTCGCTCGTGGCCATCACGGGGATCGAGGTCTGGCCCGGCGCGAGGCGCGAGGTCACGTCGACGACGTCGATGTCGATGCCCGGGTAGCTCTGCGGCGTGCCCGTGAGCTGCGGGAGATCGCCGGCCACCGAGACCGGCGCGCCGAGCAGCGAGCGCGTGCCGTTGAAGAAGTTCTCGGGCGGGCTCTGCCCGTCGCCGAGCGCCTCGTCCCCGCTGGGCGAAGAGCTCGAGGGGTTGATGAACAGGCGGTCGCCCGAGATGTTGTTGTCGCCCTCGAAGGCGACGACGCCGAGCTTCGCGTCGAAGCCGCCGTCGGGCACCTTGACGCCGTCGAGCGCGAACACCTGCGGGTTGCTCCGCGAGACGCGGTCCATGCCGTCGAAGATCGCGAGGTCCCGCTCCGGGTGCTCCGGCGCCTCGTAGAGGACCACCATCCACCAGCCGACGTACGTGCGCGCGTCGTCCACGTCGACGATGTCGGAGACCTCCACGCCGCTGACGCGGTACTCGCCCGCGCCGTTCGCCTGGACGAGCGCGGTCACGTCCGCGACCGACTGGTAGACGTGCGACTCGTCCGGCGTGCCCTGGTTGACGGTCACCTCCCAGCTCTCGACCGCGGTGAGGTCCGCGCTGAAGCCGCCCTCGCGATCGACCGTGGCCGTCCCGTCGGCGCCCTGCGCGTTGCGCGCGCTCCAGTAGAGGAACGCGTGGGTGACCTCCGCGCCCGAGGGCAGCACGAGCATGGCCGTGCTCCGCGCCGCGTCCCTCGTGATCGCGACGTCCGCCTCGGCGCCGCCCGCGGAGGGCGAGTCGGCGCGCCAGAAGATGTCCGGCGCCGAGTCCGGCAGCGTGCTCGTGTCGCCGGTCGTGGCGCAGCTGCCGACGGTGCCCACGACCGGCGCCGGCGTCGACTTGCGGCACTCGTGGCCGAGCGTGTTGCCTATCAGGACGAAGTCCCCCGCCTGCGTCACCCTCGCGCGGAGGCGCGGCGCGGCGCCCGCGACGCCCTCGATGAACGAGAGGAGCGCCGCCCCGGCGAACAGTGCCAACGCTGTCTTCTTCATCATGCCCCTCCTCGACCTACGAGTCGCCCGTGGTCAGCGGATATTTACGGTTTCCTGGTGCTCTTCTGGACGATCTTGAACTCGACGCGTCGATTCTTCTGCCGCCCCTCGTCGGTGGTGTTGTCCTCGAGGGGCACCTCCCGGCCGTAGCCCTTCGGGGTGAGCTTGTCGCCGTCGATGCCGCGCGCGACGAGCGCCTGCTTGACGGCCTCGGCGCGGCGCTGGGAGAGGCGCTTATTGTACAGCTTCGACCCGCGCTCGTCTGTATGTCCCTGGACCTCGACGCTGAGGATCTCGGGGTGCTCCTTCAGGACCTGGGCGACCTCGTCGAGGATCGGATCGGAGACCGCCTTGAGGGTCGCCCTGTCCGTGTCGAACTGCACCTGCTGGAGGAGCTGGACCTCGCTCGCGGTGACGCGCACGGTCTTGGGGCAGCCGTTCTTGTCGAGGTCCGCGCTCGGAAAGCCCTTCTCTTCCGGGCAGGTGTCGTAGGCGTCCGGGATGCCGTCGTGGTCCCTGTCCGGCGGGCAGCCGTTCAAGGTCGGATCCGCGTTCGGCGGCCCTGCATACTCCGGGCACGCGTCCTGGCCGTCGGGGATGCCGTCCTGGTCCTTGTCCGGCGGGCAGCCGTTCTTCGCGGGATCCTCGCTCGGCAGGCCGGGCACGGCGGCGCACGCGTCATGGACGTCGAGGATGCCGTCGCGGTCGCGGTCCGCGGGCGGGCAGCCGTTCTTCTTCGGGTCGTCGCTCTCCACGCCGGCGATCGTGCGGCACGCGTCCTCGGCGTCGGGGACGCCGTCGCGGTCCTGGTCGAGCGGCGGCGGGCAGCCGTTCTTCGCGGGATCCTCGCTCTCCACGCCGGGCACCGCCGGGCACGCGTCCTTCGGATCGGAGATGCCGTCGGCGTCGCGATCGGGCGCGCGCTGCTGCTCCGGCGAGTACGCGGCCATGGCCACGACGCGGACGTCGGGCGTGCCGACGCCGCCGGTCAGGCCGGGGCCGACGCCGAGCCCCGCCTCGACGTCGGGCAGGACGCGGTACCTGCCGTCGAGCAGGACCTCCATGTTCACGGCGCGGCCGTCGATCTCGTCGAGCACCATCGCGCCGCTGAGCTCGGGCCCGACCTGGAGGCGCCCGTCCATCAGCAGGAAGCCGACGCCGCCGCCCCAGCGGAGCATGGTGCCCTGCGTGACGGTCGCGAACTCCTGCGTGCGGCGGAGCTCGGGGCCGATCGCGAACGACCACACGAGCTCGGGGAGGCGGCCGCCGACGATCGCCTGCGGCATGGCGCGCGGGCGCGCGTCGCTGACGTACGAGCCCGACGCGCCGGTCGGGAGCCAGAGCTGCGCGCCGAGCGCGGCCTGGAACGCGTCGTGGTAGTCGCCGAGCACGCGCACGCGCGCGCCGAAGCGGAGGTCGCCGAGCGCTGCGCCGCTCGGCGACTGGAACGACTGCCCCGCCTGGCTCGGGTCGTCGCCGGACTGGACGATCACGAGGGGGACGTCGACGTCGACCAGCAGCCGGTTCCAGAGCGCGAGCGCGCCGTCGAGGTGGAGCGTGAGCTGATCGCTCACCACCGCGCCGACGACCTCGTCGTCGGCCGCGCTGCGCACGACGAGCGGGTCGTGCGCGTAATCGGCGAGCAGCATGACGTGGGGCGCGAGGTGCCCCGCGACGTACGGCGACGCGACGCCGAACATCCGGTCGCCCGCAGGGGCGGGATCGAAGCGGCTGAGCGCGAGCCCCTCGCCGTCGGATTGCGCCCGCGCGCCGGGCGTGAAGGCGATCACGGCGGCCGCGAGCAGCGCGCCGGCGATCGATCGGGGTCTGGACGTCGAATCGAGAAGGCGGGTTCCCTGCCTCCGGGAGGCGGCCATGGCGCGAGGCTAGCACGGCAGGGCCGGCTCGTTCGCCATTGACGTGCGCGCGGCGGACGTCCGGGGCTCCGGGCCGCGCGCCCGTCAGTCGGGCAGGAGGGTCGGGCTCGCCCAGGGGCGCTCGTCCTCGCCGGCCCACTCGCGGGCCAGCGCGAGCGTGCGCGCGTTCTCTCGGATTCGCTCGAGGAATCGCTGGCGGAACGCCGGCTCCGCGATGCGCGCGGCGCGGCGGAGGAGCTGCTCGCGCGCGGCGCGGATCGCGTCCCGCGCGCGCTCGCGGGCGCCGGCCGCGAAGAGGCACTCGGCGTACGCGAGCCGCACGAGCGACTCGCCGCCCTCGATGCGCGCGAGCTCCTCGAGCAGGCGCATGCCCTCGCCGGCGGCGGCCATCGCCTCGCCGGCGCGGCCCTGGGCCAGCAGCGCGCGGGCCAGCGCGGCCTGGGCGTAGGCGGCGACGGGGCGCATCTCGCCGGCGCGCTCGAGGGCGGTGCGCGCGGCGCGCTCGGCCTCCTCGAACCAGCTCGGGGCGCCGGCCTCGGGGCGGAGCGCGGGGTTCGGGGCGGAGGGCAAAGGCAGGCGACCCGGAGCCCCGGAGGTCGAACCGGCGGCCGTGAGGATCATCGCGAGGTAGAGGTGCGTCGCGGCCTGGAGGCGGCGATCGCCCTGCGCGAGCGCGTCGGCGGCGGCCTGCCGCTCCAGCGGGAGCGCCTCGTCGACGGCGCCGCGGCCCGCGAGCGCGAAGCCGAGGTTGTGGCGGGCGACGACGGCGACGACGGAGAGGTTGAGCCGCGCCGCGGCCGCGAGCGCGTCGCGCAGGGCGCGCTCGGCGTCCTCGTAGGCGCCGATCTGCATGAAGCCGTTGCCCGCGTTGACCCGCTGGAGGCACGCGTTCCTCGCGTCGCCGGCGCGCTCGAAGGCCTGGACCGTGAGCTCGGTCCAGTGGAGGTGCCCGACCGGGTCGTCGGCGTAGAGGGCCGACACGGAGCGGGCCTGGTGGATGCGCGCGAGCACCGCCGGATCGCTCGGCACGCTCCGCTGCGCGGCCTGGTCGACGCGCGCGAGCAGCGCGCCCGCGGCCTCGTAGCGGCCCGCGTAGTTGAGCTGGACGATCAGGCGGCAGAACGCGATCGCCTGCGCGCCGTGGGGCTCGGGGGCGCTCGGCGAGAGGAACGCCTCGGCGAGCGCGAGCAGGCGATCGACGTGGCCGAGCTTGCCGCTCGCGGTCGCGACCTCGCCCGCCGCGACGCACCAGAGCGCGCCGCCGCGCGGGAGGCGCGCCATGGCGTCGAGCCCGCGCCGCTCCGCCTCGGCGTGCTCGCCCTGCCAGTCGAGCGCCTCGGCCTGGAGGAGCCGCAGCGCGCCGAGGTCCTGCCCCTCGGCGCCGCAGCGCGCCGCGCGCTCGGCGCGCTCGATCGCCGCGGCGAGATCGGTCGACGCGAGCGCCTGCTCCGCGGCGTTCCGGTACCAGACGATCGCGCTGCGCGGCTCGCCGCCGCGCTCGAAGTGCTCGGCGAGCGTGACGGCATCGGTCTCGCCCGCCTCCTCGAGCCACGCGCCCGCGAGCCTGTGGCCGAGCGTCCGGTCCTGCTCGGTCAGCATCGCGTACGCGGCCTCGCGGAGCAGCAGGCTGCGGAAGGCATACTCCGGCCGGCCGGGGAACCGCCCTCCGTCGATGGGGGCCTCGCCCGGCGGCGCCCCCAGGCCCCCGCCGCGGGGGCTCACGATCTCCATCGCGGCGAGCCCGCGCAGCCGGCCCTCGAGGCCTCGATCGCCCTCGCGCAGGCCGAGCAGCGCCGCGACGCCGTCCTGCCAGAAGACCTGGCCGAACACGCTCGCCGCGCGCAGCACCCGGCGCGCGTCGGGATCGAGCGCCTCGAGCCGCGCCTCGACCATGGCCAGCACCGTCTCCGGCGGCCGGTCGCCCCGGCCCGTCGCGACGGCGCGGATCAGCTCCTCCAGGTAGAACGCGTTGCCCGCGGCCTGGCCCACGATCCGCGCGACGGTCTCGGCGGGCGCCGCGTCGCCGAGCACCGCGCGCACCAGGCGCTCGCCCGCCTTGCGCCCGAGCTCGGCGAGGCGGACCTCGTGCACGCCGCGCCCCTCCCAGAGCCTCGGGAACGCGTCGCGCACCTCGGGGCGGCCGAGCGCGAGCACGAGCAGCGGGCGATCGGCGAGGCTCCGCAGCGCGGCGTCGATGAACTTCACCGAGGGCAGGTCGCCCCAGTGCAGGTTCTCGAGCACGAGGACCACGGGCTGCTCGGCGCACTCGGCCGCCAGGAAGTCCTCCCACGCGCGGCGCATCTGGTCGCCCATGAGCATCGGATCCTGGCGCGCGGCGCGGAGCTCGACGCTCTCGTCGCCCTGGAACGGCGCGCTCACGAGCTCGCCGAGGAACTCCGAGACCCGCGTGAGGTCCGCGCCGGCGAGGTTCCTGCCCACGCGGGCGCGGAGCTTCTGCCGGCGCACCGCGACCGGCTCGCCGCCCCGGATGCCGGCCGCGCGCCGGATCGCCGGCGCGATCAGGCTGAACGGCGAGCCGGCGCGCATGGGATCGCCGTGGGCCTGGAGCACCAGCGCGCGCTCGCCGCGCCGCTCGATGCGCTCCACGAGCTCGGCCCGCAGCCGCGACTTGCCCACGCCGGCGGCGCCCGTCACGAGCACCGCGCGCGCGACGGGCTCGGAGGCGCACTCCTCGAACAGGCCGGAGAGCAGGTCGAGCTCGCGCTCGCGCCCGACGAACGGGACCGGCTTGCCGAGCAGCGTGCGCCCGACCGGCACGATCTCGCGCTCGCCCTGGAGCCAGAGCCCCGCCGCGTCGCCGCGCACGTCGAAGCGCAGATCGAGCAGCCCCGCCGTGACCTCGTCCAGGCGGATCGGCTGCGGATCATGGCCCTCGAGCGGCGCGAGGCCGAGCAGCCCCGCGGCGCGATCGATCACCTCGCCGACCGGCGTCGTCGATCGCGGCCCGCCCCCGGGCGACGGCGCGGCGCCGTCGCGGGTCTGGCGATCCGCGAGCGTCGCCCGCCCGAGCGCGAGCGCCATCTTCGCGTCGGGCAGGACCGCGCGCAGCGCGAGCGCGCAGCGGGCCGCGTGCGCCGCCTGATCCACCGCGCTCCCCCGCGCGCGCACCGTCACGAGCAGCGAGCCGTCCATGAGCGGCGTGACCTGCGCGCCGAGCGGCGCGAGCGCCTTCGCCGCGCCCTGCTCGCGCGACGGCCCGAGCCGGATCCCGAGGCCCCGCGAGCTGCCCGGCGGATCCCCCGCGCGCCTGAGCCCGCCGGCCGCGCCCGCCAGCACGACGCCGAGCAGCCGCTGCTCCCGCCCCGTCAGCGCCGGCGGCGCCGCGCCCTGCTCCTCGGCCCTGCTGTCCGCGCCCGGGTCGAGCTCGGCGACCGCGCGCGCCACCGCCGCGCCGTCCACGGGCCGGCCCTCCCGGTCCTTGGAGAGCATCCGCGCGATCAGCGCGTCGAGCTCCGCGGGCACCTCGCGCGAGAGCTCGCTCGCGCGCGGCGCCTCCTCGAGCAGGACCTTCGCGAGCACCGCCATCAGGTGATCGGCGACGAACGGCGGCCGCCCCGTCAGGCACTCGAAGAGCACCGCCCCCAGCGCGAACACGTCCGCGCGCGCGTCGATCCCGCGCTCCCCGCGCGCCTGCTCGGGCGCCATGTACGCGGGCGTGCCGATCACCGCCCCGGTGCGCGTCGCCGACACCTCGCCGAACCGCGCGACCCCGAAATCGAGGATCTTCACGGCCCGCAGGTCCCCGCCCACGAGGAAGAGGTTCGCGGGCTTGATGTCGCGGTGGATCACCCCGCGCGCGTGCGCCGCGCCGAGCGCCTCGGCCACGCGCCCGGCGAGCGCCAGCGCGTCGCGCGCGCCGAGCGGCCCGCCCTGGAGCCGCTCCTCGAGGTCGTGCCCCTCGAGCCACTCGATCGCGAGGTACGCCGCGCCCGCCCCGGTCACGCCGTGGGCGACGTAGCGCACGACGCCCGGGTGCCGGAGCTCCGCGAGCACGTGCGCCTCGCGCAGGAAGCGCTTTCCATCGTGCGAGGGCTGGTGCAGCGTCTTGATCGCGACGATCTCGCCGGTCTCGCGATCGAGCGCGCGGTAGACGGAGCCCATCCCGCCGGCGCTCGCGAGCCTCTCGATCACGAAGCGCTCCGCGATGACGTCCCCGGGTCTCATGTCCCCCCGCCCGGTCCCGGCCCTCAGAACGCCGACGCCGCGGGCGGCGCCGGCGCCGGCGCGCTCGTGGCCTTCGGCGCGGCCGGCGGCTTCTGCGCCGGCGTCGGCGCGGGCGCGGAGGT
>CAYQYG010000351.1:0-9842 GCA_964421485.1 uncultured Polyangiaceae bacterium | reverse complement strand
TCACGTGATTGGAGTTCAGACGTGTGCTCTTCCGATCTCGCTCGCGTGGCCCGAGCGCCTCCGCCCGCGCGCCGCGCGCCGGAGCGCGCGCCCGCGCGCGAGCGAGGCGCCGCAGCCCGAGGCGAGGCTCGCCGAGGCCGCGGAGGCCAGCGACGGCCGCGACGCCATGACCCGCCGCCACGATCGCTGGCTCGAGCGCGACGTGCTCGTGCTGCCGGCCACCGAGGAGGAGCTCGCCCGCGCCCGCGCGTTCGCCCGCGCCGGCCACGCCGCGCTCCCCGCGGTCCTGCGGGTCGACCTCGCCGCCGGCGAGATCTGGATCGCGCCGCCCCGCGGCCGCGCGCTCGCCGACGCGCCGCGCGGCCTCACGCGGGGCCAGCGCGCGCGCCTCGCCGAGGCCGTCGCCGCCCTGCACGCCGCCGGCGCCGCGCACGGCCACGTCGACGCGCAGCACATCTACGTGCACGACGGCGAGCCCGCGCTCGCCTACCCCCGCGGCCCCTGCCCCGAGGGCGCCGCGGCGCTCGACGAGGGCGCGCTCCGCCGGCTCGAGGAGCCCGCGTCGGGCTAGGGCGCCTACTCGGCGGGGACGGCGCAGTCGTAGTAGTCGCCGTCGTCGCGCTCGGTCACGTCGTAGCAGCAGTACGCGCCGTCGAGCTCGCCCTCGCTGTCGACCGACTCGATCGAGCCCCCGCACTGGTTCGAGCCGAAGTACTCCGCGGCCGCGTCCTGCGAGGGGCACTCACCCTCCGCCTCGGTCCACCGGAAGCAGCCGACCTTGCCGCAGCCGGCGCTCGCGAGCGCGAGCGCGAGCGCGACCGCCGCGAGCGGGGCGGCGAGGCGGGCCGAGGGCGAGGAGGCGCGAGGCGTCGAGGTCATGGAGGCTCTCCGGCAGGCGGCGGGGTGGATCCGTCCGCCCGGAGAGCATACCGCGAAGCCGGGCCGCTCCGCGCGCCCTCGGTGTGGTGGCGCGGCGGCCGCTCGGGTAAACGGGGTGCATGAGCACCGGAGGAGCGAAGGGGCCCCGCCCCGTCCGCGCGCCGCGCGGGCCCGAGCGAAGCTGCAAGGGGTGGATCCAGGAGGCGGCGCTCCGGATGATCCACAACAACCTCGACGCCGAGGTCGCCGAGCGCCCCGACGATCTCGTCGTCTACGGCGGCACCGGCAAGGCCGCGCGCTCGTGGGAGGCGTTCGACGTCATCGTGCGCGAGCTCAGGGACCTCGCGGACGACGAGACGCTGCTCGTGCAATCGGGCAAGGCCGTCGGCCGCTTCCGCACGCACCCCGACGCGCCGCGCGTCCTCATCGCCAACTCCAACCTCGTCGGCCGCTGGGCCACCTGGGACGAGTTCCGCAGGCTCGAGGCGCTCGGCCTCACGATGTACGGCCAGATGACCGCGGGCTCGTGGATCTACATCGGCACGCAGGGCATCCTGCAGGGCACCTTCGAGACGTTCGTCGCCGCGCGCAAGGCGCACGAGGCGCGAGTCCCCGGCCGCGCCGGCCGCTGGGTGCTCACCGCGGGCCTCGGCGGCATGGGCGGCGCGCAGCCGCTCGCCGCCACGATGGCCGGCATGGCCTGCCTCGGCGTCGAGATCGACCCGGCCCGCATCGAGAAGCGGCTGCGCACGCGCTACGTCGACGAGCGCATCGACGACCTCGATCGCGCGCTCGCCGCCGTCGAGGAGAGCGCGAGGAGCGGCTCGCCGCGGTCGATCGCGATCTGCGCGAACGCGGCCGACGTCTACCCGGAGCTCGTCCGCCGCGGCGTGACGCCCGATCTCGTCACCGAGCAGACCGCCGCGCACGACCCCTTGAACGGCTACGTCCCGCAGGGCCTCACGCTCGAGCAGGCCGCCGCGCTGCGCGCCTCCGATCCGGCCGGCTACGTCGCGCGGGCCAGGGACAGCATGCGCCTCGAGGTCGACGCGATGCTCGAGATGAAGGCGCGCGGCGCCGAGGTCTTCGACTACGGCAACAACATCCGCGCCTGCGCCGCCGACGCCGGCTGCGCCCGCGCGTTCGAGATCCCCGGCTTCGTGCCCGCGTACATCCGCGAGCTCTTCTGCCAGGGCAAGGGCCCCTTCCGCTGGGTCGCCCTCTCCGGCGATCCGGCGGACATCCTCGAGACCGATCGCGCCGTGCTCGAGGCCGTGCCGGGCGATCCCGACCTCCGCCGCTGGATCGAGCTCGCCGAGGCGCGGATCGCCTTCCAGGGCCTGCCGGCGCGCATCTGCTGGCTCGGCTACGGCGACCGCGCGAAGGTCGGCCTCGCCTTCAACGAGCTCGTCCGCAGCGGCAAGGTGAAGGCCCCGATCGTGATCGGACGCGATCACCTCGACTGCGGCTCCGTCGCGTCTCCATTCCGCGAGACCGAGGCCATGCGGGACGGCTCGGACGCGATCGCCGACTGGGCGCTCCTCAACGCGCTCGCGAACACCGCGGGCGGCGCGTCCTGGGTGAGCTTCCACCACGGCGGCGGCGTCGGCATCGGCAACTCGCTGCACGCCGGCATGGTGATCGTCGCCGACGGCACCGACGCCGCCGCGCGGAGGCTCGAGCGCGTGCTCACGATCGACCCCGGCATGGGCGTCATCCGCCACGCCGACGCCGGCTACGAGACGGCCATCCACGTCGCCGAGCAGAAGGGCGTCCGCATCCCCCACCGCGCGGAGTGAGCGGCGCGGCCCGAGCGACCCTCGCCGCAACGCGTTAACCGCCCCTCGCAGGCGTGCTCGCGGCGCGTAATCGGCGCGTAATCGGCTTCGCAGGCGTCTTGCGCGATCCGCGGAGCGTGCGCCACTTGACGCGTTCCGCCCGAGGCGCGAATCCACGGCGCTTCGCGGAGTGTCGATGAGCGAGATGGTCGGAACGAACGGCGTGGGAAACATCGGGGAGAAGCCCGGCCTGGGCGAGGCCCTGGTCATGAGCGGGGCCGCGGCGCCGCCGCTCGTGCCCTCGCAGGTGCTTGCGGGGAAGCGGCTCGTGGTGGTCGGGGGCACGGGGTTCCTCGGCAAGGTCTGGGTGGCGATGCTGCTCACCCGCTTCCCCGAGATCGGGCACCTGTACCTCCTGGTCCGGCCCAAGGACGACCAGTCGCCGGAGGAGCGGTTCTGGGCGCAGATCGCTTCGTCGCCGGTCTTCGATCCGCTGCGCGCGCAGCGGCCCGGGCCCGCGTTCGAGGCGTTCCTGCGCGAGAAGATCACGCCCGTCGCGGGCGACGTGGTCCTGCCCCTGCTCGGCCTCGCGCGCCTCGTCCCCGAGCTCACCGGCACGATCGACGCGGTCGTCAACGTGGCGGGCGTGGTCGACTTCAACCCGCCGCTCGACGAGGCGCTCGAGGTGAACGCGTTCGGCGTGAACAACCTCGCGGAGCTCGCGCGGGCGCTGCACGCGCGGGTCATGCACACGAGCACCTGCTACGTCGCCGGCTACCGCGCGGGCCTCATCGAGGAGGACAGCCCGCTCGAGGTCCCCTTCCCCCGCGCCGCGGGCGAGACCTGGTTCGGCGCCTCGTGCCCGAAGCGCACGCTCGACCGATCGCACTGGAACCCGCAGCGCGAGATCGACGAGTGCCTCGACCTCATCAAGCAGGCGCGGCACCGCTGCGACGACGCGTTCCGCCAGAGCGCGTTCCTCGACGAGGCCAAGGCGAACCTCGAGGCGCGCGGCGAGCCCTGCCGCGGCAGCGCGCTCGAGGACGAGCTCGCCAAGGTGAAGCGCAAGTTCATCAAGGACCACCTCATCGAGGCCGGCAGGGAGCGCGCGATCTTCTGGGGCTGGACCAACATCTACACGTACACGAAGAGCATCGGCGAGCAGGTGCTCGCGAGCTCCGGCCTGCCGTTCACGATCGTGCGGCCGGCCGTCATCGAGTCGTCCGTCGAGTTCCCGTTCCCCGGCTGGAACGAGGGCATCAACACCTCGGCGCCGTACCTCTACATGGCCTCGAAGGGCCAGGTGCAGTTCCCCGGCGACCACAGCGTGCACCTCGACATCATCCCGGTGGACATGGTGGCGAGCGGCATGATCGCCTCGCTCTGCGAGCTGCTCGAGGGCCGCGCGCCCGCCGTGTACCAGTACGGGACCACCGACACGAACGGCTGCCGGACGACGCGCTACATGGAGCTCGCGGGGCTCTACAAGCGCCGGCAGGTCTTCGACGGCAAGAAGACGAAGCTCTTCGATATCGTCTCGGCGCGCTTCGAGTCGCGCGGGATCACGAAGCGGCAGTACGAGACGCACGGCGCGGGCGCGATCGCGGGCGCCATGCGCGGGCTCGGCGGCCTCCTGCGCAGGGCGAGCGTGGGCCCGGCGGCGGCGCTCTTCAGGCCGGCGGCCGCGGCGCTCGAGAGCGCGGCGAAGGCCGAGGAGAAGACCGCGGGCGTGCTCGAGCTCTTCATGCCCTTCGTCGCGGAGGCCGACTGGGTCTTCTCGTGCGCGAACACGCGCGCCGCGATGGACCGCATGCCGCCCGGGGAGCGCGCGAGGTTCACGTGGCACCCCGAGTCGCTCGACTGGCGGGAGTGGATGTGGGAGGTGCACCTGCCGGGCCTCGAGAAATGGGTCTACCCGCAGATCGAGGACCGTCTGCGGCGCGAGCTCAAGCCGCTCCGGCCCTACGACAACCTGATCGACATGCTCGACGAGGTCGCGGACCGGCACGACCACGCGCTCGCGCTGCAGAGGCTCGAGCAGGACGGGCTCTCGCGCACGAGCTACCGCGAGCTGCGCGACGCCGCGCGCGCGACGGCGGCGCGGCTCGCCGCGCTCGGCGTGCGGCACGGCGACCGGGTGCTGCTCTCCGGCGCGAACCAGCCCGCGTGGCCGATCGCGTACTTCGGCATCCTCCGCGCGGGCGCGGTCGCGGTGCCCGTCGATCCGGGGCTCGAGGCCCCGCAGCTCGCCAACGTCCTCCGCTCGTCGACGGCCGCGATCGCGCTCTGGGACGCGGGCGTCGAGGAGAAGGTCGGCCGCGCGGTGCGCGAGGCGCTGCCCAACCTGCGCGTGCTCGACCTCGTCGCGTTCACCGAGGAGCCCGCGCCGGGCGAGGCCCTGTCCGCCTCCTTCGCGCGGCCGAGCGGCGAGGACCTCGCGAGCGTCATCTACACGAGCGGCACGACCGGCGACCCGAAGGGCGTGATGCTCACGCACTCGAACTTCACCTCGCTCGTCGCCTCGCTCGCGCCGATCTTCCCGCTCTCGCCGCGCGATCGCGTGCTCAGCGTGCTCCCCCTGCACCACACGTTCGAGTTCACCTGCGGCCTCCTCCTGCCGCTCTCGCAGGGGGCGCGCGTCATCTACCTCGACGAGCTCAGCGCCGAGCGGCTCGGCGAGGGCCTGCGCAGGGGCCGCGTGACCGCGATGGTCGGCGTGCCCGCGCTCTGGCAGATGCTCGAGCGCCGCATCACCGCGCGCGTCAAGGAGCAGGGCAAGGCCGCGGAGACCGCGTTCAACTGGGCGCTCGAGCTGAACCGCATGCTCGGCGATCGGGCGGGCCTCAACGCGGGCCGGCTCTTCTTCGGGCCCTTCCACGAGGCGCTCGGCGGCAGCGTCCGCTTCCTGATCTCCGGCGGCGCGGCGCTCCCGAAGGACACCGCCGAGCTCTTCAAGGGCATCGGCCTGCCGCTCTCCGAGGGCTACGGCCTCACCGAGGCCTCGCCGGTGCTCACCGTCTCGAAGGCCTCACCGAAGACGCGGGCCGGCCACGTCGGCAAGCCGATCCCCGGCGTCCAGGTCCGGATCCACAATCCCGACGCGAGCGGCGTCGGCGAGGTCGTCGCGCGCGGCCCCAACGTCATGAAGGGCTACGCCGGCGACGAGGAGGCCACCGCCCAGGCGCTCGACGAGGAGGGGTGGCTGCACACCGGCGACCTCGGCAAGCTCGACGACGGCGGGCGGCTCGTGCTGGTCGGGCGGGCGAAGGACGTCATCGTCACGACCAGCGGCGAGAACGTGTACCCCGACGACGTCGAGAACCTCCTCGGCAAGATCGATCACGTCAAGGAGCTCGCGATCGTCGGCATCGACGACGGCCGCGGCGGCGAGCGCGTCGCGTGCCTCGCGGTGCCCGAGGGCGCCGGGGAGGACGGAGGGGCGCCGCGCGCCGAGCGGAACGAGCGCGCGCTCCAGGCCCTGCGCGACGCGTTCCAGGCGCTCCCCAAGGTCAGCCAGCCGGCGGTCGCGCACCTCTACGAGGCCGACCTGCCGCGCACTGCCACGCGCAAGGTGAAGCGCTCCGAGGTCAAGGCCATCCTGGGCCGCCTGGTCGCCGCGACCGCGCCGCCGCCCGCCGACGCGGACGCGGGCGCCGCCGCGTCGGGCCAGGCGCGGCAGGCGATCGCGGCGATCACGAACCGCAAGGCGGCCGACCTCGGCGCCGCGATGACGCTCAAGGGCGACCTCGGCTTCGACTCGCTGATGGCGATGGAGCTCTCCGTCGCGCTCGAGGCGCAGGCCGGCCGCCCCCTCGACGTCGCGCGGCTCGCGAAGTGCGAGACCGTCGGCGAGGTCGAGCGCCTCGTCGCCGAGGCCGCGGGCGCGCTCGACGCCCCGCGGCCACAGGAGGGCAAGATCGAGGAGGAGCCCATCCGCCTCCCGCCCGCCGTGGCCGACGCCGCCAAGCGCGTCATGACCGTCGCCCAGATGGGCTTCTACGACCGCGTCATGCGCCCGACCGTCTACGGCCGCGCGTACATCCCGCACAACCGCAACGCGATCGTCGTCTCGAACCACACGAGCCACCTCGACATGGGGTTCGTGAAGTACGCGCTCGGCAGCTATGGCCAGGACCTCGTCTCGCTCGCCGCGCAGGACTACTTCTTCGAGGCCGATCGCTGGCGCCGCGCCTATTTCGAGAACCTCACGAACCTCGCCCCCTTCGATCGCAAGGGCGGCCTGCGCCAGGCGCTCCGGCAGGCGGGCGACATCCTCGATCGCGGCCGCACGATCCTGATCTTCCCCGAGGGCACGCGCAGCCCCGACGGCGCCATTCACGAGTTCAAGCCCGTGATCGGCCACCTCGCGCTCACGCACCACGTCGACATCCTCCCGGTCTATCTCGGGGGCACCTACCAGGCCCTGCCCAAGGGCCGCACGCTGCCCGTCCGCCGCGACATCACCGCGCGGATCGGCCCCCCGCTCGAGGTCTCGGAGCTCCGCCGGCTCACGGCGGGGATGAAGCTCACCCAGGCCAGCCGCAAGGTCGCCGAGCTCGCGCAGCTCGCCGTCACCGCGCTCCGCGACGGCGGCGTGCTCGACCTCCGCCGCCTCGAGCCCGCCGACCGGCCCGCGCCGGTCAAGGAGCACCCGCTCGTCTCGCTCTTCCGCGAGCTCGAGGAGAAATACGTCGCGGGCCGCGTCTCGCAGCCGATCACGTATTACTTCACGCTCGGCGCCGAGAGCGAGGCCAAATGGACCCTCCGGATCGACCCGAACGGCTGCGAGGCCCGGCTCGGCAAGCCGCCCAACCAGCAAGCGGACTGCGTCCTCAAGACGACGCCGGAGATCTTCATCAAGATCGTCCGCGAGGCCTACACACCGAGCCCGATGGAGTTCATGACGGGCGCCGTGAAATCGAACGACATCTCGCTCCTCCAGACCTTCCAGAAGGTGTTCGACCTCTCGAGCCCGCGCGGCGGCGCCTCCACCCGAGCACAAGGATGACCCGATACCTCGTCACCGGCGCGACCGGCTTCCTCGGCACGCACCTCGTCCATCAGCTCCGCGACGCCGGCCACGAGCTCGTGGCCCTCTGCCGCGGCGATGAGCCTCGCCTCGCCGCGCGCGGCGTCACGGTCCGCCGCGGCGACGTGCTCGAGGCTGCCACCGTGCGCGACGCCGCCGCGGGCTGCGAGGGCGTCTTCCATTGCGCCGGGAGGGTCTCGCGCGACCGGGACGACGCCGGCGCGCTCTACCGCGTGCACGTCGAGGGCACCAAGATCGCGCTCGACGCGTGCCGCGACGCCGGCGTGAAGCGCGCCGTCATCGCCAGCACGAGCGGCGTCGTCGCGGTCACCGCGGGCCCCGACGAGGTGCGGGACGAGACGGCCGACACCCCGATCGGCATCATCGCCGCCTGGCCTTATTACCGCTCCAAGCTCTACGCCGAGCGGGCCGCGCTCGATCGCAATGGCCAGGGCTTCGAGGTCGTCGCCGTGAACCCCTCCCTCCTGCTCGGCCCCGGCGACGCGCACGGCTCCTCCACGGGCGACGTCGTGAATTTCCTGGAGCAGCGGATCCCCTTCACCCCCGCCGGCGGCCTCTCTTTCGTCGACGTGCGCGACGCCGCGGCCGGGATGATCCTCGCCATGTCGCGCGGCCGCCCCGGCGAGCGGTACCTGCTCGGCGCGGCGAACATGACCATGGAGGCCTTCTTCGGCCGCCTCTCCCGCATCTCCGGCGTGCCCGCGCCGAGGCTCAAGGCGCCGCGCAGCGTCACCCTGGCGAGGGCCGGCGCGCACCTCCTGGAGCGCGCGAAGAAGCACCTCTCGGTGGACCTGCCGGTGGATCCGGTGTCCGCGGAGATGGGCCAGCACTACTGGTACGTGGATTCCTCGAAGGCCCGCCGCGAGCTCGGGTGGAGCTCGCGGGACCCCCTGGAGACGCTGGCCGACACCGTGGACGACCTCAGGGCCCGCGGCGTGGTCTGGCCGCGCGGCTGAGCGGGCGGGGACGACGAGGCCGGGAAATCGATGGCTCAGTCCCGCGTGTAGCCCCGCCGCTCTTCCCGCCGCTCCTCCCGCCGCTCTTCCCGCCGCTCTTCCCGCCGCCGCTCTTCCCGCCGCCGCTCTTCCCGCCGCTCTTCCCGCCGCTCGAACCGCCGCTCGAACCGCCGCTCGAACCTGCGCGGGTAGCCGACGTAGCCGCCCCGGTAGGCGGGCGGCAGGTAGCGGACGCGATATCGATAGAGCTCCGGCGGCTCGGTGCGGAAGACCACCCAGCGGCCCCCGGACAGGTAATACCAGGAGTCGTCGACGTAGTACGCGTACGCGCCGCGGTAATAGACGCGTGGGTACACATCGATGTCGAACGGCGCCGTGTCGACGTACACTGCCGAATATCCATGCACCGCGAACGCGGCGTCCTCCGTCGCGATGGTGGCCGCGCAGCCGGCCGTGCCGGCGGCGAGCGCCATCGTGATCGCCATCGCGGCGGCGCGCCATGGAGCGCGCGCCGCGCCTTGAAGTACGGTCTTGATCGGTTTCATGAGGCCCCCCTCGTTCGGCTCCATCGCAACGAGGGTGCCAGCGGACACAGCGCTGAGCGGTGACGCTATGGGGGGCGGACGAGATGGAATCTCGGCACGCCGGGCGGGGGGCGCGGCTGAGCGGGCCGGTTCAGAGGGTGGGGAACGACGCCCCCGGGAACTCGATGTCGATCGTCGTCCTCGTGTCCTCGAAGATCTGGATCGCGGGCACCTCCACGCTGGTGGAGACCGCCTCCTGCGTGTAGGGCTCGATCATGGTCGCCACCCCGTCGTAGGTGCCCTCGGCCAGATCGAACTGGATCCCGAAGTCCCGGCAATCCGCGTGCGCCTGGGCGACCAGATAGTCGCCCTCGTAGATCAGCATCTCGAAATCCATGCCGACGGCCGGATCGGGCGCGTAGAACAGGCACGCTTCGGGATCGGTGGTCCCGTCGATCGTCCAGAGCGCCTCGAACGTGCCCACCTCGATCCCGTCGCCCTCGCACCCCGACGCGAGCGCCGCGATAGCGCAGGCGGAGACCATCGTCGCGATCTTCTTCATCAACCCCTCCGTGCTCGGATTTCAGATTGAATTGATCAATGCGGCGTGTGGATGTGCGGCACGTCTAGCGCCTCGGCGAGCCGCTGTGTGGCG
>CAYQYG010000350.1:0-9907 GCA_964421485.1 uncultured Polyangiaceae bacterium | reverse complement strand
GAGGCCGCGCTCGCCGAGAGGCTCCAGACGGTGAAGCCCGTCCACCCCGACGCGATCGCGGCGAAGGGCCGGGTCCAGAGCGCGCGGCGCGAGCTCGCCGCGGCGGAGGCGGCCCTCCAGAGGGCCCGCGCCGGTGTGGCGCCGCCGTCGCCCGCGGGCCTGCCCGCGGACCTCTCCCCGGAGCGGCGCGCCGAGCTCGAGGAGAGCCGCGACGCGCTGATCCGGCAGATCGCGGCCCGGCGCGCGCGCGTCGCGGCCCCCGCGCCCCGGGAGGCCCGCGCGGCGCCCCGCGCCGCGCCCGCGCCGGTGGAGGACATCGTCGAGCTCGAGACCGAGTGGCACCGGCTGCGCCTCGAGCTCGAGCGCGCCCGCGACTACCTCAGGACGGTGCAGGCGAACGAGCGCGCGGCGAACATGCGCGCCGAGGCCGCGGAGAAGAAGAGCGACATCGAGATGGCGATCCTCGATCCGGCCTACCTGCCGACGCGGGCCGAGCGCGGCCGCGGGCGCGTGTTCATCGTCGGCGCGCTGCTCTCGCTGCTCTTCGCGTTCGGCCTCGCCGGCGCGCGCGTGCTGCTGGACGACACGCTCTACGACGAGGGCGACCTCGGCGCGCTCGGCGGCCCGCCCCTGCTCGTCGCGATGCCGCAGATCCCCGGCGCCCGCGAGCGCGCCCTCACCCCTGCCCCTTGGGCGCAGCCCAAGGGGCAGGGGCCTGCGGCGGATCCGCCCGGCGGCGCGGGTGACCCCGGCGATCCGGACGACCCCGGGGAGGCCGCCGCGGAGCCCCCGGGCGGTCCCGCCGGCGCGGCCCTGGATCCCGCGCTCCGCGACGAGCAGGTCACGATCCGCATGGCCCCGGCGGGGCCCGGTCCGGACCCGTTCCTCGCGACCCGCGCCCGCTCCGTCACGCTCCGCTTCGGCAGCCCGATACTGCCGCCGCCCGCGCCCGCCCCGGCCCGCTCGATCCCCGTCGATCCGGGGGCGGCGCTCACGGTGATCGGCCCCCGCGGGATCACGGTGATCGAGGCCGAGCCCGAGGTGGAGGAGATCGACGGCGGCTTCGATCTCGACGGGGTGAGCGCGCTCGAGCTCGTGCGCGGCGTGCCGCCGCCGGTGCTCGCCGCGCTCCGCGTGCTCCGGCACAGGCTCGATCAGCGGCGCGGCGGCGGCGAGGGCGACGGCCGGATGGTCGTCGCCGTGGTGAGCCCCGGCCCGCAGGAGGGCAAGACCGCGCTCGCCGTCCGCCTCGCGCTGACGCTCGCCGAGGCCGCGCGCGCGCGGGTCGTGCTCGTCGAGGGCAACCTCGAGCGGCCGCGCGTCGCCGCCTCGCTGGGCCTCCGCGTGCCGCCCCACGGCGGGCTCACTTACCAGCTCCGCCGGCGCATGCTCGGCGAGCGCCGCCCGCTCGGAATCGTCCGCGTGAGCCCCACATTTTCGGTAGTGGCCGAACCAAGGGGCAGCGCGGTCGATCCGGGCGTCCTGCACTCCCCGTGCTTCGGCGCGGCGATCGGCGTGCTCCGCCGCGCGTTCGACTACGTGGTCATCGACGGCCCCGCGGTGCTCGGCGCCGGAGACGCCAACGTGCTCGAGGAGGTCTCGGACGGCGTGCTCCTGGTCGCGCGCGTCTCGGTCACGAGGTGCGCCGACCTCAGCAAGGCCGCCGCGCAGCTCGGCCCCCGCCGCATCCTCGGCGTGGTGCTCAACGACGTCACCCGCCGGCCCGCCGCGAGGAAGAAGATCTCGGTCCCGGCGCCGCGCGCCGCGTGACGCGGCCGCCCGGCCGACCCGTCCCGGTGAGCGGAACGCGTTCGACATTCGGGGCTCCGGGTCGCGCTCCACTTGGCGCGCCCTCCGCCCCAAACCCCGGTTCCGCCCCAGCCGGCGCTCGTCTAGACTCCGGTCGGATGCGGGCGATCGCGGCAGGCATCTCCGACGTCGGCAGGGCGCGCCTTCACAACGAGGATCGCTTCATCCTGCTCCCGGAGTTCAACGTCTTCGTCGTGGCCGACGGCATGGGCGGGCACCAGTCGGGCGAGGTCGCGAGCCGGATGGCCGCGAGCACCATCGCCGGGTACTTCCGCGACGGCGGCGGCAAGCGGCGCAAGGCGACGATCGGCGACCGCCTGCGCGCCGCGGTGAAGGACGCGAACGCGAAGATCTTCGCGCGCGCCGACGACTCCCGGGCGCACCGCGGCATGGGCACCACGGTCGTCGCGGCGGCGTTCGGCCCCGAGGAGGGCACGCTCTACATCGCGCACGCGGGCGACAGCCGCTGCTATCTCCTGCGCGACGGATCGATCCGCCAGCTCACGCGGGACCACTCGCTCGTGCAGGACGCGCTGCTCGAGCGCCCGGATCTCACCGAGAGCGATCTCGCGTACCTCCCGAAGAACGTGATCACGCGCGCGCTCGGCATCGGCCCCACGGTCGATGTGGATCTCAGGGCGGAGCCGGTCCTCGCCGGCGACGTGTTCCTCCTGTGCTCCGACGGGCTGCACGGCCTCGTCGAGGACGCCGAGATCGCGAGGATCGTGGCCGAGAACGTGGTGCTGACCGAGGCGTGCGGCCGGCTCGTGGACCTCGCCAACAAGAACGGCGGCCGGGACAACATCACCGTGGTGCTGGTGCGGATCGAGGACGGCGACGAGCCCTGGGGCGAGCCCCGCCACGCGACGGGCCGCTAGAACCGGCCGATCACGCTGATCCCGCCCACGTCGGCGCCCGGCGCGGTCGCCACCACGCTGGGCGCGCGCCGCGCCGCGACGCCTCGGCCGTGCCCCTTGGCCGCCGGATCCGCGGGCGCGGCCTCGCCGTCCTTGGGCTTCTCGCCGCCGCTCGTCACGAGCATCGCGATCCCCACGCCGATGCCGATCACGCCGAGCGGGAGCGTCACCTCGGCGAGGCCCGTGTAGAGCTTGCCCTTGTCCGCCGTGTCCTCGGCGGAGGGCGGGCACCGGTTGTCGCTGTCGCAGACCGCGTCGAGGTCGCTCAGCGCCCCGCCGCGCAGGCCGAGGAACACCGCGCCTGCCACCGCGCTCGCCACGCCCGCGCTCAGCACGACGATGCCCGGCACCTTCGAGGCCGGCTTGGGCGGCGGCGCATCGGGCGGCGGCGGGGGCGGCTGTTCGACGGGTCTGTCCGCCGGCGAGGCCTCGATCACGACCTCGACCGTCTTCGCGCCCTTCTCCTCGATCTGCACCGTCTCGCTGAACGCCTCCCTGTCGCCCACCCGCGCCACGACCGCGTGCGAGCCCGGATCGACCGGGATCTCGGCGCTGATGTCGGAGGCGCCGAGCTCGGTGCCGTCGAGCAGGATCGTCGCCGTCTCCGCGCCCGCGCCGCGCTTGATCGAGAGCCTGGGGATGCGCGCCTCGAGATCCTCGATCCGCTGGCCCACCTGCGACGCGACGTCCCTGGCCTTCTTGTCGCCCTCCGCGGCGGCCGCCGCGAGGCGGAAGTTGCCGAGCGCCGAGACCAGCTTGCCGAGCCGCCCCTCGCACTCGCCGATGTTGAAGAGCACCTGCGGCGTGCGCTTCACCTTCACGACCGCCTGGAACTTCGGCAGCGCCGCGGCGCAGTTGTTCGCCGCCATGAGCGCCACGGCCTCCTGGAACGTGACGCGCGCCTGGTCGAGCTCTTCCTTGCTCTGCGCCCCCGCGGGCGGCGCAAGGAGCGCCGCGCCGAGCACCACCGCCGCCATCGCCGACCAAGGGCCCCAACGAAGCTCGCCGTTCATGTGGCCGCGATGCTACCACGAGCGCGCCGCGCCGCGCCCGATCGCCGCGCCGGCCGCCGCGGCCCCCGCCGCGCCCGCGGCCGGCGCGCCCCGGGGAGGGAGGTCACGCGACGTATCCGACGATGACCGCCTGGCGCATCGGCATGCCGGCGAATCGAACGAGCTGCTCCTCGTGCTCCACGCGGCGACAGCCCGCCTCCCCGAGGAGCGCGCCCCACTCCGCCGTGCGCCGGTTCGAGTGGGGATGGGGGCCGAAATCCAGGTTGTAGACGCGGTCCATGAGCTTCACGTAGAGCCGCTCGGCGCGCCCCTGGAAGACGTCCTCGACGAGGACGACGCACCGCCCGGCGACCCGGACCGCCTCCGCGAGGATCGCCCGATGGAGATCCCCGTCGACGTGGTGGAGCACCGTCACCAGGAGCACCGAGTCGAACGCCCCGCGATCGAACGGGAGGCGCCGCGCGTCCGCCTCGACGAAGGGGACGTCCACGGCCCGGAGGTCCTGCAGGTCCGCGCCCACCACCCTGGGGCATGTGCGCTGGAGGACCGCGGCGACATGGCCCGTGCCACAGCCGACGTCCAGGCAGGATCCATCGCGCACGTAGGGGCTCATCCGTCGCACGAGCGCCTCTGCCCGGCCATACGCGAGGTCGTGGAAGATCCTGCCGATCAGGCCGCCCCGCCGGACCGCGTCGAGGGCTCGCCTGTGAGCTCGGTGCGTGAATTCGCTGTAGGCCACGGCCTCTCCACATTCATCCGGCCCGAGGGCTCGCGAGCGGGTCATCCTCCGACGACCCGAAGATGATCTCCGCCGATTTTTGCACCAGGAACTGGAACCAATCGATCATCTCCTCTGCTTCCAGCGCGTGCGCGAGTATTTCACACGCCTGCCGGCGGAACCGCGCGTGTCTTCGCAAGAAATAATAGAAGGTGTCCTCCATGGGGCAGGTCAGCCCATGTTCCGGCGTGGGGCTCTCGTCGACGAATAGCCTGTCGTCGCGCGCGAACGACGAGACGACGCTCCATTGATTCTGTGCTCGATCGAGGCGGATGTGGCGGTAGATCCGATGAACGCTGTCGGCGCGCTGCTTGTGGAGGCGGCGTAGGTGCGCCTCGTAGAAGCCGCGCAGCCTCCGCGCTCCATCGCGCTTCCGCGGAACGGAGCTCCAGGCCTTGAGCTCCTCCCGCCAGACCTCCAGGAGCTCGTCCGCCTGCTCCCAGAGGTTGAGCTCGTAACCCAGGTAGAATATCTCCTCGAGCAGCGTCGCCGCCGTCGCCTCGTCCGGCTTGCCCTCCTGGTCCTCTCGTCTCATCAGGGCCCTCGTCCACCCCTCGAAGACGCTCGTCGAGCGGCTCGCGTCGGCGCTCCAGGCAGCCCGGGTGTATCGAAAGAGGTGGAATATCTGTACATTGAATTCCTTGTTGCTCCTGGTCCTGTGCAAGCCCGGCGGCTCCGTCTTCAGCCACCGGTCCAGCATGTATCTGTACTCCGCCAGGGCGTCGGCATAGGTCTTCGATGCGGCGCCGTCGTGGGGGGCGTGCGCGGACAGCAGTCGGTACATGATGAACAGGCAGGACTGCGCGTACCCGGCCCGCTCGGGCCGTGCAGGAGAGAGCGCGTATTCCAGCAAGCCCTTGAGCGAGCGGGCGGTCCGCATGACATCGAGCCCATCGATGGCCATGCCCCACACGGACTCGATGATCGTCGCGCCAAGGGCACAGAACGGCAATCCTTCGGCGTCGATGATCGATCTCGTCTCCCGCGCCAGATCATCGAGGCTCGCGGGCTCGTCCGTGTCCAGGGATCGGCCGAGGTTGATTATCCCCTCGAGGGTCTTTCTGTGTCGATTGATGGGATCGCAGAAGAAGCTGGCGACCTCGTTCGGATAGCGCCATGGATTGTGCCTGGGGAGCTTCGGCAAGGACCTGACGATGGCCATCGCGATCGGCAGCGCCAGCGCCCTCAGCACGATGGGCGAGGTCACCTTGCTGTCCCGGAGGCGGAGCCACTGGTTCTTGACCCTCTCGACGATCGCTTCGCGGTCCCCGGCGTCCCGGGAGCCGACGGGCGAGACGAGGAACGTCGAGAAGACGGCGAGCTTGGGGACATGTCGCCCGAGCAAGAGCACACGCCAGCTCGATCGGATCCCTTTGACCATCGCCCGCGACACGATGCCGGACATCGCGTCGTCGACGACATCGATGTATTGGTCACCCCGGCCGGCGCCAGCTCGCCGCTGGGGGATGGAGCGCTCGTCGCTGCTGACCCGCTGCACGCCGCAGAGGGCCGCGTAGAGGGTCGCGTCCCCGGACAGGATGGCCCTCGCGAGGATCGAGCGCTCCCCCGCGGCCCTCGTCGCCGGCGCCCCCTCTCTCTTCCACAGGGCCATGTCCATGTCGATCGCGACCTCCGCCAGGGCCAGCCGCCCGGAGTCGGGCAGGCCCCCGAGGAGGTGCCATCCGAAATCGAACCAGCCCGCCACCGCCGAGGCCACCTCGTCATCTCCTTGCTTCACCCCGTCGACGCAGGCCTGCGCCGCGAGGGCCGCGAGCCTGGTCGTCCGGGCGTGGCCGTCGGCCGGCGCCGCGATGTGAAGGAACTTCCGTACCCTTGCGCGATCCTTTTTCCGGAGCACCAGCAGCCGGAGCGCTATCCCGATGGCCCGCTCCAGGTAGATCTGGTCGGCGGTGGATGCCTTGGATAGGTCCTGCGTCAGCTGGATGATCGCCTCGTCCTGAGCCTCACCGGGGACCCCGCCGCCACAGACGAGCTCCCAGCCCACCTCGATCTCGAGCTGCCAGTCGGTGATTCCGCGGCAGCCCGACAGCGTGCGGTCCTCGATGATCCTCTGCGCCCTCCTGCGCATCCGCTTGAGCTCATCGCTCTCGAGGCGCTCGACGTACATCTCGACGATGGACGCGAGCGTCCTCCCCCTGCCATTTTCCAAGTACTCTCTTACCGTGGGCGCGCTCTGCGAATGGAGGACCTTCCATGCCCATGGCTCGACCATGATCGGATTGTTGAGGGCTATCTTGTTCGCCTCAGGTCTGTCGACGCCGAGGGTCTTCACGAGCATCGCGACGACCTCCCCGTCCTCGCCTTCCTCGAAGGGCCCGACCTCGACGCGGTGGACATGCTCGCCGCTCTTGCGCTGGTCAGCGCTCGCCTTGCGAATCGCGACCACGATCGTCGTGCGCGAGGCGTTCCTGAAAGATAGCTCTTTGCCCAGCGCCAGCAGCTTGTTCAATACCTGCGGCGCTCGGTCACAGTCGTCGATCAGCCAGAGGAGCTGACCCCCAGCGAGCGCGAGGCGTCTGTCGAGCGTGGCGAGCTTGTCGAGCAGGCGCTCGTCAGGCTCACTGGGGCTGCCGGCCAGGAAGATCGAATCGACCGCTCCGAGCTGATCCTTGACCTTCTCCTTCAGGTCTCTGTAGATGCGTTCCGCTTCGCGTTCCGTTTCGCGTTCCGTCTCGGCGGGTCGATTGACGCTCTCGTCGCGGTCGTTCGAGCGGGCGACGATGCTCTTCTCGGCGAGCTCTGCAGCGATCCAGTCGAGCAGCCACGACTTCCCGCGGCCTCCATCGCCGGTGACGAGGAGGACGGTCTTCGGCCTCGTCGCGGCCCTCTCGGCGTGGATGAACGCGCGGATATTTTTCTCGATCCGAGGGCGCGGGATGTGCGATGGGAGCGCCGCCCGCTGCGCGAAGTGCGCCGGGTAAGCCGCCGAGGCGAGCAGGTCGGCGACGACATCGCGCCAGACCTCATCCGGATCTCTGCGCTCTTCGTTGTCCTCACGCGAGAAGAACGTACCGCCGTCGCGCGGGAGCGTGGGGTGGGGCGAGAGCCGCTTGGGGGCGATCGCCGCGCGCAGGCGCACGCAGATGACGCGGCCCGTGGGCAGCGACTCGAGATCCGGTTCCAGCGTCGCTTTCCACCGAACCGACGCGAAGAGGTCGGCGGACATCAGGATGACCATCCTGTCCGCCTGATGGATGCTATCACGCGCAACCTGATCCGGAGCGCCGCCTTGGGGCACGTCGCCGATGCTCGCTAATCCTTCTGCGGAATCGATGTGGCGCCTGAGCTGACCGGCCTCCCGGTCGTCCTGGTGGGCGTGGATCACGTAGATCTTCAGCGGTCCGCTCACAGGATCCCCGCCGCGGCGCGGTCGAGCAGGCCGTCGAGCACGTCATGGAACGCCCGGTTGCCGTCCTGCTCGTAGCCGGCGAGCCTCTCCTCGCACGCCGGGATCGCCTCGATGAAGCGGCGGATCGCGCCGGGATCCTCGAGCGTGTCCGCGGCGCGGCCGAAGCCCTCGCGCTCGAGGTAGCGGGCGTTGAACAGCTGCTCGAAATGCCCGCCGAGCGGCACCGCGAGCATCGGCTTGCGGAGGTACACCGCCTCGCCCATGAGCGTGAACCCGGCCCCGGCGACCACGGCGCGGCAGGACGCCAGGTCGTCGATGAAGCCCTGCTCGCTGAACGGACGATAGCGGAGGTTCCCCTCGATCTGCTCCCCCTGGAGCGCGCCGCGCATGCCGTAGATGCGGCACTCCAGCCCCGTCGCGGCGAGCGACTCGACGACGGAGCGGCTCCCCCCGACGGTCTGGTACACGAGCAGGTGCTCGCCCGCGCGGCGCCGCGCCGCCAGGATCTCCGGCCGCAGGATCGGCGGGACGAGCGTCGTCCGCTGCTTCCTCACCGGCAAGCGGAAGAACGTGGCGATCACGTAATGGTCGCAGAACGGCAGCTTCCCCTTGACGAACGCGCGCGTGACCTGGAAATCGGCCTCGTGGCCCGCCAGGACCTCCATGTCCTGGGTGCAGCGGTTGATGATCTGCAGGTTGTCGATCGAGAGGCTCGGCAGCCGGTGGGCCTTGGCATAGAGGTAGGTCCACGACTCGAAGTCGCTGATGACGAGATCCGGCTTGAAATCCTTGATGAGATCGAAATACGCGGCGATGCTGCTCGGTATGCTGGCCGCGCCCGCGAGCACGTTCGACCACAGGGTCTTCCCGCGCCGGACCCGGTTCTCCTCGAAGATGATGTGCAGGCCGTGGATGCGGTTCACCCCCTCGAACCTCCTCGCGAGGAACTCGGTGGCGCGGCCGGTCGCCATGATCTCGAGCTCGTGCCCGAGCTCGAGCAGGCGCTCCAGCACGACGCGCGATCGCATCGCGTGCCCCAGCCCCTCGCCCACGACGCCGTAGAGGATCTTCATGGCGAACGAGCATACCGGAGGTCCCGCCGCTCCGGCGACACCGGCGCGCCGCGTCTGGAGCGAGCTCCTGCCGCTCGCGGAGGTCCAGGCGCCGCGCGTGCTCGGGCTGCTCCGCCGCCACGGCGTCGAGCTCGCGGTCGCGGTGCGGCCGGGGACCGCGCCGGGCTTGCCGGACCTCTCGCGCGCGTGCGCGGACGCCGGGGTGCCGCTCGCGGTGTGGCCGATGATCTCGGACGAGGAGGGGCGCTGGGCGTGCGCCGGCAACGCGGCGGCGTTCGTCGCGTTCGTCGTGGAGGTGGTCGAGGCGCTGGCGGCCGCCGGCGTCGCGCCGAGGGAGGTCGTCTTCGATCTCGAGCCGCCGATCCACCTCGTGCGCGGCGCGATCGCGGGCGCGCGCGGCGCCGCGCGCCTGCTCGCCGCCGGCGGCGACGACGCCGCGTTCGCCGAGGCGGGCAGGGCCTTCGCGGGGCTCTCGGCGCGCCTCGCCGCGTCGCAGATCGACGCGTCGGCCGCGGTCGTGCCCCTCGTGCTGCTGGGCGCGGCCGGGGACGCCTGGGAGCGCGCGCTCGGGACGCCCGCCTCCGCCGTGGCGTTCACGCACGTCAGCGCGATGCTGTACACGTCGATCCTCGAGGGGTGGTCGCGCGCCTTGATCCGCCGGGAAGACGCGGTGTCGCTGCTCGCCTGGGGGTGCCGCGCCGCGCGCCGGCGCTACGGGGATCGGGCCGGCGCCTCGCTGGGCGCGGTCGGTCCCGGCGCGCTCGGCGACGAGCCGATGTACCGCGGCGTGCACGAGCTGCGAGAGGACGTGGCCGCCGCGCGCGCCGCGGGCGTCGAGCGCCTGGCGCTCTTCGATCTGGCCGGCGTGCTCGCGCGGCCCCCCGCCGAGGCGTGGCTCGAGGCGTTCGTCGAGGCGCCGCCGGCCGCAGGCGATCCGGCGCCGGCCC
>CAYQYG010000349.1:0-9929 GCA_964421485.1 uncultured Polyangiaceae bacterium | reverse complement strand
GCGCTCCCTGGTGCTGCTGCACGAGCAGGCCGGGGAGCCCTTCGCTGTCGAGGTCCACCCACTGGGCCCCGCTCGCCAGAGAGCCGGCGAGGTCGCGCGTGCTCCGCTCATCCAGGGTCCGGGCGTCGCGGCGGATCTCCGGTCGAGAATAGCCGAGCTCCAGCGGGGGGAACGATTTCTTCCGATAGGTGGAGGTCGCCGGGTCGCGGATGTACCCCGAATGGGTCACGGCGATGAGCTGGGTGAGCACCGGGTTGTCGGCGTACGTGAAGTCCGTCGAGCGCACCAGGCACGGCTCCGGCTTGGCATCCGGGGCTGCGGGTTGCGGACCGAGCTCCGGCATGCGGTGGAACATCAGCACGCGACGGCAGAGGCGATAGGTGCGGATCTCGAATCCCGCGCGGTAGGTCGAGAACGGGTCCTGGCGGCAGGGCCAGGGGCTCGCTGTGTCCTCGGGGGTGGGCGCCAGGAGGTCGTGCTCGCCATAGTCGAGCACGACATCGAACAGCATGGTCGATGTGTCCCCCGGGATTGTGTTGCCATAGCGGATCCGTTTGAGGTAGCGGTTCGCGCACGGGCCGCCGAGGGCGTGGCGGTGCGCCTCGTGGACCGCGGTGCGCGGCACGCCGGTGAGATCCTCGGCCTTGTAGTCGTAGGTGATCACGTTGCCGCGGTCATCGCGCGTCTCCTCGAGGAGCCAGGAGAAGACGCGCCGGGGCGCGCCGGGGTCGAAGATGCGCGCGTCCTCCGAACGGCCGTAGACGTGCGTGATGTTGTCGCGGGTGACGACCTTCCAGAACACGACGCCGGTCGGCGTGCGCCGGCGCCGCTCGATGCGGGCGAACGCGCCCTCGACGCGCGGGCGGTATCGCTGGACGAGCTCGTCGCCGTCCGCGAGCTGGTCGAGCTCGCCGCCTTCGCGCAGCGCCGGCACGAGGTCCTCGGCGCCGGAGAGGACGAATGTGTCCGACTCGTGGGCGTCGTCGTAGCGCGGCAGGCCCTTGTCGGTCTTGCGCGCGATCTGAGGCACGGAGAGGTGCCAGCCGACGCCGAAGGGGCCATTGCCGGCGCCGGAGTCGTAGGAGAGCGCGAGCTCGGGATGGAACCCGGAGCGGCCCGGGCTCGTGGTGATGGGGACCTGCAGCGAGCCGGTTCCCGTCGCGGCGCTGACGGAGAATTTCTCGCCCAGGCCGCGGATGGCACCTCCGCCCTTGGGGAGGGACGGCGACGGCGGAGCCACGGGCTTCAGCGCGCGTGGAGGGGGAAGGCTGCGTATCCGGGCCAGCGGGATCGGCGCTCATGCCGGACGGTGCTCGCGGATCATCTGCGGGGCGGCGAGGGTTCATGGCGGTGATCTCGCCCGGACACTACCGAAGCGGCCGCCGATGTGAACCGGAAGATTGCCGGGATGATCTCGGGGCCATGGCGTCGATGGCAGGTTCACGGGGTCGGTCGAGGTCCGGGAGAGATCGGCCTCCGGCCCATGAAGGGGTGAGGGGCCGGCTACCAGGGATCGCCGTGGCAGCGGAGGCGCTCGGGGCTCCCGCCGATCACGCATTGCGGGGCCTCGCAGGGGCGCGGCGGGGGCCAGCGGTCCTCGCCGCACGCGCAGGGCGTCTCCGTGGTCATGTGATAGGGGCAGAGGCCTCGCTCCATTCTATCGATATCGCGCGCGGCCATCGCGCAGGTCGCCGAGACCTTGAAGCCGACGAGCTCCGGGAGGATGGAGAAGACGCTGGAGAGGCGCCGCTGCCCCTCGGCGAGCTGGGCGCGGCGCTCCTCGACCGTGTCGGCGTAGTGGGCCATGCCGCAGAAATCGTTGGTCTCCTTCCAGTAGAAGCCGAGGCTGTAGGTGCAGAAGCCGGCCATGGCCAGGGCGAGCGCGCCGCCGAGGAGCCAGAGGCGCAGGAGGGCGGGGCGCCGCGCGCCGAGGGCGCGGGCCCAGCGGACCAGGGCGAGGCCGAGGGAGACCAGGCCCACGGCGATGAGCAGCGCGAGCAGGGTCTTGAAGGGGCGCGCGCCCCGCGGCTCGAGGGCGGCGATGACGCCGCCGGCCAGGGCGAGGCAGCCGGCGCCGAGCAGGACGAGCCGGCGGGAGGAGAGCGAGGCCAGGTAGTCGGCGACGGCCCTCACCGTGAAAGCCTCATTTCCCCTGCGGCTACTGCACCAGGCTGAGCCGCGGGGCCGCGGCGAAGGCCGCGACGTGGCCGCTCTCCTCGGCGACGTAGACGTCGCAGCGCTCGTCGACGCGGAGCAGGTCGGGGATGAGGTCCGTCGGCACCTTGCCGAGCGGGGCGCCGTCGCGGGGGCGCACGACGTGGACCTCGCTCTGCGGGACGAAGAGCGCGCCGGAGCGCAGGACCGGCTCGAGCCGCCGCGGGCGCTCGCCCTCGACGCCGCCGGTGAACACGTGGCGGTAGCGGATCGCGCCGTCGTGCGCGTCCACGCCGACGAGCTCGCCGGCCTCGCTGTTCACGACGACCGCGTCGTCGACGACCATGCACGAGGCGGTCTGCGCGCACGCGGTGAGGTCGAAGCGCCGCTCGCCGGTCCTCCGGTCGAAGCCGACGAGGCCGGTGCCGCGGCGGCCGTGGCTCACGACGACCACCGTCTCGGGGGCGAGCAGGGGGGCGCCCACCGGGGCGACGTGCGGGGGGAGCTCGACGCTCCAGCGCGCCGCGCCGGACCAGGGGTCGAGGTGGTGCAGGCGCGTGCCGCCGCGGCCGACGAGCGCGCCGTCGCCCGCGAGCGCGAAGAGGGCGTCGTGATCCACCGCGACGGGGGAGGCGAAGCGCAGGCGGTCGCAGAACCTCCAGACGACCTCGCCGGTGAGCACGTCGATCGCCGCGAGGGCGGGCTCGCCGCTCACGACGACGAGCAGCTTGCCGGCGCGGCGCAGGCGGAAGTTGTCGCCGCGGCGGGCGCCGTGGCGCCAGCGGACCTCGCCGGAGTGCAGGTCGATCGCGGCCAGGTGGCGCGCGCCCTCGCTGACGATCAGCATGCGGGGCAGGCCGGGGCCCGAGATGACGGCGCCGGACGCGTTCCCGCCGACGCGCGGGGCGAGGCGGGCCGCCCAGGAGATCTCGCCGCTCGCGAGGTCGTGCAGGTGCAGCGTGCCGTCGGGGAGGAGCCGGCCCAGGCCGACGGGGGTCATGACGCTCACCGCGCGGGGAGCCGCCTGGCTCCAGCACAGCTCGCCGGTGCGGCGGTCAATGCAATGGATCTCGCGCGTCGCGCCGGCGATGAGCACGTCGCCGCAGAGGAACGTCGCGCGGAGGTCGATCGACGGGACGGCCGTGACCCATTTGGCCGAGAAGCGGAGGCGGGTGCGGCCGAGGCTGCTCTCCGGCGGCGCGGGGGCCTTCGCGACCGCGGCGGCGAAGGCGCGGTAGCCCTCGGGGGCGGCGTTGATCTTCGCGTCGTTGCGCGTGACCTCGCGGAGGCGCTCGGCGAGCTCGCGGACGCGGGCGCGGAAGGCGTGCAGGCGGAGGTTGACCGCCTGCGCGCGGTCGCGCCGGACGAGGCTGCGGCCGAGGGCGCGGCCAAAGGCGACCACGCCCTGCGCGAGGGCGGCGACGTCCACGGCGGGGAAGGTCCAGGTCTGGGCGCGGTCGTCGGAGCCGCGGTCAGGCGCGGTCCAGCGGGGCAGGCCGAGGGTGAGGGAGAGGGCGCCCTCGCCGTGCAGGCGGACGCCGAGGATGGCGCCGCCGGCGGTGAGGCGCCGGTGGTAGGGGCGCCGGCGGGTCCAGGCCTCGAGCGCCTCGAGCGAGAGGGCCGCGAGCTGCTCGGCCACGATGAAGACGAAGACGTCCGGCAGCTCGCGGGTGCGGTCGCCCACCGTGAGGCGGATCTTGCCGCGGAAGAGGAGGGCGAGGAGGTCGGAGCGCAGCACGGCCTGCTGCGGCTCGACGGTGACCTCCGGGGTGCGGACGAGCGCCTCCGCGGCGATCGCGATGGGGATCTCGCCGTTCGGCTCGACGCCGACGATGGAGAGGTCCGAGGCGGCGCCCTCCGCGGGGAAGGGGAGCGCGCCCGCGAGCCGCCGGCGCGCCGCCGCGAGCCGCGCGGCCTCGATCGGGTCCGCCCCGGCGGCGAAGCGATCGATCGCGGCGAGCACGCGCTCGCAGAAGGCGGCGCCGCCATAGCGGCGCTCGTGGAGCGCGATCTCCGGGACGTCGCCGCCGTGGAACGCGGTGGCGAGCAGGTCGCCGCCCGCGCGCTCCAGGCCGAGCTCCCAGGCGTCAGGCTCGACGCAGAGGCGGACGGTGGCGCGCGCGCGCCGCTCGGAGGCGAGGTCCGCCGCGGCCTCGGCGAGGTCGCAGAGCAGCGGGACCGCGTCGGCCTCGGCATGCAACGGCAGCGCCGAGGGGTCGTCGGTCCACGTCTGCGCGCCGCGCTCGCGGACCGCGTCCACGACGAAGTCGAGGACGTCGTGGAGCAGGGCCCGGGCGGGCCTGTGGCTGGTTCGGGTGTTGTCTGCGACGAGGGAGAGTCCGGCCATCCGTCCGCGAATGCTAGGCACCGGGGCGCGGGGTCCTAAGTTTTGTGACCCGATCGCCGCGGATTGGACAAGCCGACCGAGCCTCGCTAGGGCCGCCCGACAGCGCGCTCTCCGGGGATCGGAGAGGAGAGAAGAGAGGGATCACAGGGAGGCGGGGAGGCGGGGAGGCCAGAAAAATTCTGAGAATCTCTCTCTCCCCGCCTCCCCGCCTCCCTGTAATTTCTCTCTCTCTTCTCTCCCCGTCCTCCCCGCCTCCCTGTAATTTCTCTCTCTCTTGTCTCCTCTCGCCGTGATCTCTGGCCAGACTTCTGGCAGGCCGCACGACATGCCCGCCCCCGATCGACCCCGCCACTTCTCGATGCTCCGGTCGTTCGCGCTCGCCGACGCGTTCACGCTGGCGAACGCGGCGAGCGGGACGCTCGCGATCTTCCTCTGTCTCAGCTACCTCGACGAGCACCGGCGCGCGTATGTCTGGGTCGCGCTCGGCCTCTTGCCGGTGGCGCTGGTCTGCGACGTGCTCGACGGGAGCATCGCGCGGTGGCGGCGCAAGCACTCGCCGCTCGGGGCTGATCTCGACTCGCTGGCGGACGTGGTCTCGTTCGGCGTGGCGCCCGCGGTGCTGGGGTTCACGCTGGGCCTCCGGGGCGCGTGGGACACGGTCGCGCTGGTCTACTTCGTGGCGTGCGGGATCAGCAGGCTGGCCAGGTACAACGTGACCGCGTCGGCGCTCTCCGACGGGACAGGGAAGGTGAAGTACTACGAGGGGACGCCGATCCCGACGAGCCTCCTGCTCGTGCTGGTGCTCGGGATCCTGTTCGGGATGGGCAAGGTGCACGACCAGCTCTGGCTCGGGGCGGTGAAGATCGGGCCAGGCACGCTGCACCCGCTCAGCCTGATGTTCTTCGCGAGCGGGAGCGCGATGGTGAGCGCGACGCTGCGCATCCCGAAGCCGTGACGCCGCGGGCCGGAGTGTATCCGGCCATACACGCATTGCCCGGCCCGCCGCCGGCGTTCTCGCGGGCGCGGTCCCGCCGTACACTGGCCCGATGCGGTGGTGCAGGGCCTGCGACGCTCCGCTCGGCGCGGAGGACTCGGCGGCGGTCGACTGCCCGAAGTGCGGCGCCGCGAACGCGCCGGTGCCCGCGAGCGAGCCGCCGTCGCCCGCGGCGCGGGTGATCGCGGTCGGGGCGATGTCGGCGCTCGCGATCGGGTTCGCGGTGATGTTCTTCGCGAAGATGGATGCGCCCGACGGCGCGCCGCCGCGCCCGAGGCCCGACGGCAGGGCGATCAAGGGGGCGCCCTCGGGGTCCGCAGGGGAGGCGAAGGGCGCGGTGCTGGAGGTCTACCTGGAGGACCTCGGGTTCGTGGACGCCGGCGGCGACGACGCGCTCGATCCGGTCGTGTGGGCCGCGGAGGGCGTGGACAGGGTGCGCGCGGCCGCGATCGACGGGAAGACGGGGCAGGGGCTCTGGGCGACGCCGGCGAGCCCGGGGCGGGGCCCGCTCGTGGCCGCGGACCGGGCGACGGTGCTCGCAGGCGCCGAGGACCGCTCGGTCCGCGCGCTCGACGCGCGCACCGGCAAGGTCCGGTGGACCGCGAGCGTGCCGGGCGCGCCCGAGGAGATCGTGGTGGGCGAGGGGTGCGTCACCGTGACGACCAAGGACGGCGGCGCGACGGGCCTCCGGCTCGACACCGGGGAGGCGGCGCCCTGCGCGTCGGCGCCGCGGCCCGCGCCGCTCACGGGCGCGTTCTGGGACCGCGCGAGGAACCCGCAGATCAAGCGCGACGGCGATCTCGAGGTGGCGCTCACCGCGAAGGCGCCGGGGACGCCGGTGCTGTCCGTCGAGGCGAGGCGCGGGGGCGCGCCGCTGTGGAGGCGCGATCTGCTCGCCCGCGCGCCGGGGACGCGGCCGGACATGCTGCTCGCGCTGAGCGACGGGACCGCGGTCATCGCCGGCGCGGACGTCGCGACCGGCCAGGAGCCGCGGCTGATCGGCGTCGAGATCGCGAGCGGGAAGGTGCTCTACGAGCGCCCGGCGAGCTGGAGCGGCAGCTACGTCGCGGCGCTCGAGGCCCGCGGGCCACGCGTCTACGTGATCGCCGGCGGCGCGCTCCGCGCCGTCGAGCCCGCGACCGGCGCCGAGCTGTGGCGCGCCGCCCCGCCGCCCGCGCTGCCCTGAGCCGCGCATCGAGCCGCAGGCGATCGCATTGCGCGGAGCTCGCGATAATTATCGCCTGTTCCTCGCCTGTTTCGACGATTTCACGACGCGTGTGGCCGCTGACAGATGTGCCCTGATTGCAGCGGATTTCGCGTGCTCTCGACGGACGCGCTCTGGTAGGTTCCGGCGCGGTTTCGGGGGCAGAGAGCTGCAGCGGGGCTCGGGGCGAGGCGCGTGGTCAGGCGGCGCATTCGCGCGCGCCATGCTGCGCCGCCGAGCCGAGGCGGGAGGCCGCGGGGCCTCCGGACGGAGAGGAGACGATCATGACCGAGATCACGAGGTACGCGCAGGGGATCTTCTGCTGGGCCGACGCGGCGACGACGGACCTGGGCGCGGCGAAGCAGTTCTACGGCGCGGTCCTGGGCTGGACCTTCATGGACACGCCGACGGGCGAGGGGATGGTGTACTCGTCGGCTCAGGTCGACGGGAAGCGCGCGTGCGCGATCTATCCGCAGCCGCCGCAGATGCGCGAGATGGGGATCCCGCCGCACTGGATGCTGTACATCGCGGTCGACGACGTCGACGCGACGGCGGCGAAGGTCGAGGGCCTCGGCGGCAAGCTGATGATGCAGCCCTTCGACGTGATGAGCCAGGGGCGGATGGCCGTGATCCAGGATCCGGCCGGCGCGGCCGTCGCCCTGTGGCAGGCGAAGAACAGCATCGGCGCGACCATCAAGGGCGCCCCCGGCGCGATGTGCTGGAGCGAGCTGATGACGACCGACACCGGCAAGGCAGCCGCGTTCTACGCGGGGCTGCTCGGCTGGAATGCCAGGGACTCGGGCATGCCCGGGATGGACTACACGCTGTTCCAGGCCGGCGAGGAGCAGGTCGGCGGCATGATGAAGATCACGCCGCAGATGGGCCCGATGCCGCCCTGCTGGATGGTCTACTTCATGGTCGACGACTGCAAGGCGGCCGCGGAGCGCGCGACGCGCCGCGAGGGCAAGGTGCTGATGCCGCCGACGGACATCCCGACGGTCGGCTGCATCTCGACGCTCCAGGACCCCCAGGGCGCCGTCTTCGCGATCCTGTCAGCCCCGAAGGATTGAGCCTCACGGCTCGCCGTCCTCGCCGTCCTCGCCGCGCTCGATCAGCGCGGCCGCGCGCGCGAGCGCCGTTCGGGTGCCCACGAGGAACAGGACGTCCCCCGCCGAGAACGGCTCGGCGGGGTCGCACTGCTCCATCAGGGCGCCGCCGCGCTGCACCGCGATGATCAGCGCGCCGGTGCGCTGGCGCAGGGCCATGTCCACGGCCGAGCGGCCGTCCGCGTGCGCGCCGGGCAGGACCGCGACGCTCTCCACCTTGAGGGCCTCGAGCTCGCGCGCGGCGCCGAGGAGGCGCCGCGGGGCGAGCACAGGGCGGCTGCCCGCCTCGTGCGTCTGGCGGCGAGCGTCGTCGATGTGCGCCAGCGCGACGTTGCGCGGTACGCCCGCGTGGCGCAGGGCGCGGGCGAGGACCTCGATGCCAGCCTCGACCTCCTCGACGACCACCTCGGCGGCCCCGAGCTCGCGCAGGCGCGGGGCGTCGCGGAGGTAGCGCGTGCGGACGAAGACGGGCGTGTCAGGCGCGTGGCGGCGCGCCGCAGCCACGGCGCGCTCGGCGGCCGGCGGGTCGTTGATGAGCAGGACGAGGGCCTTCGCCGCGCCGGCGCGCGCGTGCGCGAGCGCCTCGGGGCTGGCGATGTCGCCGTAGTACGCCGGCTCGCCCGCGCCGCGGGCGCGGCGGACGGTGTCGGCGTTGATCTCGACGATGAGGTACGGGACGCCGCTCCTGCGCAGGGCGCCCGCGAGCACGCGCCCCGCGATGCCGAAGCCCACGACGATGACGTGGCCCTCGAGCGCGGCGTCCTCGGCCGCAGGCTCGCTGATCTCGCGCGCGCCGAGGAGGCGGGAGAGGACGCGCAGCCGCCCGGCGCCCGCGCCCACGCTCGGCGCGAGCCGGACGGCCACCGGGGTCACGAGCATGGTCAGGACGGCGGCGCCGAAGAGGACGCGCAGCTCGCCGGCGCGCGCGAGGCCGGCCTGCTCGCCGGCGCGCGCGAGGACGAAGCCGAACTCGCTGAACTGCGCGAGGCCGACGCCCGCCATGACGGCGACCCGCGGCGGGAAGCGCATGACGAGCGCCGCGGCCGTGGCGACGGCGCCCTTGCCGAGCAGGAGCGCGAGGAAGACGGCCCCGACGAGCCCCGGGGCGTGCAGGAGGATGCGGGCGTCGAAGAGCATGCCGAGCGACATGAAGAAGAGGCTGGTGAGCACGTCCCGGAGCGGGAGGACGTCGGCCATGGCGCGCTGGGCATAGTCGGTGTCCGCGAGGACGACGCCCGCGAGGAAGGCGCCGAGCGCGAGCGAGAGGCCCGCGAGCGAGGTGAGCCACGCGGTGCCGATGCAGACGAGGAGGACCGAGAGGAGGAAGATCTCGCGGCTCCGCGCGCGGTCGACGAGCGCGAAGAAGCGCGGGACGAGGGCGCGCGCGAGGACCAGGGCGGCGGTGACGACGAGGGCGGCCTTGCCGAGGGCGATCGCGGCGCCGACCACCGGGTGGTCGCCGCCCCGGCCCGCGAGCACGGGGATGAGCAGCATCATCGGGACGACGCAGAGGTCCTGGAAGATGAGCGCGCCGACGACGAAGCGGCCATGCGGGGCCTCGGTCTCGCTGCGCTCGGAGAGGGCGCGCAGGACGAGGGCGGTGCTGGAGAGGGCGACGACGAGGCCGTAAAAGGCGGCGCGGGGCGAGGCGAAGCCGAGGAGGGCGAGCACGGCGGCGACGGCCGCGATGGTGAGGCCGACCTGGAGGGCGCCCCCGGCCGCGACGAGGCGGCCGATGCGGGCGAGGCGGGAGAGCGAGAGCTCGAGGCCAATGGTGAAGAGCAGGAGGACGACGCCGACCTCGGCGAGGGCCTCGACGGTGTGCGGGTCTCGGACGAGGCCGAGGCCGTACGGCCCGACGAGGGCGCCCGCGATCAGGAGGACGGTGATGATGGGGACGCCGATCCGGGCCAGGAGGACGGCGGCAAGCACGCCCGCGGCCGCGAGGAGGACGAGCTCCGAGAGGAACGGTATCGAGGTCATTGGCGGCTGTTCTGGCCTGTCGTGGAGGGGCTCCGGCGGCGCCGTCGGGGCCGGGGGCCGAGGGGGCGCGACGGGTCCCACCTCCTCGGCTGACGTTCGGGGCTTCGGGTCGCCTTCGGCGCCCTACGCCCCGAACCCCAG
>CAYQYG010000348.1:0-9941 GCA_964421485.1 uncultured Polyangiaceae bacterium | reverse complement strand
GGAGAGGGGGCGCAAAGGGCCCCGCGCACCCGAGGAGCGGCCCTGAAATCACGACACCGTTCGAAGCCCGCCCCCTCCTCCTGGCGCATCCACCCCTCCGAAGTCCACCTGGCAGCGACGAGTGCGCGGGAAGGCGCCCCCTCTCCAGAGGCCCACCCCCCCGGCCGCGGCGCCGTCGCCCGTCGCCCGAGTCAGCGCCCCCGCGCCCTCTCCCCGTCCGAGCCCCCCGGCGGATCGCTCTCCCGCAGCCGGTTCGGGTGACGGATATCGGTCCCCTTCACCAGGAACACCACCGACTCCGCGATGTTCATCGCGTGATCCGCGATCCTCTCGAGGTACTTCGCGATCGACTGGATCCGCGTCGCCCGGTACACCGTCGTCGGATCCTTGATCATCGTCTGGAGCAGCTCCTGGAAGAGCCGCGAGTAGTGGTCATCGATCACGTCGTCGCGCCCCAGCAGGGCCTGTGCCCGGTCCACGTCGCGCGCCACCAGCGCGTCGAGCGCGTCGCGCACCACTGCGCTCGACTCCTCGGCCAGGCTCGGCAGCTCCCCCACCGGCGCGAGCGGCGGCTCCTCGTTGAGCTCCTCCACCCGCTCGCAGATGTTCACCACCAGATCCCCGATCCGCTCCAGGTCCGTCACGATCTTCAGCGCGGTCGTCACGAACCGCAGATCGGACGCCACCGGCTGCCGCGTCGCCAGGATCCGCATGCAGAGCTCGTCCACCTCGCACTCCAGGCGGTTGATCCGCCGGTCGAGCCGGAGCGTCGCCCTCGCGAGGCCGGTGTCGCGCGTCGAGAGCGCCGTCGAGCTCTTCTGGATCATCTCCTCCACGAGCGTCCCCATCAGGAGGAGCTTCTCGCGCAGCGTCCGCAGCTCGTGCTCGTAGACCTTGCTGGTGTGGGAAGCCGCCATCGCTCTCCTCGACTCAACCGAACTTCCCGGTCACGTAGTCCTCCGTCCTGCTCTCTCGCGGGTTCGTGAAGATCGCCTCGGTCCGGTCGAACTCGATGAGGTCGCCCATGTAGAAGAACGCCGTGTAGTCGGACACGCGCGCGGCCTGCTGCATGTTGTGCGTCACGAGCACGAGGGTATACCGTTCCTTCAGCTCGTCGATGAGCTCCTCGATCCGCGCCGTCGCGATCGGATCGAGCGCCGAGCACGGCTCGTCGAGCAGGATCACCTCCGGCTCGACCGCGAGCACCCGCGCGATGCAGAGCCGCTGCTGCTGGCCGCCGGACAGGGACATGCCTGACTGATCGAGCTTGTCCTTGACCTCGTCCCAGAGCGCCACCTGGCGCAGCGACCTCTCCAGCAGCCCTGCGGGGTCCTCGATCCTCGTCCCGTTCAGCCGGTGGCCGGCGAGCACGTTCTCGCGGATCGACATCGTCGGGAAGGGGTTCGGCTTCTGGAAGACCATGCCGACGCGGCGGCGCAGGCGCACCGGATCGACCGCGGGGTGGTAGATGTCGATGCCGTCGAGCACGACCGAGCCCCTGGCCGTCGCGCCGGGCACGTGCTCGTGCATCCGGTTCAGGCAGCGCAGGAACGTCGACTTGCCGCAGCCGGACGGGCCGATCACGGCGGTGACCTGCGCCTCGGGGATGCTCAGCGTGATGTCGTGGATCGCGTGGAACTTGTGGAAGTACGCGTTGAGGCGCGTCACCGTGATCTTCGGCGGGGGCGCGGGCTCCGCGGGCCTGTCGCGCTCGATCGAGCTCATGGGGCCTCTCAGCGGCTGCCTGCGCCGCGGGAGGTCGCGGCGCGGGCGATGAGGTTCAGGACGAGCACCAGCATCACGAGCACCAGCGCGCCCGTCCAGGCCTGGGACTGCCAGTCCTTGTACGGCGAGGTCGCGTACGTGAGGACCTGCACCGGGAGCGATGCGATCGGGCGGTCGAGCGCGGCGCTCCAGTAGCGGTTGTTGAACGCGGTGAAGAGCAGCGGCGCGGTCTCGCCGGCGATGCGCGCGACCGCGAGCATCACGCCGGTGCCGATGCCGGGCGCGGCGGTGCGCAGCGTGACGAGCAGGGTCGTCCGCCACTCGGGGACGCCGAGCGCGAGCGACGCCTCGCGCAGGTGCGAGGGCACCATCCGGAGCAGCTCCTCGGTCGTGCGCGTGACGGTCGGGATCATGACGATCGCCAGCGCGACGCCGCCTGCGAGCGCGGAGAAGCGCTTCATCGAGACCACCACGAGCGCGTAGACGAAGACGCCGATCGTGATCGACGGGACGCCGCCGAGCACGTCGGCGATGAAGCGGACCGCGGCCGCGAGCCGGCCGCGGCCGACCTCGGCGAGGTAGATGCCCGCGAGGATGCCGGTCGGCAGGCCGATGGCGCACGCGATCCCGATGAGCAGCAGCGTGCCGAGCACCGCGTTGCCCATGCCGCCGCCGGGCTCGCCCACGGGCTGTGGCAGGCCCGTGAAGAACTGCACCGAGAGGCCTGCGGCGCCGCGCGCCACGACGTAGAGCAGGATCGAGAAGAGCGGGACGAGCACCACGATCGCGCAGAGCACGCAGAGCGCGGTCCAGGACCGGCTGCGCGCGCGGCGCAGGCGCTCGCCGGGCGCGGGCTCGAGCAGCGTGCGCCGCGCCGGCGGGGTCCGGGGCGGAGGGCGCCGCAGGCGATCCGGAGCCCCGGGTGTCGGGGCAGGGGAGGGGGACTCCGTCGTCACGCGGCGCGGCGCTCCAGGCGGCTCCTCGTGACGAGCACGAGCCAGCGCGCGAACAGGTTGAGCAGGAGCGCCACGCCGAAGAGCAGGAGCGCGACGAGCGACAGGGCCGAGAGGTACGCGTCGCTGTCGGCCTCGGCGAACTCGTTCGCGATGACGCTCGCCATCGTGTACGCGGGGTGCAGGATCGACGCGCTCACCTGGGGGCGGTTGCCGATCACCATGGTCACCGCCATGGTCTCGCCGAGCGCGCGGTTCAGGCCGAGGATCACCGCGCCGACCAGGCCCGAGCGCGCGGCCGGCAGGACCGCGTAGCGGATCGTGTCCCACGGCGTCGCGCCGAGGCCGATCGCCGCCTCGCGGTGCGTCGCCGGGACGGCCTGGAGCACCTCGCGCGAGACGCTGGTGATCGTGGGGACGATCATGATCGCGAGGATCACGCCGGCGGCGAGCATGCCGAACCCGAGCGGCGGGCCCTCGAAGATCGGCAGGAAGCCGAGGCGCTCGACGAGGAACGGCTCCACCGACTCGCGGAGGAAGGGGACGAGCACGAAGATGCCCCAGAAGCCGTAGACGACGCTGGGGATCGCGGCGAGCAGCTCGACGAGGAAGCCGAGCGGCTTCTTGACGCGATGCGGCGCGAGCTCGGCGAGGAAGATCGCGAGGCCGAGCGAGACGGGCACGGCGATCACGAGCGCGATCAGCGACGAGACGACCGTGCCGTAGATGAACGGCAGCGCGCCGTGCTCGCCGCGCACGGGATCCCACGTCGACGAGGTGAGGAAGCCGAGGCCGAAGCGGCCGAGCGCCAGGCGCGACGCGGCGGTGAGCTCGAGCAGCATCAGCGCGGGCACGGCGATCACGACCAGCCCGAACGCGGTGAGCGCGGCCCGGAACGCGCGGTCCGCGCGCCTCGCGCCGTGCGGCGGCTCCGGCGAGGGGGCGCGCTCGGCGCCTCTGGCCGCTGCGATCGGGAGCTCTCCTGCTCTGCTCATGGGAGGGTTTCCTCTGCCGCGCGCGCCCGCGCGCGCCGCGCCGTCGAGGCGCTCACGGCGCGAGCAGCGGCTTCTGATCGGGGCCCGTCAGCGTCGCGAGCTTCCTGTCGACCTTCTCGACCACGGGCGCGGGCAGCGGCGCGTAATGGAGATCCCTCGTGAGCTGCTGGCCCTCGTGCGCCGCCCACCTGAGGAAGCTCGCGAGGACCTTGCCCTTCGCGGGATCCTTCTGCTCGGAGTAAGCGAGGATGTAGGTGAAGCCCGCGATCGGGTACGCCTCGTCGCCCTCGGCGTTCACGATCGAGACGCGCAGGTCCTCGGGCATCTTCGCGGCGGCGCCGGCGCCGGCCGCGGTGGTGCTCTCGAGCGACGGCAGGACGAACTTGCCCGCCTGGTTCTTGATCGCGGCGAACGAGAGCTTGTTCTGCATCGCGTACGCGAGCTCGACGTACCCGATCGAGCTCGGCGTGCTCGAGACGAGCGCGGAGATCCCCTCGTTGCCCTTGGCGCCGAGGCCGCCCGGCCAGCTCACGCTCGTGCCCGCGCCGGGCCCGCTCTTCCACTCGGGGCTGACCGCGCTCAGGTAGTCCACGAAGATCTTGGTCGTGCCGCTGCCGTCGGAGCGGTGCACCGACGCGATCTCCTTGTCGGGCAGCTTCGCGTCGGGGTTCTCGCCCGTGATCGCGGGGTCGTTCCACTTCTTGATCTTGCCGAGGAAGATGCCCGCGACGGCCTCCGGCGTGAGCTTCAGGCCGGTGGGCACGCCCTCGAGGTTGTAGGTGAGCACGACCGCGCCGAGGCAAGTCGGGAGGTGCAGGATCCCGGGGGCCTTCGCGAGCTGATCGTCGCTCATGGGCGCGTCGCTCGCGCCGAAGTCGACCGTGCGCTCGGTGATCTGGCGGATGCCGCCGCCCGAGCCGATCGACTGATAGTTGATCTTCACGTTCGGGTTCGCCTTCTGGAACTCGGCGATCCACTTCGTGTAGAGCGGGTAGGGGAAGGTCGCGCCGGCGCCGGTGAGCGCGACCTCGCCGCCCGCGGGCGCGCCGCTCTTCGCGGAGCCGGGCAGGGAGCCCTCGAGCGGGCCGTCGGAGCGACCGCACGCGGCGGTCAGGGCGAGGAGCGGGAGCGCCAGGAGGATCTGTCGTCGGACCATGCGCGGTGATGCGTATCTGGTGCGTGTGTCAGGCGGGTGACAGCCTGGTGGAAGGGCGGCCACGCGCGCAGGGGGCCGACAAGCGACCCGAGCATCGACCGGCCGAGCCGCGTCATCCGCCCGAGCCGGCGGGCTCGGTGCGAAAGCGGTAGCCGACGCCGCGAACGGTCTCGATGTAATCGCCGGCGGGGCCGAGCTTCTCGCGCACGCGCTTGACGTGCGTGTCGACGTTGCGCGCGGTCACGTCCACGTGCGAGCCCCAGACCTCGTCGAGCAGGAGGTCGCGGGAGAGCACGCGGCCGCGGCGATCGTGGAGCATCATGAGCAGGCGGAACTCGAGCGCGGTGAGGGCGATCTCGTCGCCGCCGACCCAGGCGCGGTGCGCCGCGCGGTCGACGCGGAGCGATCCGAACTCGAAGCGATCGGGCGTGCCGCCGGGCCCCTCGGCGCGGCGGAGGACGGCGCGGGCGCGCAGGATGAGCTCGCGCACGCTGAAGGGCTTCACGACGTAGTCGTCGGCGCCGAGCTCGAAGCCGACGACGCGATCGACCTCCTCGCCCCGCGCGGTGACCATGATCACGGGGATCGCCGCGGTCTCCGCGTGCTGCTTGAGGCGGCGGCAGACCTCGTTGCCGGAGAGGTCCGGGAGCATGAGGTCCAGGATGATGAGATCGAACCGCTCCTGCTTGACCGCGCGGAGCGCCGTCTCCCCGTCGCCCGCGGTGACGACGTCGAAGCCGGCCTGGCGGAAGTTGTAGGAGAGGACGCGCTGGAGGTCGCGCTCGTCCTCGACGATGAGCACGTGGTGCGGCATGTCGGGCCTCTCTAGCAGGCCCATGTGACAGGTCGATGTCGCCGCCGCGCTCGGCCGCACGCGGGGCGTGCCGGGCCCTGCGGCTCCGAGGGGGTTGCATGTGCGCGCGTCTTCGCCTAATTGGGCCCCCACCATGGCCCTCGAGCGAACCCTTTCCATCATCAAGCCCGATGCTGTCGAGAAGAACCACGCAGGCGCGATCATCGCGCGCCTCGAGCAGGAGGGCTTCCGCGTCAAGGCGATGAAGCGGATCCACCTGACCGTCGCCGAGGCGGAGGGCTTCTACGCGGAGCACCGCGCGCGGGGCTTCTTCGGCGAGCTCGTCCAGTTCATGTCGCGGAGCCCGATCATCGTGATGGCGCTCGAGCGCGAGGACGCGGTCGCGAAGTACCGCGAGGTGATCGGCGCGACCGATCCGGGGAAGGCCGCGGAGGGCACGGTGCGCAAGCTCTACGGCTCGAGCGTCGGCGAGAACGCGGTGCACGGCTCGGACGGGGCGGCCACCGCGGCGCGCGAGATCGCGTACTTCTTCGCCGGGTACGAGGTCGCTCCGACCGCGTCCGCCTGATGGGCGAACGGCTGGCCGCTGCGCGCGGGGCGGTGCGCGACGGCGTCGCCGCGGTGGAGGGGCTCGCGCAGCTGCTGGGCTCCCGCAGGGTCGGCCCGAGGGGCGTCGCGCGCGCGCTGCCGGAGGTGCGCGACGGGTGCGCGGCGCTCCGCGCGTCGCTGGGGGCGCTCGACGAGGTGATCGCCGCCGAGGCGGCGGGCGACGCGGAGGCCGCGGCCGCGGCGGGCGCCACGCTGGCGCACGCGGCCCTGGAGGTCGAGCGGATCGAGGCGGAGCTCGGGGGCCGGGGCGCGGACGCCCGGCCCGCGGCGATCGACGCGCGGCGGCGGCTCGCGCTGGAGGCGTCGGTGCGGCGCGCCGCGGGCGAGCTGGCGGGCGCGCTCGAGCTCGTGGATCTGCTCTGCGCGTCGCTCGATCCGCGCCCGACCGCGATCGATCTCGCGGACGTCCTGCGGGAGCGGAGCGCGACGGGGCCGCCGCTCGCCCCGGCCGTGCAGGTCTCGGCCGCGTGCGAGCGCGCCGAGGGGCTCGAGGCGGACGCGCGCGTGGTCGGCGGGCTCATCGAGCTGGCGCTCGGCGCGGCGCGCGTGGCCGGCCTGGAGAGCCTCCGGATCACCTCGCGCCGGCGCGCGGATGGGCGCGTGGAGGTGCGCGTGGACGGCGGGGGCACAGGGCGCGCCGGCGCGGACGCCATCGCGCTCGAGCTGCCCGCTCGCGCGGACGGCGCGTGCGCCCTCGACGTGGCCCGCGCCGTGGCCCGCCGCGCGGGCATCGGGCTCGCGATCGAGCCCGGCGGCGCGGTCACGCTCACGCTCTGAACGAGCGGCCCCGCCGTGGCGGATCGTGGTAAAGGCGCCGCACCATGACCATCGCCGACAGGCTGAGGCCGCTCGTTCAGGCGGCCTACGAGGATCGCGAGCTGCTCCGCTCGTCCGTGTACGAGGACGCCGTCCTTCGCACGATCGAGTGCCTCGATCAGGGGCTCATCCGGGTCGCCGAGCCCGAGCCGGTGCCCCCGGACGTCAGCCCCGGGGGGCGCCGCTGGATCACGCACGCGTGGATCAAGGAGGCGATCCTGCTCTACTTCGCGCTCCGCAAGTGCCGCGTGATGGAGGTCGGCCCGATCGAGTGGAACGACAAGATCCCGCAGAAGCACGGGCTCGACGCGGCGGGCGTGCGGGTCGTGCCGCCGGGCGCCGTGCGCTACGGCGCGTTCCTCGAGCAGGGCGCGATCGTGATGCCCGGCTACGTCAACATCGGCGCGTGGGTCGGCGCCGGCACGATGGTCGACACCTGGGCGACCGTCGGGAGCTGCGCGCAGATCGGGCGAAATTGCCACCTCGCGGGCGGCGTGGGCATCGGCGGCGTGCTGGAGCCGCCGGGCGCCCGGCCGGTGATCATCGAGGACGGCGTCTTCGTGGGCTCGCGCGCGATCGTGGTCGAGGGCGTGCTCGTCGAGGAGGAGGCGGTCATCGGCGCGGGCGTGGTGCTCACCGCGTCGACGGCGATCCTGGACGTGTCCGGCCCGGAGGTGGTGGAGCACCGCGGCCGGGTGCCGGCGCGCAGCGTGGTGATCCCCGGCGTGCGGCCGCGGCGCTTCCCCGCGGGGGAGTTCTCGGTGCCCTGCGCGCTGATCATCGGGCAGCGGACGGCGGCGACCGATCGCAAGGTGTCGCTGAACGCGGCGCTCCGCGACTTCGCGGTGCCGGTGTGACCGCGCGCGGCGGCGACGAGCACGCGGCGCGGCTCGCCGAGACGCTGCTCTGGCTCTGCGACATCCCCTCGCCGACGGGCGAGGAGGCCGACCTCTGCCACGCGATCGCGGAGCGGCTCGCGCGCGCCCGCCTCGCCGCGCCGCCGCGGCGCCACGGCGACTCGCTGGTCGTGCCCGTCACGCGCGGGAGCGGCGGCCCGCGGATCGCGCTCGCCGGCCACCTCGACGTGGTCCGCACCGCGCACGACGGCCCGCCCCGGATCGAGGGCGATCGCCTCTACGGCCCCGGCGCGAGCGACATGAAATCGGGCCTCGCGCTCATGCTCGACCTCGTCGAGGGCGATGGGCGCGACCACGCCGGCGTGGACCTCACGCTGATCTTCTACGCGCGGGAGGAGGGGCCCTACCTCGAGAACGAGCTCGGCGTCGTGCTCGAGCGCGAGCCCGAGCTCGCCGCCCTGGACCTCGCGGTCTGCCTCGAGCCGAGCGACAACCGGCTGAGCCTCGGCGCGAGCGGATCGCTGCACGCGGCGCTCACGTTCCGCGGGCGGACCGCGCACAGCGCGCGGCCCTGGCAGGGCGAGAACGCGATCCACAAGGCGGGCGCGCTGCTCATCGATCTGGACGCGCTCGCCCCGCGCGAGGTGGTGCTCGACGGGCTCGTCTACCGGACCGTGACCACGGCGACCCTGGCCCAGGGCGGCCGCGGGCGCAACGTCGTGCCCGACGAGTTCTCCGTGAACCTGAACCACCGCTTCTCGCCCGGCACCTCGATCGAGGAGGCGCAGCGCGAGGTCGAGGCGATCGTGCGGGGCCGCGCCGAGATCGCGTGGCGCGATCTCAGCCCCTCGGCGCCGCCGCACGCCTCGCACCCGCTCGTCGCGCGGCTCCGCGAGGCGGGCGTCGCGGCCGTCGAGCCGAAGCAGGCCTGGACCGACGTCGCCCGCTTCGCCGAGCTCGGCGTGCCGGCCGTGAACTTCGGCCCCGGCGTGAACGCGCAGGCGCACCAGCGGAACGAGTGGACCTCGATCGCGCAGCTCGCCGAGGGCCGCGCCATCCTCCGCCGGTGGCTCTCCGGCCTCGCCCCTTCGCGGAGCTAGGGCGTGTCGGCAAACCTGCTACGCGCCCCGAATCGTCGGTCGCGCGCCCTCGAAATACGGGAGTATTCCTCGGTCGCGCTCCCTAGCTTCGGGGCGCTCGCGACGGTTTGCCGACACGCCCTAGTACTAGGGCGCCGCGGCGACCTCGCCGGCGGGCTCGCCGCCCGGGATCGTCAGGTGCACGGTCGTGCCCTGGCCCGGCGCGCTGTCGACCCAGATCGAGCCGCCGTGGGCCTCGACGACGCCTCGCGCCACGAAGGGGCCGAGCCCGATGAGCTGCCCCGCGGGGCGGCGCGCGCCCGGGTGCCGCGAGAACGCGAGCTCCCGCTGATCCGCGGCGAGGCCCGGGCCGGTGTCGGCGATCGAGAGCCGCGCGCCGCCGCCCCAGCGCTCGGCGCGCACCGTGATCCGGCCGCCCTTCGGCGTGAACCGGGCCGCGTTCGAGAGCAGGCTCGCGAGCGCCTGCGAGAGGCGCTCCCGGCTCGCGGCGACGCGCAGGCCGCCCGGCACCTCGCGCGCGATCTCGATGGGCTTGGTGGCCGCCGTGTGGCGGATCGCCTCGAACGCGAGGTCCACGATCGGCCCGAGCTCCTGCGCCTCCCGGTCGACCCGCAGCGAGCCCCGCTCGATGCTCGACGCGTCCACGAGGTCCTGCGCGAGCTGGTTGATGTCGTCCGCGGCACGGGCGATCGCCTCGACGTGGCGGCGGCCGTGGGCCTCCGGCTCGATCGTGCGGAGGAGCATGCGCGAGCTCATCATGATCACGCTCAGCGCGTTCCGGAGGTCGTGCGAGATCGTGGAGACGGTCTCGCGGTGGGCGCGCTCCGCGGCGTCCACGCGCTCCTCGAGCGCGCGCCGCAGCTCCTCGAGCCGCTCGATCTCGTCCGCCGCGGAGCGAGCCGGCGCGCCCGACGCC
>CAYQYG010000347.1:0-9956 GCA_964421485.1 uncultured Polyangiaceae bacterium | reverse complement strand
GATCCCCACCAGTCCCCCGCCCCCCGCCGCGCTAGGACAACCCCCCCCGATCGGCTACCCTCCGCGCGTGCCGCGCACGCCCGCTGCCTCGATCGCCGCCCTCGCCCTCGCCGCCGCCGCCTCCGCCGCGTGCGCCTCCTCCTCGCTCCCGGACCCGCGCGACGCCGTCAAGGCTTACTCCGAGGCCGCCTCCAAGGGCGACGCCGACGCCATCTACGACATGCTCACCCACAAGGGCAGGGCAGCCCTCTCCCGCGACGAGGTCCGCAAGATCGTCGCCGAGGAGCGCGCCGAGCTCGCCGACCAGGCGAAGAGCCTCGCGGGGCAGAACGTCGGCGTGAAGACCCGCGCCCGCGTCCGGTACCCGGACGGCGAGATCGCGACGCTCGAGCTCGACGAGGACGAGCAGGCCTTCAGGATCTCCGCCGCGGACGCGCTCCCGGCCGGCGCGCGCACCCCGGAGCAGGCCCTGGAGCAGCTCCGTCGCGTCCTCGCGCGGAGGAGCTACGCTGGGCTCATGCGGGTCCTCACCCCGGCCACGCGCAGCGCCGTCGAGAGCGATCTCAGGTCGCTCGTCGAGGGCCTCGAGCAGCCGGAGGGGCTCGAGGTCAAGATCGCGGGGGACTCGGCCACCGTGCAGGTCCCGGGCGGGCACGAGATCCGCCTCAAGCGCGAGGCGGGCGTGTGGCGCGTGGAGGACTTCGATTGAACAGGCGGGCCGCGATCGCCGCGGGCGGGGCGGCGCTGCTGCTCGCCGCGCTCCCCCGGCCGGTCCGGGCGTTCGGCGAGGAGGGCGCGTTCAACCCGCGGCCGCTCATCACGGGCAACGCCCGGTGGGAGGGCGTCCGGACCACCGCGCCCGCCCGGTGGGCGCAGGAGCTCGAGCGCAGGACCAGCGCGCCGGCGCGGCGCGCGCCCACCACCATCCGGGCCGACGACCCGGCGCTGCTCGCGGAGCCCTTCGTCCTCTGGGGCGGCGACGCCGACCTCCCGGCCCTCACCGCGCGCGAGGTCGCCGGGCTCAGGCGCTTCATCGCCATGGGCGGCGTCCTCTTCGTCGACGATTTCGCGCCGGACACGGGCGCGTTCGGGCGGGCGGTGAAGCGGGAGATCGCGCGCGTCCTGCCGGAGGGAGCGCCCGTCCCGATCGGGCCGGAGAGCGTCGTCTTCCGGTCCTTCTACCTCCTCCAGCGCGCGGTCGGCCGCGTCGAGGGCCCGCCGAAGCTCGAGGCGATCGTGCGCGGCGGGCTGCCGCAGGTGATCTTCTCGGCGCACGACCTCTCGGGCGCGCTCGCCCGCGGCGAGGGGGGGCCGAGCGTCGACGTCACCCCGGGCGGCGAGGGGCAGCGCGAGCGCGCCGTCCGGCTCGCGGTCAACATCGCGATGTACGTGCTGTGCTCGAACTACAAGGACGATCAGGTCCACGCCCCGTTCCTGATGCGGCGCAGGCCGGAGTCGCCGTGACGATCACCCGATCGTTCGCCCCCTCGGCGGACCTCGCCGCGCCGTACGTGCTCGCGGCGTGCGGCCTCGCGGCGCTGAGCCTCGGGCTGCTCGCGCTCGAGCTGCGCAGGCGGCGCGGGGGCCCGGGCGCGCCCTCGTGGGGGATCGCGGCCACGGGCGCGGCCGCGGTGATCGCCCTGCTCGCGGCCATCCTGCGGCCCGTGGCGGTCTCCTCGCAGGGCAGCCTCGTCGGCCCCAAGGTCGTCGTGCTGGTCGACGGATCCCGGTCGATGGACCTGCCGGGCGCGGGCGGCGTCACGCGCCGCGAGGCCGCCGCGAAGGCGCTCGAGGCGCTCTCGGCGCGCGAGGGCGTGCGCGTCGCCGCGTTCCGCTTCGGCGAGGGCGCCCCGCAGCCCATCGAGCCGGGGGGCGCGAAGGGGCCGCGGCCGATGCTCCGCTCGGACCTCGGCGCCGCGCTCGAGGCCGTCGCGCGCGCCGCGGACGAGCGCCCCTCGGCGATCGTCGTCATCTCGGACGGCCGCCTCGATCGCCCCGGCGAAGCGGGCGCCGGCGCGGCCACGCGCGCCGCGCTCGAGGGCCTCGAGATCTCGCGCGGCGGCGCGCGCGGCGGCGCCCCGATCTCCCCGGTCGACACCATCGCCGTCGCGACCGAGGCGCCGCCGGACGCGGGCGTCCGCGCCGTGCGCACCGCGGGCGCCGCGGTCGCCCACCAGCCGCTCTCGCTGCGGATCGACATCGGCTGCACGGGCGGCCTCGACTGCGACGCGGTCCCGGTCACCGCGCGCGAGCTCCGCGAGGAGGGCGCGCCCACCACGCTCGCCACCGGCACCGCGCACGTGGTCGACGGCAAGGGCGTGGTCGAGCTCGGCATGACGCTCGACCGCGCGGGCACGCGCATCCTCGAGGTCCGGATCGAGTCTCCCCCGGGCGACACCCTCCCGGACAACGACACCCGCTACATCACCGTCGACGTCGCCCGCGATCGCATCCGCGTGCTCCACGTGGCCGGCCGGCCCACCTACGACGTCCGGGCCCTCCGGATGTGGCTCAAGTCCGACGCCTCGGTCGACGTCGTCGCCTTCTTCATCCTCCGCACGCCCGGCGACGACGTGCACGCCTCGACCGGCGATCTCGCGCTCATCCCGTTCCCCGTCGACGAGCTCTTCAGCACCCACCTCCCGAGCTTCGACGCCGTGGTCCTCCAGGACTTCGACGCCGCCCCTTATGGCCTCTCGAAGCACCTCCCCGCCCTCGCCGATTACGTCGACAAGGGCGGCGGCCTCATCATGGTCGGCGGCCCCAACGCCTTCGTCCCCGGCAACTACGCCCGCACCCGCCTCGCCAAGGTGCTCCCTGTCGACCTGGACATCCGGGGCATTGGTTCGCCTGACGCCACCGGCGTCGACCTTGGCGCGTTCGTCCCTCGCGTCACCGAGGCTGGCCGCGGCGCCGCCGTGCTCGCCCCCCTGCTCGCGCTGATCGGCGAGGAGCTCCCCGAGATGCCGGGCACCAACGTCGTCGGCGACGCCCTCCCCGGCGCCGCGGTGCTGCTCACGCACCCCACGCTGCGCACGAAGGGCGGCGCCCCCATGCCCTTGCTCGCCCTCGGCGAGCACGGCGGCGGCCGCACCATCGCGCTCACCCTCGACGGCTCGCACCGCCTGCTCTTCAGCGCCTTTGCCTCGAGCTCCGCCGGCCGCGCGCACGGGGCCTTCTGGGATGCGCTGCTCGGCTGGCTGATGCGCGATCCCCGCTTCGAGCCTGCGGTCATCGAGCCCCGCGGCGGCTGCATCGCCGGCGAGGAGGGCGTGCTCGTGCTCCGCCCGGTCGCCGGCCAGAAGGGCAAGGCCACCGTCACGATCCGCCGCCTCGGCAGCCTCGACGTCGTCCGCACCCTGCGCGCCGACCTGCGCGACCAGGGCGAGCCGATCGAGCTCCCCGCCGGCGCCCTGGAGCCCGGCGGCTACTCCGCGACGGTCGACATCGAACCCGACGACGCCGCCGCCGTGCCTGCCGCCCCTGCCGCCGCCGCCGGTTCCCGGACCGCCGCCAGGGGCCTCACCACCCGCCGCGATTTCGCCTGCGAGCGCGGCGGCGACGAGTGGGCCGATCCCCGCCCCGATCTCGATCGCCTCCGCGCCATCTCGGCCGCGACCGGCGGCGCCGAGGTCCAGGCCGCCGACATCGCCTCATTGCGGCTCCCCGAGGCCACGCAGGTCGCCGCCGAGCGCCACGTCGCCCCGATCCTGCCGCCCTGGGTCTGGACGATGACCGCCGCCGCGGCCCTCGGATTGCACTGGATCGTCCGCCGCCGCTCCGGCCTATCCTGAATTTCACGCCCTGCGCTCCCATCGGCGGAGCGGCGACCGCAGTGGACCATGATCGGGAGTAATCGATGATTCATGTCGAGGGGTATCAGATCACGGAGGGCCTCGGGGGCGCTCCGGCGGCTGAAGTCTATCGCGCGCGCCGCGAGGCGGACGGCCGCCCGGTCACGCTGCGGGCGCTCCGCGCGGACTTCACCCGGATCGCGGACATCGCCCGCTTCAAGCACGAATACGAGCGCATCCGGCGGATCGCCTCCCGGCGCGTCGCGAGGGTCCACACGGTCGTGGACAGCGGCGACCGCATCGTCGTCGTCCTCGACGACGTCGCGGGCGAGCCGCTCTCCAGCGCGATGCGGGCGCGCGGCCCGCTCGGTCCGGGCGACTTCCTGGACCTCGCCCTCCTGCTCGCCGAGGGGATCGAGGCGGTGCACCAGGCGGGCGTCGTGCACGGGCGGCTCACGCCGTCGAGCATCCTGATCGACCTCGAGGGCCGCCCCGTGATCGCGGGCTTCGGCGCGGACGCGATCCTGACGCGCGAGGACGAGGCGATCTATGACGAGCGCATCATCAAGGAGACGCTCCCGTACATGTCCCCGGAGGCGACCGGGCGCATGAACCGGGGCGTCGACGCCCGCGCCGATCTCTACTCGCTCGGGGTGATCTTCCACGAGCTCCTGACGGGGCGTCCGCCCTTCGCGCAGGCGGATCCGATGGAGATCATCCACGCGCACCTCGCGATCGCGCCCGGGCCGCCGTCACACCTCGCGCCGGGGACGCCCGCGGCGCTCGACGACATCGTGATGAAGCTGCTCGCGAAGACCGCCGAGGATCGCTACCAGACCGCCGCGGCCGTGCGGGCGGACCTCGACGCGTGCAGGAGCCGCTGGCTGCGCGACGGGCGCATCGAGGGCCTGCTCGTGGGGCAGCACGAGACCATTGACCGGCTCTTGATACCCGAGAAGCTCTACGGGCGCGCGGACGCCATCGCGCGCCTCGTCGCGGCGTTCGAACGGGTGCTCGGCGGGGCGCGGGAGATCGTGCTCGTGTCCGGGTACTCGGGGGTCGGCAAGTCGTCGCTCGTCCAGGAGATCCTGAAGCCGCTCGCCCGGGAGAAGGGGTATTACCTCAGCGGCAAGTTCAACCAGCTGAGCCGCGACACCCCCTACAGCGCGATCCTCCAGGCCCTCGACGGCCTCGTCCGGGCGCTCCTCTGCGAGAGCGAGGAGCGGCTGCGGCGCTTTCGCGAGGCCCTCCGGAGCACGCTCGGCCCGAACGCGCAGGTGCTCTGCGAGGTGATCCCCTCGCTGAGGCACGTGGTCGGCGAGCTGCCCCCCGCGCCCGCGCTCGGGCCGCTGGAGGCCCAGAACCGGTTCCGGCTCACGTTCCAGAAGCTCGTCTCGGTGTTCGCGCGCCGCGAGCACCCGCTCGCGCTCTTCCTGGACGACCTGCAGTGGGCGGACTCGGCCAGCCTCGACCTGATCCGGGCCCTGCTCGCCGACGACGCGAGCGGGGCGCTCTTCTTCGCGGGCGCGTACCGTGACAACGAGGTGGGCCCGGCCCATCCGCTGCTCGCGGCGCTCGAGGAGCTGAAGAGGGGCAGCCTCGCCGTGACGGGGATCGTGCTCGCGCCGCTCGCTCGGGCGCATGTCATCGAGCTCCTGCGCGACACGCTCCGCGCCCCGCGCTGCGACGATCTCGCCGAGGTGGTGCTCGAGAAGACGGGCGGCAACCCCTTCTTCGTCAGGCAGTTCATCCGGTCGCTGCACGAGCGCGGGGTCCTCAGGTTCGAGCCGGGGTCGGGCTTTCGCTGGGGCTCGCGCGAGGCGATGCGGGCCCTGCCGCACACGGCGAACGTCCTTGACCTGATGGCCGACGCCATCCGGCGCCTGCCCGAGGGGACGCAGGAGATGCTGCAGCTCGGCGCCGCGGTCGGCCACCGGTTCCACCTGACCACCCTCCGCACCGTCGGCGAGCGCTCGCTGGAGGACGCGTACGCCGCGCTCGCCCCGGCGCTCGACGCGGGGCTGATCCAGGCCGCGGGCGAGCAGCTCCGCTTCGCCCACGACAAGATCCAGGAGGCCGCCTACGCGATGATCCCGGAGGAGCGGCGCGCGGCGTTCCACCTGCGCATCGGGCGGCTGCTCCTGCCCGCGCTCGATCCGGCGGACGCCCAGGGCCTCTTCGACGCCACGGGCCACCTGAACAGCGCGGGCGCGCTGGTCGAGGACCCGGGGGAGCGCCTGGAGCTCGCGCGGATGAACCTCGCGGCCGCCGGCAAGGCCGAGGAGTCGGCGGCGTTCTCGGCGGCGCTCAGCTACCTGGATCACGCCATCGCCCGGCTGCCCGGGGACGCGTGGCGCTCCGAGCGCGCGCTCTCGCTCGATCTCTGGAGGAAGAGGGGCGAGATGCTGTCGCTCTGCGAGCGCCACGACGAGGCGCTCGACACGCTCGCCGTGTGCCTCGATCACGCCCGGACGCGCCTGGAGCTGATGGAGGTGCGGCGGCTCAGGATGAACGTCTACAGCCTGCGGAACGACCTGCTCGCCGCGCTCGACGAGGGGCTCTCCGCGCTGCGCCTCCACGGGATCGATCTGCCCCGCTCGCCGAGCGACGAGGCGGTAGCGGCAGAGTTCGCGGCGACGCGCAGGATGATCGGCGACCGCCCCATCCACGCGCTCGCCGACCTGCCCCGGATGGAGGACCCCGAGATCGCCGCGCTGCAGGGCGTCCTCGAGGAGATGCTCTCGCCCTGCTACTTCGTGTCGCCCGGCAACTACCGGATCACGGTCGCGAAGATGGTGCAGAACACGCTGGCGTACGGGATCTCGAGGGGATCGATCTACGCCTACGTGAACTTCGGCATGTTCCTGTGCGTCGACGGGTACATCGACGACGGCTATCAGTTCGGCCAGGTCGCCGTTCGGATCAGCGAGCTCTATCCGGACAGCAAGTCCGAATCCATGCTGTGCAACATGTGGGGCGCGTTCATCCAGCACTGGAAGGAGCCCTATGCGCAGTACGGGGAGAGCTTCCGGAGGGGCGTGCACGCCGGCCTCGACACGGGGCAATACGTGTGGGCGTTCTACAATGCGACGAACGTGCCCACGAGCAGCCTCTTGCGGGGCATGGATCTGAACGAGCTCATCGCCGAGGCGGCGACGTACCTGCCGGTCTGCAAGCTGGACCGCACGGGCGGGTTCACGTGGATCGTGCGCGCCGTCGGGCAGCTCGCCGAGAACCTCGCGGCGCCGCGCGAGGGGGGTGACGTGCTGAAGGGCGAATGGGTCGACATCGACGCCGTACGGGGCGCCGCCCGCGCGATCGGGAGCCGCGCCGCGCTCTTCTTCGCCGACCTCTTCGACATCATCCTCCGGGTCTTCCAGGGGAGCTACGCGGAGGCGGCCGAGGTGGCGCGCCGCGCCGAGCACGACATGCCCAGCGTGGTGAGCTGGCATGGGACGCCCTGCTATCACTTCTACGGCGCGCTCGCGCTGGTGCTCGCCGCGGACGAGGCGGCGCCCGAGGCGCGGGCGAGCGATCTCGCCCGCGCGGAGGCGTGCGCCGGCCGCCTCGCGTTCTATTCGAGCTTCTTCCCGGACAACCTCGATCACCGCCGCTTGCTCCTGCTCGCCGAGATCGCCCGCGTCCGGGGCGAGCCTGCGGGCGACGCCTACGACGAGGGGATCGCCGCGGCGCGGCGGGGGCGCTTCGTGCACGACGAGGCGCTCGGCAACGAGCTCTGCGCCCGGCATTACCACCGCCTCGGCAAGATCACGATCGCCCGCGGCTACATGGCCGAGGCCCACCGCCTCTATACGCGCTGGGGAGCGGCCGCGGCGGCTGCGCGCCTCGCGCGGGGCTTCCCTGAGCTCTTCCCGGTCGAGTCGGGCCTCGGGAGGGCCGCGGATCCTCCGGCGCCGCTCGGGGGCAAGCCGCGCCCCGGCGCGGAGCTCGACCTGCACGCGGCGCTCAAGGCGATGCAGGCCATCGCCGGGGAGATCGTGCTGCCCCGCCTGCTCGAGGCGCTGATGCAGATCGTGCTCGAGAGCGCCGGCGCGAGGCGCGGTGTCCTGGTCCTCCTGTCCGACGCGGGGGAGCTCGTGGTCGAGGCCGAGGGATCGGTCGAGGCGCGCGAGGTCGTCATGCTGGGGTCCACGCCCGTGGACGCGCGCGAGGACCTGCCCGCGAGCGTCCTCCATTACGTGGCCAGGACGGGTGAGCCCGTGGTCTCCGGGCGCGGGGCGGAGGAGCGGTTCGCGAGCGACCTCTACCTCGCGAGCCGGCGGCCGAGGTCGTTCCTGGCGGCGCCGCTCCTGCGGCGCGGCCGCGTGGCCGGGATCCTGTACGTGGAGAACGATCTCGCCGCGTTCGCGTTCACCGAGGAGCGCGTGGAGCTGCTCCGGATGCTCTCGTCGCCGATCTCGATCGCCATCGAGAACGCGGCCCTCTATGCGGGCCTCGAGCGGAAGGTGCAGGAGCGGACGGGCGCCCTCGAGGCGGCGCACCGCGAGATCCTGGCGCTCACCGCGGAGAGGCAGCGCCGGCAGGAGCAGGACCTCGAGGCGAACCGGTCGCTGATCGCCCGCCAGGATGAGCTCATCACGGCGCTGTCGGCGCCCATCCTGCAGGTCTGGGACGGCGTGCTGGCGGTCCCCGTGATCGGCGTGATGGACAGCGTCCGCGCGGGGGAGGTGATGCAGCGGCTCCTGGAGCAGCTCGCCGCCACCCGGGCTCGGCGCGCGATCGTGGATCTGACGGGGGTGAGCGTGGTGGACAGCGTGACGGCGGAGCACCTCGTCCGCATCGTGCGCGCGGTTCAGCTGGTGGGAGCGCAGGTGATCGTGACGGGGATCCGGCCCGCGGTCGCCCAGACGATCACCGCGCAGGGCCTCGATCTCCGGGGGGTCGAGACGCGCCGCGATCTCCGCGAGGCGCTGAAGCTGTGCATCCGCCAGCTGGCGCATTCGTGAGCGTTCACCGGGCGATCCCCTCGGCCCCGGGCCCGCCGGATTGGAGTCCGTCCGGCCGGATCGGGGCCCCCGTCGGTGCGCGGCGCCCGCCGGGGCGTAGGATAGCGGTATGCATTTCCTGCTCCGCTTCGCCGAGATCGGCAAGGAGCCGCACGCGAGCAAGAGCAAGGCCCGGCAGGACATCCTGGCGTGCCTGCGCGCCGCGGCGCCGGGGGCGCGCGTCGTGGAGGAGACGGTCGGCCGGATCGTGGTCGAGGCGGAGGAGGACCTGAGCGCCCTGCTCGCGCGCCTGCACGGCCTCTCGTCCTACTCGCCGTGCGTCCGGTGCGGGCTCGACGAGCTCGGCGAGCGGGCGGTCGAGCTCGCGCGGGGGGCGCTGGAGGGCAAGTCGTCATTCGCGGTGCGGGTCCGGCAGGCGGGCTGCCGCGTCGTGAGCTCGCGGGCCAAGGCGGCCGAGATCGGCGAGCGCGTCCTGGAGGCGATGCCGCGCCTCGCGGTCGATCTGACTCGGCCGGAGGTGACCATTCACGTCGAGATTCGAGAGAGCGCGTGCTACCTCTTCCACGCGATCCTCCCGGGGATCGACCGGCGCGGCGAGGCCCCGCGCCGGCCCGGGGGCGAGCCGAGGTTCCTGGTCGACGCGATGCTGGGCACGCTCGCGTCCCGCCTGCGCGCGCTCGGCTTCGATACGGTCTGCTACCACGACACCGCGGACAGCGTCCTCCTGCGCGAGGCGAAGGAGGAGGGCCGCGTCATCCTCACGCAGGACCGGGAGCTCGCGGCGCTCGGCGGGCCCGGCGCCCACTTCGTGGCCGAGAGGACGCTCGACGGGGCGCTCGACGAGGTGGTCCGCGCGTTCGGCCTCGAGCCGTCCGAGGCGTCCCTCTTCACGCGATGCTCGGTGTGCAATGCGCCGCTCGAGGCGGTCGCGAAGGAGCTCGTGCGGGATCGGGTGCCGCCGCGGGTGAGGGAGCAGATCGAGGAGTTCCATCGCTGCCCGGCGTGCGGCAAGATCTACTGGAAGGGTCGGCATTACGAGCAGATGATGGCGGACCTGTTCGGCAGGGCGCGCGAGCGATGAGCGCGGGCGCGAGCGCCGGCGCTCTCGTCTCCCGGTCGAGCCCCGGCCCCCGTCGCGATCTCGATTCAGCGAACGCGCGCCAGCACCCACCGGGCGATCCCCTCGGCACCGGGC
>CAYQYG010000346.1:0-9964 GCA_964421485.1 uncultured Polyangiaceae bacterium | reverse complement strand
GCCCCGCTCCCTCTCCGCGAACGTCCGCCTCATCGCTCCTCCGTGCGCGTCGTAGCGCGCTCGCCGCCCGAGCGGCAAGCGCAAGGCGCAGGCGCGGCCACGGCCGCGCCGGAGGCCCGGAGGGGCGGCGCCCGATCCGAGCGCGCCGGCCGCGAGCGCGGCGCCGCGGACACAGCGCGGCGGCCGTGGCCGCGGCGCTTGCGGGCGGCACCGCGGCTGCGCTTCACTGGCGAGTGAGCCCCGGTCTGCCCGGGGCCGGGGCGCGACGAAAGGATCCGATGATCACGCAGCTCACCGTGCGGAACTTCAAGTGCCTTCAAGACGTGACCGTCACGCTGGCGCCGTTCACGGTCCTCATCGGCGCGAACGACAGCGGCAAGAGCAGCCTGCTCGACGCGATCCAGGTCCTCGGCCGATCGGCGCTGGAGCCCCTCCCCGACTGCCTGGTCCCCGAGGGCGGCGTCGGGCCGAGCCCGTTCGAGGACCTCGTCTGGCAGCGCAACGTGGCGCGCTCCATCGTCTGGCGGATCCAGGGCGAGAGCCGCGGGCGCCGCTTCGCCTACGAGCTCGCGGTCCGCGCGGGGCCGTACGTTCGCTTCGAGAAGCTCCCGCACCACCCCACGCACCTGGTCTCCGCCGCCGCCGATCCGCGCGAGACGCGCCTCCGCACCTCGCTCCGCACGCAGGCCGAGCTCGTCCCCGTCGTCGCCGGCTTCGCCTCCGTCCGCAAGTATCGCTTCGATCCGCGCTCCCTCCGAAAGGTCGCGCCCCTCGCCACCGACACGGTCCTGAGCTCGTCGGGCGATAACCTCGCCGCCGCGCTCGACGCCATGCTCACAGGCCCCGATCGCGTCGCCAGCCATCAGCTCGAGGCCGCCCTCTGCGACGCCTTCCCCACGCTCGCGGGCGTCGCGCTGCGCGCCGTCCCCATGGCCGGCGGCATCGGCAAGGCCGTCGATTTCATCCTGGCCGGGACCCGCCCGCCGGTCACCATCCCCGCCGCGAACGCGTCCGAGGGGGCGCTCCTCCTGACGGCCTTCCTCGCGCTCGCGCACGGTCCAGGGCCCGAGATCCTGCTCATCGAGGAGCCGGAGAACGGGCTGCACCCGAGCCGCGCCGCGGCCGTGATGACGCTCCTCCGCAGGATGTCCGAGGGAGACGTGGGCGACCGGCCGAGGCAGGTGATCCTCACGACGCACAGCCCGGCGCTGCTCGGCTACGCCAGGCCGGAAGAGGTCCGCATCTTCCGCCGCGACCCGGAGCGAGGCACCGAGGTCTCCCCGATGAGCGCCGTCCCGGACCTCGAGCGGCTCCAGCACGTGCTCCCGCCCGGCGATCTCTGGCACCTGCTCACCGAGGGCGCCATGCCCCGCGACTGAGCGCGGCGCCGTGGTAAGACCGGGCGTGCGCTTCACCATCTCCCACGAGCTCGACGCGCCCCTCGACGCCGTCGAGCTCGCCCTGCTCTCGCCGGATCTCGGCCGGCTCCTGGGCGAGAAGGTCCCGATCCTCGACAGCGTCGTGACTGTCGAGCACGCGCTGCGCGGCGGCGAGCTCCGCCGCGTCCTGCGCTTCCAGGCGAGCGCGCCGCTGCCCATCTTCAAGGGCTACGACGTGGCCCGGGACGCGATGTGCTGGGAGGAGGAGGTCACCTACCGCCTCGCCGATCACGCCTCGATCTGGTCCGTCGCGCCCCGGGAGCAGTGGCGCAGGTACTTCCGCTCCGAGGGGACCTACAAGCTGGAGCGGCTCCCCGGCGGCCGCACCCGCCGGCGCGTCGAGGGCGATATCGAGATCCGGCTCCCGGTGATCGGCGCGCTCGTCGAGCGCATGGCGCTCGCCGAAGTCCGCAAGACCTACGACGCCGAAGCGGATACGCTGCGGGACCTCGCCGCCCTATGAGCCGCCGAACCAGGTCCTCCGCCGCGCTCCTCGGCGCGTGCGCGCTCGCCGCCGCGCTCACCGCGCACGCCGAGCCGCCCGATCGCCCCACCCAGCCCGTGCCCGATCCCGGCAAGGGCCTCGCGAGCGGCGACGACGCGTCGGCGATCGCAGTGAACCCGGCGAACCTGGCCTTCCTGCCCGACCCGGAGCTCCGCTGGACCTGGGTCTGGCCGAGCTCGGGGTCGCCGCTGCCCGCGCGCGGCCACTCGCTGAGCCTCGGTATCCCGCTCTGGTCGCTCGCCACCGGCCTGCGCCTCGATTTCCTCGACCCGTCGAGCGCGGCGCCGGAGCCGTTCGACGACTCCTGGCGCTGGGTGCGCTGGGACGTGGCCGCCCGGGCGGGCGACACGGTCGCGCTCGGCACCACGCTCGGCTGGGGGTCCTCCGACGCCCTCGCGCTCGACGGACATTTCTCGCTGACGACCGGGCTCACCGTCCGGCCGAGCCCGATCATCTCGCTCGCGGCCGTCGCGCGCGACTGGAACCAGCCCGAGAACCGCCTCGGCCAGGCAGTCGAGCGCAGCTACGCCCTCGGCATGGCGCTGCGCCCCGCGCTCGGCTCGCGCGGCTTCGAGGTGGGCGTCGAGGGCGAGCTCTTCGAGGATTCCGGCGCCTGGATCCCGCGCGCGACGATCGGCATCGACGTCCCGCGCGTCGGCCGGGTGCGCGGGGACGTGACCGTGCGCGGCCTCCAGGACGAGTCGCCGAAGATCGCCGCGATGGCCGGCCTCGACGTCAACATCGACCGGCTCCAGGTCTCCGGCGGCGGCGTCTTCGGCGACGCGTTCACCCGGAGCGGCGCGGGCTTCTACGCCGGCGCGGCGCTGCGCGGCTACCGCGAGCCCGGCGTGCGGCTCCCGGCGCGCGTCGTGAAGGTCCGGATCGACGACACGCCGGGCGTCCGCGCGCACACCCGCCTCCTCCGGAAGCTCTGGCGCCTCGCCGAGGATCCCGCGGTCGAGGGCGTGCTGCTCGTCATCCGCGACGAGCCCGCGAGCTCCACCGCCCACGCCGAGGAGCTCGGCGACGCGATCCGCGTCGTCCGCGTCCGCGGCAAGAAGGTCATCTGCCACCTCGAGGACGCCGGCGGCCGCTCCCTCCACGTCTGCTCCCAGGCCGACACGATCGCGATGAACCCCGCCGGCGGCCTCCGCTTCGCCGGCGTCTCGGCGAAGTTCTACTACTTCGGCGCGCTCCTCCGGAAGCTCGGCGTGCAGGCGGATTTCGTGCGCATCGGCGCCCACAAGCTCGCCGCCGAGCAGTTCACGAGCGCCGGGGGCAGCGACGTCGCGCAGCTCGATCACCAGGAGCTCGTCGATCAGTTCTACGGCGCGCTCCTGCACGACGTGGGCGGCGGCCGCCGGATCCCCAGGGGCGAGCTCGCGCGCCGCATCGCGCGCGGCCCCTTCCTGGCGCGCGAGGCCAAGGAGGCCGGCCTCATCGACCTGCTCGCCTTCGACGACGAGATCGATCGCGTGGTCGACGAGGTCATGGGGAAGAAGAGCCGCCTCGCCGACGACGACGCCGTCGAGGAGGCCCCCGAGCGCTGGGGCAGCGCGCCCAAGGTCGCGCTGGTCTACCTCGACGGCGACATGATCGACGGCGAGAGCAAGCACATCCCGTTCGTCGGCGTCCGCCTCGCCGGCTCGCGGACCGTCGCCGGCGCGCTCAAGAAGGCGCGCGAGGACAGGAGCGTCAAGGCCGTCGTCTTCCGGATCGAGACCGGCGGCGGCTCGTCCCTCGCCGCCGACGTCATCCTCCGCGAGGCGATCCTCACCGCGCGGGTGAAGCCGCTCATCGTGTCCATGGGCTCCAGCGCGGCGAGCGGCGGCTACTACGCGGCGGTCGCCGGCCACCCCGTCTTCGCGAACCGGTCGACCGTGACCGGATCGATCGGCATCTTCTACGGCAAGGTCGACGTGAGCGGCCTGCTCGACAAGCTCGGCGTGCGCGTCGAGACGTTCCGCTCCGCGCCCCGCGCCGACGCCGAGTCGCTCTTCCGGCCGTTCACGGACGACGAGCGCGAGGTGCTCGGCGTCAAGGTGAAGCAGTTCTACGATCTCTTCATCGCGCGCGTCGCCGAGGGCCGCGGCCTCGCGCCGGAGGCGATCGACGCGGTCGCGCGCGGCCGCGTGTGGACCGGCGCGCAGGCGCACGCCCGCCGCCTGGTCGACAGGGTCGGCGGCCTCCGCGAGGCGCTCGAGGAGGCGCGCCGCCTCGGCCGCCTCCCCGACGACGCGCCCATCGTCTCGCTCCCCGACGAGGACGAGTCGCTCCTCGGCCTGCTCATGGGCCTCGCCGGCGCGCACGCGGGCGCCTCGGGCGCCGGCCTCGCCGCCGCGGCGATCCCCCCGGCCCTGCTCGACGTCGCGCGCGCGCTCACGCCCTTCCTCGTCTTCGAGCCGGACAAGCCGCTCGCCAGGATCGAGGTGGCGCCCGAGCTCTCGTTCGGCGGCCCCGCCGCCTCCGCGGCCGAGGCGGAGGCCGACGCCGCGCCGGAGCCCTGAGTGGATCATCCCCCCCGCGACGCCGCCGCGACGCCGCCCCTCCTGGCCGCGCACGCGGCCCGCATCGCCGTCGACGACGTCATCGCGGTCGAGGCGCTCACGTGCGCCGCGCGCGGCGACCGCGTCCTCTGCGCCGGCGACACGCAGGCGCTGATCGCCGCGCTCACCGGCGTCCCGCTCCAGGTCGGCCGCGGCGCCGCGGCCGAGCCCGACGAGCGCGAGGGCGACGGCGATCCTCCCGGCGAGGCGCGCGTGGTCGCCGGCACCCTCGCCCTCGCCGGCCGCGACGTGGCGCGCGGCGCCCACCGCCCCGTCACCGGCGCCGCGCCGCTCGATCCGCCGCTGCCGCCCGACTGGACCGCCGATGCCTACGTCGGCTGGAGCGCCCGCCTCGGCGGGGCCTCCGCCCGCGCCGCCCGCGATCTCGCGCCGGCCGCCCTCGCCCGCGCCGGCCTCGCCGCGTCCAGCCGGCGCCCCCTCCGCGCCCTCGCGCTCCCCGAGCGGCGCGCCCTGGTGATCGCGGCCGCGATCTCCCACTCGCCGGCCGTGGTGATCCTCGAGGACCCCCTCTCCGGCCTCGAGGGCGCGTCCGCCGCGTTCGTCCTGTCCGCGATCGCCGGCGCGACGCAGGGCCGCGGCGCGGTCGTCTCCATGGCCCGCATCGACCTCGGCGGCCCGGCCGGCGCGCTCGCCCGCGAGGCCACCCACGTCCTCGCCCTGTCCGGCGGCGAGGTCGCGTTCGACGGCCCGCTCGCCGGCCTCGCCGCCGGGAGCCGCGTGTACGCGCTCGCCGTGCGCGCCAACGCCGGGCCCCTCCGGGACGAGCTCGCCGCGCGCGGCATCACGCTCCGGGGCGGCCCGGTGCGCTTCTCCGCCGCGCTCCCGCCGGGCGCGACCGCGCGCGACCTGCTCGCCGCGGCCGCCCGGGCGCGCGCGCCCCTCGTCGAGCTCTCCCCGATCGCCTGAGCGCGCCCTCGATCGCCCGACCGCGCTTCGCCGTCCGCGCGGCGCCGTAGTAATGTGGCGCGGATGTCGACCGACCCCAAGAGCTCCGCCGTGACCGCGACCTCCGCCGGCGCCCCGCCCACCGGCCGCCTCGCCGTGCTCACCGTGATCGGCGTCGCGGCAGCGACGATCCCCCTCCCGGTCGTCCCCGATCGGCTCCTCGCCCGCATCCGCGGCGCCGTGGCGCACGACACCGCCGCGCGCCACGGCCTCAGCCTCACCGGCGACGCGCGCGACCTCCTCGCGCGCCCCGGCGGCGATCACAACCTCATCCGCAAGGCCGCCGAGGTCGTCGCGGGCCAGCTCCTCCGCCGCATCAGCGCCCTCGGCACCGTCGCCGCGGTCGCCCGCGGCCTCGAGGTGTACGCCCTCGGGCACCTGCTCGACCGCTACATCACCCGCGTCCGCCCCACCGGCGCGGTCCGCATCCACGGCGACGAGGCGCGCCGCCTCCGCGACGCGATCGATCGCGCCTCCGCGCGCGCCCTCTCCCCGAGCCTCGACGCCGGCCTCACCGTGCTCCCCGACGGCGCCGAGGACCTCCGCGACGAGTTCACCCGCTGGATCGACGCGCTCCTGCTCACGGGCGCCGGGGTCCCGAGCTACCTGGAGCGCCGCCTCAATGCCGCCTTCGACGAGATCGCCCAGCGTGGCCTCACGGACGGCTGAGGCGCCCGCGACGCCCACCCGCGACGAGGGCGCCGCGCCGCCCGATCCGCCCGCGAGCCGCGCCTCCGACGAGCTCGCCGCGCGCGCCTCGCTCCGCCGCGCCCGCCGCGTCATCGTCAAGATCGGATCGAAGAGCCTCGCCGGCGACGCGTGGGACCGCCTCGCCGCCGAGGTCGCCGCCCTCCGCGGCGCCGCCCCGAGCGCAGGCAAGCGCGCCGCCCGCAGCGTCGTGATCGTCTCGAGCGGCGCCATCGCGCTCGGCGTCGCCAAGCTCGGCTTCACCTCGCGCCCCAAGGACATGGCCCGCCTCCAGGCCGCGGCCGCCGCCGGCCAGAGCGTGCTCATGCAGCGCTACGAGGACGCCTTCGGCGAGGTCGGCCTCGTCGTCGCCCAGGTGCTCCTCACGCACGCGGACCTCGCCGATCGCGCCCGCACCAACAACGCCCGCAGCGCGCTCGCCGCGCTGCTCGAGGCCGGCGCGATCCCGATCATCAACGAGAACGACGCCGTCGCGGTCGAGGAGATCAAGTTCGGCGACAACGACCAGCTCGCCGCGATGGTCACGCCGCTCTGCGAGGCCGACCTGCTCGTCCTGCTCTCGGACGTGGAGGGCCTGCTCGACCAGGCCGGCCGCCGCGTCCCCTTCGTGCGCAGCGTCGCGCGCGAGGCCCGCCACCTCGCCGGCGCCTCCACCTCGGGCGTCGGCACCGGCGGCATGGCCAGCAAGGTGGAGGCGGCGCGCCGGGCCACGCTCGCCGGATCCCACGTCGTCATCGCCGCGGCCCGCGAGCCGGGCGTCATCACCCGCATCCTCGCCGGCGAGGACGTCGGCACCCTGTTCGCGGCCGTCCCCCAGCGCCTCAGCGCGCGCAAGCACTGGATCGCCTACACCCTCCGCCCCCGCGGCGCCGTGCTCGTCGACCGCGGCGCCGCCGAGGCCGTCGTCACGAGGAACCGCAGCATCCTGGCCGTCGGCGTCCTCGGCGTGCGCGGCACCTTCATGCCCGGCGACGCCGTCTCCATCCTCGACCCGGACGGGGCCGAGATCGCCCGCGGTCTGGCCCGGCTCTCCGCGACCGACGCCGCCCGCATCGCCCGGAAGAAGCGCCCCGACGCCGAGGAGGGCGACGACCTCGTCGTCCACCGCGACGACCTCGTGGTCCTGCCGAGCGAGTAGCGCTACCGCGGCTTGCGTTCCCCGTCGCCCTCGTCGTCCACCGCGATCCGGAACCCCGGATCCTCCGGCGTCGGCCCGGCCGGCGGCCTCTGATCGACCGGCCGGTTCCGCTCCTCGGGCGGGGGGCCGCCGTCGGGCGGCGCCTCGTCCTCCCGCCTGTCCGCGTAGTCCGGCTCCGGCGGCTGCACCTTCTTCAGCTCCGAGCCGATGAAGCCGACGACGTTCGTGGCCGCCCGGACGAGCTCCCGCCCCGCGTCGTCGATCGCCTTGCCGACGTTGGAGCGATCGAGGTCCTTGCGGATCACGGTCGCGGTCTTGCGGGCCGCGCGCCAGAGCAGGCCGAGCCCCTGCAAGAGGTCATCCTTCGGGTCGTCGCGGTCCCTGTCCGAGCTCATGACCTCGAGCTTATGTGTCCGCGGCGCGGGCACCGCAAGCGCCGCCTCGCCGGCGGGGCCGGGCGGCGGCTCAGGCCGCGGTCCTCGCGGTGGGCTTCGCGGAGCGCGGCTTGCCAGGCGGAGGGCCGGCGTCGGCGCGCGGCGGCCCCGGGTTCGGCGCGGCCGCCGCCTTTCCGGCCGCGCCCGGCTCGGCGCCGGCGCCGCGCATCGACGCCGACCAGGCCGTGGAGCGGTCCCGGCCCGAGCGCTTCGACGTGTAGAGCGCCTCGTCGGCCGCCTTGAAGAGCTCCTCCCAGGTGCTCCCGGCCTCGGGGTACGTCGCGACGCCGACGGAGCAGGTGACCTGGATCGGCGTCGAGCCGTCCTTGCCCGGCGCGTGGAACGTCGTGCGGCCGACCTCCTCGCGCACGCGCTCGGCCAGCAGCATCGCGCCGCGCGCGTCGGTCTCCTCGCAGATCACGACGAACTCCTCGCCGCCGAAGCGCGCGACGGCGTCGGTCGTGCGCTTCGCGCGCCGGAGGATCTCGCCGAGGCCCTTGATGATCACGTCGCCGGCGTCGTGGCCGTAGGTGTCGTTCACCTTCTTGAAATGATCGATGTCGGTCACGAGCACCGAGAGCCGGCGCTGGAAGCGGCGCGCCGCGGTGATCTTCTGGTCCGCGATCTCGAGCATCGCCCGCTTGTTGAGCAGGCCGGTGAGCCCGTCGGTGGTCGCGAGCTCCTCGAGGCGGCGCAGCATGCGCGCGTTCGAGAGCGACACGGCCATGTGGCTGGCGAGCACCTCGAGCGTGCTCCGGACCGAGTCGTTGAACGCCGCGCGCCGCCGCGAGCCGAGCACGAGCGTGCCGAGCGGGCGATCGTGCACGAGCAGCGGGAGCACCACGATCGACGGCATGGACGGCGGCGTGACGCGGCGCGTGAAGACGACCTGGTGCTTCTCGTCGTACTCGCCGCGGTAGGGCAGGGGGTGCCGGTTCTGCAGCACCATCGAGACGAGGCCGGCGTTGTGGCGGAAGCGCTGGCCGACGATGTCGCCCGTGCCCTCGCCGCTCGCGGCGCGGATCTCGTGGATCCGCTGCGCCTCGTCGAACAGCGTGACCGCGGCGAAGTCGACGGAGGTGATCTCGCGGGCGCTCCGGACGCCGGCGTCGATCACGTCGGCCTCGGTGGTCGCGGCGCCGAGCGACTCGGCGGCGCGGTAGAGCTTGCCCTGCTCGACCTTGGCGCGCTCGAGCTGCACGAACACGCGCTCGTTCTGGATCGCCCGCACCGCGTACCGGCTGGCCTCCTCGACGAGCTCGACCTCGTCCGGGGAGAAGGCGCGGTCCTCGACGCGGTCGACCACGAGCACGCCGCGGGCGCTCCCGTGCTCGAAGACGGGCAGGGCGCAGACGGCGCGCACGGGGCAGGGGCCGGCGTAGTAGGGGAGCTTGTAGCCGGGCTTGAGGCCGCCGATGACCACGGGCGCGCGCTGGGTGAGCGCCGCGCCGAAGACGCCGTCGCCGGAGAGGAACGGGCCCTCGGAGAGGTCCTGGGCGTCCGTGGCGAGCTCGCTGATGCGCAGGTGCGTGCCGGCGTCGTTCTGCCAGAGCAGCACCGCGGTGTGGAGGCGCAGCGACTCGCGCAGGAGGCGCAGCGCGAAGAGGACCGACTGGTGGATCTCCTCGACGCCGGAGCGGGCGAGCCGCTCGTCGTCGCCGTGGCGCGCGGCCGCCGCGGCGCGGGCGCGCGCGCCGTCGCCGAGCGCGGTCGACGGGGCGGACAGGAGCCGGTAGCTGCGCGCGTCGTCGCGGAGCCGCTCGATCTCGGCCTGCAGGCGCGTGCGCGAGGCGCGGCGGACGCGCGCGATCTCGGCGCGCAGCACGGTCGCGTTGAGCACGGCGAAGATGGCCATGAAGGCCACGTGCGGCGCCACGGCCGACCACGAGAGCTCGGCGCCGCGGCCCTCGCTGACCCAGCGCGCCGCGATCTCCATCGCGCACGCGAAGAGCACGACGGCGATCGTGGCCGCGGGGCGCGCGAACGCGCTCACGAGGCCGATCGCGACGTACACCGCCGCGTGCGCGCGGCCGTCGACGGCGCCGTCGATCCGGAGGATCGCGCCGAAGGTGGCCACGACGAGCAGCGCGCCGAGCTCGAGGTCGAGGAGCGCGCCGCCGCTCCCCCTGGCCGCGCGGGCGGCGCCGCGCGCGCGGAGGCCCCAGCGCGCCTCGGCGCGGTGGGCGAGCAGCAGCGCCAGCGCGACGGCGGCGCCGAGCGCGTACGGG
>CAYQYG010000345.1:0-9965 GCA_964421485.1 uncultured Polyangiaceae bacterium | reverse complement strand
GATTCCGATTCCGTTTCCGATTCCGATTCCGATTCCGATTCCGTTTCCGATTCCGTTTCCGATCCCGCTTGCCGGATCCCGGAACGGATCAATTCCCGCGCATACGAAAGAATCTCGGCGCGGTTGTGCGCCTCGGGGGCGCGCGCGTCCAGGCGGATCCAGCCCTCCCGGCGCGCGAGCCGGTCGAGCTCGCGGGCATAGCCGCGGAGGCCGATCTCGTGCTCGTCGGCGCTCGGTGGATCCCCCCGGGCCTCGATGCGGGCGAGCGCCTCCGCGGGATCCAGATCGAGCAGGAACGTCCTCTGGACCCGCGGCAGGAGCGCGATCGCGGGGTGGTCCGCGAGGTCCCAGCCGAGCTGCGAGCGGGCCGCGGCGAGGTGCGTCTCGGCGTGCCGATCGAAGACCAGCACCTCGTGAATGGCCGCGGCGGGATCGACGTCGTCGCGGACGGCGCGGATCGAATCCACGAGCTTCATCAGGCGCGCGACGCGGAACATGGCGAGCGGGGCGCCGGCGCGCGTCCTGCCGCAGAGCTCGCCCGCGAGCTCCAGGAACGGACCCTGGCGGTAGATCTTGACGGGGCGCGCGGGCACGCCGCGGCGCGACAGCGCGGCGGCGAGCGCGGCGGCGTGCGTGGATTTGCCGGAGCCGTCGAGGCCGGTGATCGCCAGCGCATCGGGGGCGGCCGGGGGCGAGGGCGCGGCGGATCGCAATGCCGCCTCGAGGGCGGGATCCAGGCCGAGCGCGGCGCAGCGGACCGCGCCGGCGCAGCCGCGGGCGCGGAAGCTCGCGCGCCAGGCGGCGCGCAGCGCTCCCTCGGGGCCGCGGGCGGCCGCGGGCGGGAGGAAGCCCGAGAACGGGGCGAGCCTCCGGGCGGGATCGAGCGCGTAAGGGCGGCGATCGATCCGCGCGCGGGGGCGCCGCGCCGGGGGGCGCCGCGGAGAGAGCGGATCCTCGTCGCGATCCAGGCCGATCAGCGCGACGCGGGCGCCCTCCGGCGCCTCCACGCCCAGGCCCCGCAGGCGCACCACGCCGCCGCCGAGATCGAGCACGGGGGCGGGGTCGTCCATGAGCGGCGCGAGCGCGCTGTCACGGCCGCGCGGCGCCATGCGGATCGCGCCGGACCAGCGCAGCGCCACGGCCCGCGCGAAGCCCGGCTGATCGCGGGCGCCGTGCACGACGAGCTCCTCCACGCCGGCCGCCGCGAGCTCGGCCAGGAGCTCGTCGATCGCCCGGCCCGCGGCGTCGAGATCGAGGATGGGCAGAGGCCCGTCTCCCCCGCCCTCCTCGATCGAGAGCTCCGCGAGCGCGCGCGCGCGCAGCGCGCCGAGCCACGCGCCCACGCCCAGCGCCGCGCCGATCGGCGGGACCGGCAGGGCGATCAGGACGGCCCGCGGGCGCCCGGGGCGCGGCGGCGGGAGGTTCCGCTGGTGATCGGCGAGGCGCGCGACCACGTCGAGGTCCTCGTCACCTACCACCAGCGCGGCTCCGGCCGCTCGCGCAGGAGCAGCGGCGACAGGGCGGCCACGGCCTTCTCCAATCCCTCCATCCGGCTCATCGTCGGATCCTCGTGCTCGACGGCGAGCACGCCGTCATAACCCGCCGCGCGGAGCTCCGTGACGATGCGCCTCCACGGCAGATCGCCCCAGCCGGGGACGCGGAACCGGAAGCCCCGATCCCTCCGGTCCCACCGGCCGTGCGCGAGGAGGCCGGAGCGCGCCGCGTGGTGCGCGACGAGCTCGCCGTCCTTGGCGTGCACGTGCAGGATCCGGTCGCCCAGCTCCGCAATGAACACGACCGGATCCACGCCGGCCAGCATCAGGTTGGCCGGATCGTAATTGAACCCGAGCGCGGGGTGGCCGGCCAGGAGGTCGAGCGCCCAGCGCGCCGTCTCGGTGTTGTACGCGAGCTGCCGCGGGTGGCACTCGTGCGCGAAGCGCACGCCGCGGCGCGCGAAATCGTCGAGGATCGGCGTCATCCGCGCCACGAAGACAGGCCCCATCGCCTCGAACCCGTCTGGGTCGGGCCAGGGGAACCAGCGCGCGTAGTCCTCGCAGCCGACGAATCCGGTCACGACCGGGACCTCGAGCGCCTCGGCGAGCGCCGCCGTCCGGAGGAGGCGCGCGGCGGCGTACCGGATCTTCTCGGCGGCGTCGCCGGGATGGATCCGGTCGGTGTCGCGCCCGTGCGGGCCGAGCAGGAGCTGGCCCTCCTGGTGATTCGACAGCGCCGAGATCGCGATCCCCGCGTCGCGGGCGGCGCGGCGGATCTCGACGCCGCCGCCGCGCAGCGCGGCGTCCAGGTCGACGTGCGGGCTCCGCGCGTCGACCGGGAGCTCGATCGCCTCGAAGCCCAGCCGCACCGCCGCGTCCAGGGCCGCCCGGAGCGGGAGGTGCGCGAATACCTGTGCGCAGACGCCCAGCTTCATCGCGCCCACGTTCGATGCGCCCGCGGCGCCGGTGTTGCGGGATCACCCGCGACCTCGTCGTCGGGTGGCTCATCGAACGGGGCAGCCCATGACAGCCTCACGCGCTCCCCAGGCCCTCTGCAATCTGAACGATGTCCGGCTCGCGCCCGCGCGCGCCCACAACGGAGAGGGCGAGATACGGCTCGCCCGCGTCGCCGACCAGGCGACGCTCTCGGGCGCCTGCCATTTCATCGACGTCGCCGTGCTGCCGCCGGGCACGTCGATCGGGCGCCACTCCCACGCGAGGACGGAGGAGGAGTTCTACCTCGTCCTGAGCGGTCAGGGGCGCATGTGGCGCGACGGGGAGGCGTTCGGGGTGCGCGCAGGCGACCTCGTGCGCAACCCGCCGGGCAGCGCCCACGGGCTCGCCAACACGGGCACCGAGGACCTGCGCCTCTTCGTGTTCGAGGTCAGCGTCCCGTGAGAGAGGCGGCGCTCGTGATGGCCGGCGGTCACGGCCAGCGGATGGCCAGGAGCCTCGGCGCCGGGGCGCCGAAGCCGGTGGACATGTGGGGCTCCGGGTCGCCTGACGGCGCCCTCCGCCCCAAACCCCTCGTGCAGGTCCGCGGGGTCGCGCTGCTCGAGCGCAACCTCGTCGCGCTGCTCGCGGCCGGGCTCCGCGACGTCACGGTCACCGCGCCCGCGGCCGCGCCGGCGATCGCGCGCTTCGTCGAGTCGCGCGGCCGCGCGCTCGGCGCCGCCGCAGGCGCGTCCATCGAATGCGAGGTCGAGCAGCGGCCGCTCGGCACGATCGGCGCCGCCGCGCGGCGGCAGGGGCGCGTGGACGCGCTGCTCGTCGTCAACGCGGACAACCTGACCGCGGTCGACCTGCGGGCGCTGCTCGATCGCCACCGCCGGACAGGCGCCGCGCTGACGCTCGCGATCCACGAGGAGCCGCTCGCGATCCCCTTCGGCGAGGTCCGCGTCGAGGGGGACCGCGTGGCCGCGTACGTGGAGAAGCCGCGCCGCCCGGTGATGATATCCAGCGGCATCTACGTGCTCGGCCCCGCGGCCCTCGAGGCGCTCGATCCCGGGGAGCCCGCCGGCGCGCCCGCGCTCGTCGAGCGCCTGCTCGCGCGCGGCGCGGACGTGCGCGCCTACACCCACGCCGCGCCCTGGATCGACGTGAACGACCGCGAGGCGATCGAGCGCGCCGAGGCGCTCGTCGCCGCGCGCGAGGATCTGTTCGAATGGTGGCCGCGCGCGCCCGACGTCGAGGTGGCCGGGGCGCTGATCCTGGGCCCCGGCGGGCTGCTCCTGGAATGGCGCCCGGCCGCCGTGACGTCCTACCCGGTGCAATGGGACACGCCCGGCGGCAAGATCGAGCCGGGCGAGGAGCCCGCGGACGCGATCGTGCGGGAGCTGCGCGAGGAGCTCGGGCTGGAGGTGCTGCGCACGCGCCCCGTCGCGGTGTTCGACGATCTCGACACCGCCTCGGCGCGGCTGCACCGCCACCATATCTTCGAGGTCGACGTGCGCGGGGCGCAGCCCGTGCCGCGCCTCGGCCAGGCGCTCCGCTGGATGCCCCTCGACGGTACGCCGCCCCCCACGCCGCAGAGCCCCGTGGTCCGCCGCTCGCTCGCGGCCTGGCGGGCGCTCACTCACCGTCGCCGCCCCGAGCCCTGGACGCCCGCATGAGCCAGAAGATCCGCGTGGCATCGCTCTTCCGCTCGCTCGCGACCGGCGGCGACGAGAACCGCGTGCTCGCGTTCACCCGCGCGCTCGATCGCGATCGCTTCGAGCACTCGGTCATCACCGCCGTGCCCGCGGGCGCCGGCGAGGGGGGCCCGATGCTGGCCGAGTACCGCGCCGCCGGGGTGCAGGTGATCGAGCTGGATGACGGCCGGCTGGTCGGCAAGCTGCCCGGCGGAGGCGCGATGACGGCGGCCCGGGTCACGCTGCGCCTCGCCGCGCTGCTCCGCGAGCGCCGCGTCGACGTGCTCGACGCGCGCCTGGCCGCCGCGATCCCGCTCGCGGTCCTCGCCGGGCGCCTCGCCGGGACGCCCGTGATCGTGGGGACGCAGTACCATTTCCAGGGCTGGGACCGCCCCGCGCGCCGCGCGCTCGCCCGCGCCGCCTGGCCCCGGCTCGACGCATTGATCTGCGACTCCCGCGCCCGCCTCGAGGAGCTCCTCGCGTTCGTGCCGCGCCCCCCGCGCGGGGCGCTGATCCCGAACGGGATCGATCCGCCGCAGAGCGCGAAATCGCGCCGGGAGGCCCGCCGCGCGCTCGGGCTGCCCGAGCAGGACGGGGTGCGGGTGATCGGCCAGGTGAGCCGCCTGATGCGCTTCAAGGGTCACCTGGTGCTGCTCGACGCCGCGCGCGAGGTGCTCGCGCGCGCGCCGCAGGCGACGTTCCTGATCTGCGGGTTCGAGCGCGAGCCCGGCTACCGGGAGGAGCTCCGCGCCCGCGCCCGCGCCCTCGGTATCGCGGATCGGGTCCGGATCACGGGCTATCCCGGCCCGATCGGCGACGTCTGGCGGGCGATCGACGTGCACGTCCACGCGTCGCTGTTCGATTCGTCCCCGATCGCGATCCTGGAGGGGATGTCGCTCGGCAAGCCCGCAGTGGTGACCGCGGTGGGGGGGATCCCCGAGCTCGTGGAGAGCGGCGCGACCGGGATCGTGGTCCCGCCCGGCGACGCGGGGATGCTCGCGGCGGGGGTGCTCCGATTGCTCGAGCGGCCAGGTGAGGCCGCACGCCTCGGCGCGGCAGCGCGGCTGCGGCACGCGCGGCGGCACCGGCCTCGGGTGATGGCGCGCGCTATCGAGGCGCTCTTCGAGGAGCTGGTGCGGGGGGCGCGCGCTCGGCGGGGGGGTGGGGATTCATGAGATTCTGGGTGGAATCAGGCGGAGGGGCGGGCGACGGCGTCCGGTCGAGGGGCCCGAGGAGGGGCCCCCCCAGACCGGGTCCCGCCTCCCCCCCTGCGCGGCGGAGGGGTCCGGGGTATCGTTCCGATGCGCTCGCGGGCTTCCGAGCCGCGGCGCCTCGCTCGGGGGGATCGGCCCAGTCTGGGGGGGCCCCTCCTCGGGCCCCTCGACCTCTTGCCGGATCAGGGGGGCATTGGCGTGAGGTGGGGGGGCGATGAGCTTCGAGCTCCAGCGATCGACGGTGGTCGTGACCGGCGCCGGGGGGTTCGTCGGGGGGGCCGTGCTGCGGGCGCTCGCGGGGCGCTGCGCACGGCTGCGCGCGCTGCTCGGGGCGCCAGGGCAGGTCGTGCGGGCGGCGCCCGCGGGGGTGGAGGCGGCGCTCGCCGAGATCGACGACGCTGGGGCGATCGGGGCGCTCGTGCGGGGCGCGGACGTGGTCGTGCACATGGCCGGGCCGCCGTCGGTGGCGGAGTCGTTCGAGGCGCCGGCCGAGTACGCGCGGGCCCACGTGATCGGCACCGCGACGGTGCTGGAGGCCTGCCTGCGCGCAGGCGTCGGGCGCGTGGTCCACGTGTCCTCCGCCGAGGTCTACGGGCGACCGTACACGGACCCGGTCGCGGAGGATCACCCGCGGCGCGCGCGCTCGCCCTACGGGGCAGCGAAGATCGGGGCCGAGGCGCTCGTCGAGGGGCTGGCCGCCCCGCTCGGCGGGGAGGCGATCGTCCTGCGACCATTCTCGATTTATGGGCCCGGCCAGCGCGCAGGCTCGCTGCTCGGCGTGATCCTGCGGCAGGCGCTCCGCGCAGACGCGATCGAGATCGAGGACCTGCGCCCCGAACGCGATTACGTGTTCGTGGACGATGCGGCGGACGCCATCGTGCGGGCGTGCACGGTGAAGCTCGGAAGCGGACACGGAAGCGGACACGGAAGCGGACACGGACACGGACACGGACACGGACACGGACACGGACACGGATACGGACACGGACACGGACACGGACACGGAAGCGGACACGGGCACGGAAGCGGAGACGGCAATGGGAGCGGCCCGCGCGTCTTCAACGTCGGCTCCGGCCGCGCCACCTCCACCGCGGCGCTCGCGGAGGCGGCGCTCCGCGTCGCCGGCCGCGCGATCCCGATCCGCGAGATCCGCGATCCGGCGCGCCGGACCCGCCCCGACGCGGCCCAGATCCTCCGATTGATCGCCGACACCGATCGAGCCCGCCGCGAGCTCGGCTGGACGGCCCGGACCCCGCTCGAGATCGGAATCGAGCGGACCATTCAATGGATGAAGGCCGAGGGGGGAGCATGACCAAGCGGATCCTGATCACCGGCGCCCAGGGCTTCCTGGGCCGCTACCTCGTCGCATCCTGGCTCGGCGCGGATCCAGGCGTCGAGATCGTCGGCGCAGGCCGCTCCCCGCGGCGCCGCGATCGCTTCACGCACTCCGTGACCTGGGGCTCCACCCTCGTCCCTGCGCCCCTCACCGCCGAGCTCGCCGCCGCGGAGCGCAGCGATCGCTATCGCTACGTGCCCCTCGACCTCCTCGCCCGCCCCGCGCTCACGGGGCTCCTCCAGGAGCTCCGCCCCGACGTCATCGTCCACCTCGCAGGCGAGCTCCGCGACTCCGCGCCCGAACGGCTCCTCCAGGGCAACGTCGGCGCGACCATCTCCCTGCTCGAATCCATCGCGGGCGCCGGGATCGCCGCGCCCCGCCTCGTCCTGGGCTCGACCGGCGCCGTGTACGGCGTCCCAGCGCCCGGCGCGCTCCCGCTCTCGGAGGAACAGGCTTGGGCGCCCTCCGACCTCTACGCGATCAGCAAGCGCGCCGCCGAGGACGCCGCGCGCGTGCTCGCGGCGCGCCACGGCATACCGGTCACCTGGGCCCGCATCTTCAATCCAGTCGGCCCCGGCCAGGACGAGCGCCACCTCTCCGGGCGCATCGCCGCGCAGGTCGCCGCCGCCGCGGCCGGCGAGATCGATCCCGTGATCGAGGTCGGGCCGCTCGACCGCACGCGCGATTTCATCGACGCGCGCGACGTCGCGCGCGCGCTCGTCCTGCTCGCCGAGCGCGGCGAGCCCGGCGCGGCCTACAACGTCGCGAGCGGCGTCGAGACGCCCGCCGAGGAGGTGCTCCGCGCCGCCCTCCGCGCCGCCGGCCTCGAGGAGGCGGCCCGCATCGACCGCCGCCCGGGCCGCGCAGGAGATCCGCTGCGCCACGTCGCCGATGTGCGCCGCCTCCGCGCGCTGGGGTTCACGCCGCGCCACTCGCTCGGGGCGAGCCTGGCCGACCTCCACGCCTATTACATGGGGCCCGTCGCGCGCGCCGCGCGCGCCGCGCGCGGCGAGGCCGGTTCGACATTCGGGGCTCCGGGTCGCCTGGCGGCGCCCTCCGCCCCGAACCCTGGTTCGACATTCGGGGCTCCGGGTCGCCTGGCGGCGCCCTCCGCCCCGAACCCCGGTTCGACATTCGGGGCTCCGGATCGCCTGGCGGCGCCCTCCGCCCCGAACCCCGGCCCCGCCGCGCCCTCCCCGGAGGCCGAGCTCACGGTCGAGATCGCGTCGCGCCATTGCTACCCCGTCGCGCTCGAGCCCGGCCTGCTCCGCGCGCTCCCGGCGCGCCTCCGCGCCCTCTTCCCGGCCGCCCGGCTCGTCGTGCTCGACGACGAGCGCGTCCACGCCCTCCACGGCGCCCGCGCGGTCGACGCCCTGCGCGCCGCGGGCTTCGCGGCCGACGCGATCTCCATCCCCGCCGACGAGTCCTCGAAATCGCTCGAGCGCGCCCGCGACGTCATCGAGCGCCTGCACGCGCTCCGCTTCGATCGCCGGTCGGTGCTCGTGAACCTCGGCGGGGGCCTCGTGTCCGATCTCGGCGGCTTCGTGGCCAGCGTGTACATGCGCGGCGTCGCCTACGTCAACGTCCCCACGACGCTGCTCGCCCAGCACGACAGCGCGATCGGCGGCAAGGTCGCCGTGAACACGCCCTGGGCCAAGAACTTCGTCGGCGCATTCCACCACCCCCGCGCGGTCTTCTGCGATCCCGAGGTGCTCGCCACGCTCGACGACCGGAACCTCGCGGCCGGCATCGCCGAGGCGATCAAGGTGGCGATCATCGACGAGCCCGCCCTCTTCGATCTGCTCGAGCGCCGCGCCGGCGCCGTCCGCGCCCGCGACGCCGGCGTCCTCGGGGAGATCGTCCGCCGCGCCGCAAGGAAGAAGATCGAGATCCTCGGCGCCGACCCCTACGAGATCGATCTCCGCCGCACCCTGAACCTCGGCCACACCTTCGCGCACCCGCTGGAGGTCGAGCTCGGCTACGCCGGCCTCCTGCACGGGGAGGCCGTCGCGTTCGGGCTGGCCGTGGCGACGTTCGTGGCCCTGGCCCGCGGGGTCTGCGCCCGCCGCGACGCGGCCAGGATCACCGCGCTCCTCCGGGCCTACGCCCTGCCGCCCCCCGCGCCCCGGAGCCGGCTCGAGGCGGCGCGCCGCCGCCTCGACGAGATCCGCCTGGTCCGCGCGGGGCGGCTCAACTACGTGCTGCCCGAGCGCGTCGGCGCAGTGCGGATCGTGGACGAGGTGGCAGGCGACGAGCTCGGCGCCGCGATCGCAGCGATCGCCGCGGATCCGGAGATCGGCGCCTGCGTGAGGCCAGAATGACGCTCTCGCTCGGTATCGATCTCGGCGGCACCAAGGCGCTCGCTTGCCTCCTGGACGGCCACGGGGCGATCCTCGCCCGGGCGCTCCGCCCCACGGGCCGCGCGACCCGCCCCGCCGCGGCGCTCGCGATCGTGCGCGCCCTCGCCTCGGACATCCTCCACGACGCGGGCCGCGGCTTCGATTGCGTGGGCGTGGGGTTCCCCGGCCTCGTCGATTTCGAGGAGGGCGTGGCGCGCTCGTCGGTGATCCTCGACGGGTGGCGGGACGTGCCGTTCGCCGAGATGGTGGGGGCCGCGCTCGGCGCGCCGTGCGTGCTCGACAACGACGTCAACGCCGCCCTCGTGGCCGAGCTCCACGCGCGCGCCGGCGGCGCGGCCACGATGAGCGGGGCGACGCTGTTCGTCGCGGCCGGCACGGGGATCGGCGGCGCGGTGGCGATGAACGGGGCGCTGTTCCGCGGGGCGTGCGGGGCGGCCGGCGAGATCGGGCACACGTCGGTGCCTGGCAGCGCGCTCGCTTGCTGGTGCGGGCGCCGCGGGTGCGTCGGCGCGGTGGCGTCGGGGTCCGCGATCGAGCGGTCGCTGGGGCTCGCCGCGGGGTCGCTGGCGGAGCACTTCCCCTCGCCGCGCGTGGCGGCGGCGCTCCGGCGGTCGGCGAGCGCGCTCGGGGAGGCGATCACGGGGGCAGTGAACCTGCTGGATCCGGGATTGGTGGTGATCGGTGGGGGGCTCGCCCGCATTGAAGGGTTCGTGGAGGAGGTGGCGCGCCACGTACGGGCGGGGGCGCTCTCGAGGGGGGAGCGGGGGATCGAGGCGGCGCGCGCCGGGTACGAGGCGGGGGCGGTGGGGGCGGCGCTATTGGGGAGCGGGCGGTGACTTGAGTGGGATTCAGGGGGGGCTCGGCTTCAGCGGCGGCCCGGCCGAGGGGGTGGGCGTCTGGAGCGGGGGCGCCTTCCCGCGCACTCGTCGCTG
>CAYQYG010000344.1:0-9965 GCA_964421485.1 uncultured Polyangiaceae bacterium | reverse complement strand
TCCCGGCCAGGACGTCGCCGGGCCGGGGGACGTCGGGGAGGTCGGGCGTGGCGGAAGACATGGGACGGCGAGGATAGCCGCAGGTTGGGGCGGGGAACAAGACCGGGGGCGAGGAGCAGGAGCACGAGAGACGTGCTCACTCGTCGAGAGCCACCGGCGTCCCAGTCTCGTTCGGTCGCTGCACGTTCCCCCGGCGGATCGCTTCAGGAGAGCACGTCGGCGGCGGTCTTCGCCCCGAGGACGTTCTCCACCCACCGATCCAGCGTGCTGCCATCCTCGCAGGCATCGATCCGGGTGCGCTCCTCGTCTGTGAGCGCGATCCCCGCCCGCGCGAGCAGCCGGAGCAGCGCGTCCCGCTTGCCCGCCGCTCGCACGGCGTCGAGGCTGTCGTACCCCCGCCGTTGCAGCAGGTTGCGCAGCGTCGCCTCGTGCGCCGCCTCCCGATCGAAGAGCGCGAGCACCGGGACGGCATTCTGCAGGATCCCCGGCGCCCTGAGCTCCTCGCCGGGCTGCGCCAGCCTCATGGCCCGCCCCTTCTCGTGAACCTCCACGCGCCGCGGGCCCACGAGCCGCACCACCCAGACGAACCGCGTCCCCGCGGCGAGCAGCTCCTCGATCTTTCGCTGAAGCTCGCTCTCGTCCTGTCCCGTATCGGCATACTCCACGGCGAGCGGCGGCGCGTCCGGAGCCCACCCGGGCTCGTTCGCGAAATCACCGACCGACACATCCGGCGCGCGGAGATGGGTCGGATCCTTGGAGAAACCGACATCCACGCCGGCGGCCTTGACCGCCGGGTCGGTCTCGAGCACCTCGCCGCCGATCAGGTTCGACAGGCCTCCGCGGCGCCCGGTCGGCAGACAGAGCACCGGGTGCCCGTTCGACAGCTCGTACGGCGCCCCTTCGGGGATCTGGTCGGCGCGAAACGGACCAGGTGCGGACACCCTCTTCTCGGACACGCGGGCCATCCTACCACCCTCCGCGCGCGCTGTCCCCTGCCGACCGGACAGCCCCGGCCGCCACGATGCAGGGAGCGGGCTCCGTGCTCTCGGGAAACATCTTGACGTGACCATTGTGCTCGAGCGTCGGCATGTGCGGGCTCCATCGGCGCTGGGCGCCGTGATCGGACTGGATAGCGTGCGCGAGCCGCCAATGGTCATTCGATCGCTGCGGCGAGCTCGCGAGGGGCAAGCTAGTCGTCGCATTGGGAGAGGCCAGACAAAAATCAGCCGTGATGGCTGATTTTGTGCCAACAAATGACGAGGCTACACGTATTGCGATCGGAGAGCAGGTGACCGCCGGGCGCGGGCGCGAGGCGCTCCTGTTCGGCGGAGGCTCCGTGGCGAGCGTGCTCGCCGCGGCCCGCGCGGCGGCGCGGGGCAAGCGGGGCTAGATATCGCTGAATGCACAATTCCCTTGAGCACTGTTATCGCCTGTGCAATCGTACACGGCACGTGTTGCATCGATCCCGGAGCCCCACGGATACTCCCACTGCTCCGAACCGCCCGCCGCCGCGTAGTTCCACTCCGCTTCCGTCGGCAGTCGGCCACCATCCCACGCACAGAACGCGAACGCCTCGTACCACGTGATGCAGTTCATCGGCAGCTTCTCGTTGGCCCCGGGCGAATCGGTCCATGTCGCATACGTTGCGTTGCAATGGAGCGCCGCCGTCAGCGCGGCCGTGTCCGCCGCAAGGTTCGCATCCCACTCCGATCGCCACCCGCTGTCGGGAATCTTCCAGTGCTCTCCCGCCCCCAACGACGGCGCGCTCCCCTGCGTCCCCTGCCCCGCCTCCACGAACGCCCGGAACCGACCCACCGTGATCTCGTACGTGTCCAGCCGGAAGTAGCTCACCGTGGCCGGGTTCGTATCGTCGGTGTATCCCGCATTGTCGAAGCTCCGCTTGTACGATCCGCACGACACCAGCTTGTTGTCGCAGCAGCTCTTGTTGTTGCTCGCCCCACAGTTATCCCCCGCTCCCGCCGCCCCCGACTGACAGCTCGGCGGATTCGCCGGCACATCGATCGCCCCGCAGCTCACGCACAGACGCGCATTCCCGCATGCCCCCGACGCGCAATCCACCCCGCTCAGGCACTCCACGCACTTCCCTGCCCCGTCGCACAGCTCCCCGCCCCCCTCGGTGCACGGCGTCTCCGCCAAGAGCGGCACCTCGACCGTCCCGCCGTTCCCGTCGCACCGCACCTCCACGCACCCGCCCACCGGCTGCGTCGCCGCAGGCGTCCCCTCCGCCACGTCCCGCTGCCCGCACGCCCCGCCCTCGCACACCGCCTCCACGCACTCGTTTCCCGTCGCCGGGCAGTCCGCCGCCGCATCCATGCAACCGCTCCCTCCACCGTGCCCTCCCGTCCCCGGCGCCTCGCCCCCTCGTATCCTCCCCAGTCCGCCCCGAGGATCTGCGCGAATCCCACCGCCGTCCCCCCCGCCAGCAGAACCCCAACCCCCCATCGCACCGCCCGCCCGGCTCCACTCGCCCTCATCCGCCGACCGTCGCCGATCCCTCTCCGGCCGTCAAGCCAGCAGACCCGCACCGCTCCCGCCATTCAGGCGCGCCCGCCGCCCGTCTGCTCAACGCTCCGCCAAGGATCGACAACCACCGGCGTGCGACATCCCGACGACTACCGCTCTGTTTCGACGTCGCTTCGCCGCCTCGGCCCGTGCGACCCGATGGCCGATGAATCCGGTCAGTAGCCCTCGTCCTCGTCGGGCTCGATGGGGGCCTCGACGATCTCTCGCCACCGGGAGAGCACATCCTCTCGAGCGCTCATGTCCCTTAGCTTCTCGGTGACGGGGCCCTGCTCGGACTTGAGCTCCGGGAAGGCCAAGAGAATGCGCTGGACGTCGACGAGAATCGGTGCCCGCCTTGGGGCGGCCGGCGCGCTGGACGAGGCTGATGACCTTCATGGCCACGAGCTCCGCGGGCACGATCACCTGGACGCCGCCGAAGCCCTGCGCCAGCGGGAGAGCATCGGTCTGACGGATGTCGAGAGGCCGCGGAGATTGCGGGCGAGGCCGCGGAACACGCCCGCAGGCTGCATCGCCGTCGGCGTCCCCCCGCCATGTCCCGCTGCCCTCACACCCCGCCCTCGCACACCACCTCCACGCACTCGTTCCCCGTCGCCGGGCAGTCCGCCGCCGCATCCACACAGCCGCTCCCCCCACCCTGCCCTCCCATCCCCGGCGCCTCGCCGGCGCAAGGGATCGGAGATGAGCAGGCGAGAACCACGGGCCGGCGCCGGTGGACCGAAACCAGCCCTCCGGACCGGCGCTGCGGGCATCGCGCGCGTTACGTGCAACTCACCTGTTTGGCATGCCAATATTCACCTTTCATGACGATTTATTTCTGGTCTTCATCACTGCTCCGACTACCTTCCGCGCCGCGAGCCCGCCGTGACGCACCCGGCGGCGTGGAGGGCACCCGTCATGCGCAACGTGGTGGACCAGTACATCAAGGACGCATTGTGCACCTTGCTGACTCCGGTCAAGAAGGTCGAGAAGGAGAAGGAGGTTCGGCCCGAGGCCCAGCGAATCGATCTCTACGTCGCACCGGCGCCGGAGCCTGGGACTCCGCGGTGCCCGCTCGGGCTCCTGGGGCGGCTCCTGGAGCGCCCGTGCAATCTGGAGCACTTTCATGCTCCGCCGACCACGGCGAAGCTCCTCTCGTGTCTGCGCAAGCACCTCAACAGCCGCCATGTGCTCTCGCTCGAGGACCCGCCGCCGGCGCCCCCGACGGGCTGGGTGCTCTCGGCGGGGCGGGCCACGCTTGCGATGGCAGACCTGGGCTGCCGCCGGGCGCGGGGATGGACGAGGGGCATCTACGCGGCGGCGCCGGCCCTGCGCTTCGGGGTAGTGGTGCTGACCGAGCTGAAGGAGACGAGGGATACGCTGCTGCTCCGGCTGCTCGCGACGGGCGCGACGCTGCAGCGGGCAATGGCCGAGCTGAAGCGGCTGCCGCCGGACGCGCCCGAGGTGACGGTCATGGTGTTGATCATGCTACGCTCGCGCCTGATGGTGCCCGCGGAGCCGAGCGAGCAGACGGAAGAGGAGAAGGAGTTCCTGATGAGAACGCAAGACGCGATCGACATGTGGAACCAGCAGCGGCAGAGCGGCGTCGAGGCGGGCCGGAAGGAGGGTCTGGAGATCGGCCTGGAGGCGGGGCGGCACACCCTGCTGGCGCTCTACGAGGTCCGCTTCGGGCCGGCGCCCGCGGCGGTGCGGACGCGGGTGGCGGCGCTGGCGGATCCGGAGGTGCTCAAGCGCTGGAGCGATCTTGTGGCCCGGGGGGCGCGCGACGAGATCGACCGAGTGCTGGGCGGCGCGTAGCTCTCCATATGACCAGCGCCTCCACCGCCGCGTGCTCCGCGTCGAGCCGCGCGAGCGCGCGGAACGCCGCCTTCACCACGGCCATGCCGTTCGGGCCGTTGCCATGCGCAATGGCCTTCGGGACGGCGAGCTCGACCTCTTCCTCCGCTCTGACCGGGTCGGTGATCTCGGGCACGCCGGCCGAACCGAGCACCATGAGTACCGCTTGTAGATCTCTCCTGTGAATCGACCGGGCGAGAAAATGAGGACGTCCGTGAGAACACTTACACTGTCATCTCCGGCGGGTGCACGTAAATACGGGCTCGGGCCAACCTGTAAACCCGATTATTTTCGTTGATTTCGGCCGGCGCGCCGCGCAACACATCCGGGCGGAGCGCGAGAGGAGGCGCAGCGCATGGGTGTGTATGTCGATCTGGACGTCGCCTGGGAGGCCGTCGAACCGGTCGTATGGCACGAGATCTATGACGAGACGTTGAGGCTGCTGCGGGCGCACCCGTCGCAGCTCATGGGCTTCGCGTGGCGGCCGCTGCTCGGCCGCGAGGTGCCGATGTACACGGAGGATATCGAGGTGATCGAGCCGGGAGACCGCGTCTGGTCCGTCGCCGGGGACCGGCGGAGCATGCGGTTCGCCGAGGTGCTCAGGATGTCGCGGGCCGATTCGTGGAAGCTGCGATATCCCGAGAAGCTGCACAAAGACGGCGTCAAGCCGAGGGACATCGTGTGGCAGGATCCCGATCGGGGCCGTGGCGCTCGGCTGTTCGGCGGGAAGACGCGGGGGTTGCCTTATCACGTGCCCATCGTCGCGGCGGGGCTCGTGATCGAGGGGCGGCTGCCGGGCGCGGCGCTGCTGTCGGGCGATATCAACGAGGCGACGGCGCGCGAGGCCAAGGGCTGGGCGGAAGAGGTGCTCGGGCGAGAGGTCCCGATGCCGGTGCTGCTCGATGCTCCGGCGCTCGTGCGGCGGCTGTCGCCGCGGTGGAGCGGCGAGGCGCTGATCGAGGCGTTCGCGCAGCGATTCCGCGGGGAGGTGGGGCCGGGGCTCGCGCGCGCGTTCGACAGCGTGGAGCGGCCGGCCGCGGAGCGGTACCTGCGGGCGCGCCTCTCCATGGATGATCCGGGCGGCAGGGGGCCGGAGCACGCGGAGGTCGTGCGGGGCTGGCTGCTCTCGACAGGGGACGTCGCGCGCCTCTGGGAGCTCTCCGCGGGGCTCGTGTGGGCCGAGGACATGGCCTCGCTCCTCGCCGGCATCGGGGTGCTGCTGCCGCCGGCGCTGCGCACGCGCGCGGCGCAATGCAGGGCGATGGAGCTGCCCCCGCGGCCGGACGTGTCGTCGCTGGGCGGGATGCTCGGGCTGGTCTTTCTGAACCGGGACTGGAGCGGGCCGGCCGTCGACGAGGACGCGCTCGACGCGGCGCTGCGCCTCGTTTACCCCGGGAAGGCGGCCGCGCTCGGCGCGCTCTTGCGCGAGGAGTCACGGAAGCTGGAAGAGCTCGTGGCCAGCATGTGTGAGTCGGTCGAGAGGAGCGTCGAATTCCGGGCGGGGCTCGATCCATACCAGGATATCGGGGAGCTCGTGGCGCTGCGCTCCGCGGAGGAGCTCGTGCCGTTCAGCCGGGGGCGGCTCGCCGCGTTCGGCTATCTGCTGCGGTGCGCGAAGGAGTCAGGCTCGAACGGCGCGGCGGACGAGCCGCGGGATCCCGAGGCGATGAGGTCGCAGCTCGTCGATCTGGCCAGCGGGGGCATGGCCACGCTGACGGAGCACGCGTGGGGATGGATCGTGGCAGAGACGGATGTGGCCGTGCTGGAGCTCCTCTCCGACCTGCTCCAGCTCGGGTCGATCTTGGACGAGACGTCGCTGCGGCGGGCGGCGCTCGAGAGTCGGGTGGTGTGCTGCGAGCTCCTGCGAATGATGGGCGACGCCGCGAGCATGGCGGAGGGGAAGGCGTTCGTGGAGGGGGAGCTGCGCAAGCTGGAGGAGATGCGGGCAAGGAGCATGGCCGAGCCGGGGCCGGGCCCGGGACGACCTCCGGGGGGCGACACGAACTGAGGTGCCGGTGCCGGCGCGGCCGGCGTCGGAGGTCAGGTCTCCGGAGCGGTGCCGAGCAGGAGCTCCCCGACGGAGGTCTCCTCGTAGTAATCGAGCCCCGCGGCGGCGGCGAAGAGGTCCGAGTCGCCGCCGCCCAGCGCGCAGGGGGCGAGGCCCATGGCGGTCGCGACCAGATAGAAGCTCTGGTACAGCGCGCCGACGTCCTTCAGGATGGCCGCATAACCCATCGATTCGTATTTCCACATGATTCGCTGGAACCGCGCGGAGAAAACGATCAATGTCTGCGGCGGGCCGTCGACCCTCGCGTAACGGCCCCCCCACTCGATCAGGGCCGCAACCTCGGGCGTGCGATCGGCGATCTTGGTGAGCGCGTGATCCAGCGGGCGGTAATGGTAGAGCCCCTGGGCGAGGCCCTCGCACGCGTGCACGGCGACGTAGGTCTCCAGCTCGTAGCACGCGCCGCCGCCCGGGTAGGGCCGGTCGGTAAGACCATACGGCATCCCGGTCGCCTCGCGGACGGCCCGGATGCGCGCGGCCCGGTAGAGGAGCTCGCCGAGGGCGTCGACGTGAATGGGTCGGTCACCGTAGCGCCGGATCGAGCGGCGGCGCTCCAGCACGCGGGTGAAAGGGATGTCGTCCGCGCACAGCGCGTCGATGTCCGGGCGGCGGAGCGGCACGTTCGCGCCGGCCATGGGCGGCTTCACGGGCGGGAGCGCATCGAAGACGCCTCGGAAGGGGAAGGTGGCGCCGTAAGGCTCCGCGTGCCTGCCGCGCCGGCTCCGCGCGTGGAAGAGGAGATCGTGGAAGCTCCACGTGACGAGCGCCCGCGCGCGCGCCTCGTCGACGGGGCCCTCGGCGGAGGCGGCGCGGGCGCCGAGGAGGAGGCCGAGGAGCATCATCACCGCTTCGGACGAGAGCTCGGGCAGCTCCCGGCGGATATCCTCGACGCTCCGGGGCCGGGAGAGGAGGTGGCAGATCGTCGAGGCCCTCCGGTCGTGGAGCCGCGTCTTCGCGTATCCGAGCGGCGAGTCGAGGACGAAGCCGTCCCCATCGCTGCGCAGGCAGGCGAAGCGGGAGAGGACATAGCGGGCGCCGAGGTCGACGTCGCCTGGCACCGTGGGGGGAGCCGGCGAGGTCGGGATGAGCGTGGCCAGGACGCCTTCCTCCCAGCTCGCGCCATAGGTGAGGAGGCCGAGCTGCTTGAAGCGCTCCAGGTGATAGAAGAGCCTCGCGGCCGCCTCGGTCCCTTGAGTCCGCTCGACGTCGGCGCCGAGCCGGGCCGCTGTGGTCCTCCCGTCGGAGAGCTCCTGCAACGCCGCCATGAGCCCGGGCGAGAGCTGGGGCAGCGGGACCGCCCGCTCGCCGACCTGGAGCACGGCGCCGCCCTCGGATCGGGGGGAGAGAGAGACGCCGTCTTTGAATGCAAGCAGATAGGGCAATGACACGGAAGACGCTCCTCCCACCAGGATCACCTCTTGTTTGCGCGCGGGGATGTCAGAAGAAGAAAGGGGTCGGGTTGAGCTCCTCCTCGCGGAGCGATCGCTGGAGCCATCCCATCCGAACCGGCACGTCGTAGAGCCTGCCGGGGGCGAGCCGGGCCCAGAACGGGCGCAGGCCCGGGACAAAAACCTTGACCACCGACAGGCCCGCATCGGGCCGGGTCTGGTCGAGGATGAACGTGTCGAGGTCCTTCTCCTTCAGCGCGCCCACGCACCGCTGGACGTTGACGAGGAGGTCGTCGGAGCAGGCCTGGGCATGGTCGTCGAGCCCCTTCTGCGGGACGGTCTCGTCAGGTCGCAGGTAGAGCTCGCTCTCCAGGGTCGCCGTCTTCCACCACCGCACGGCGACGGCATCGCCCCTGTACGTCGGAGGGACGTCAGGGGTATGGCCCGAGACGGCCGGCAGGAGCTGGTTGAGCTCGGTGACCGCGCGGAGGAGGGCGATCTTCGGATCAAGGTGCGCGCCGAAGCCGAACACGATGTCCTCCGGGCGCCGATCCAGCCGGCGTGACACCGCGGCGAACACCGGTATCCCCAGGTCGCTCGTGAGATCGAGCGCCCAGATGCCGCGGTGGATTGTACGATAGTAATCCTCGAGCGCTCCGAGGTATGGATCGCCGAAGCTCGCCAGGTCGACCCCGGGCCGCGGGAGCCGATTGTACCACCAGATCGCCACCGCGTCGCGCTCGACGAGCTCCAGGAGCCCCTGGAACACGGCCTCCTCCCGCGTGGCGCCCGCCGCGCAGCCGTTGGAGTCGCCAAAAGCGAACGGGGCGCCGTGCTCGCGACAATACGCGTAATAACAGCAGGCGGTCGGGACGTGGCGCTCGCGCCCGTCGAGCAGGGAGAAGACGGGGCTCCAGTCGATCGGGAGGTCCGGGTCGAACCGCTGTGGAACCCAGGTGGACCTCGAACCGGAATGATTCCAGCGCTCGCGGTCCGCGAGCTGGGTCTCGCTGAAGAGCATGATCTCGTTCGGGTGGATCGCCGCGGGGCCGAGATCCGCCATCCTGGCGCGGCTCCTCGCCTCGTCGCCCTGGAACACCCCTGAATAGCGCTCGATCGCCTCGGCGAGCGCGCCGACCTTGGCCTGCAGATCGCTCTTGCCTTTCCCCCCCGAGATGCTGCGCTGAAATTCGTTGAGGAAGAAGAGATCGTCGTCCACGTTCGCAAAATTGTGATCGGCTGCGTACGACGGGGTGAGCGCGCTGCCGCTCCGGTGCGTCACGGGACGGAGATAGCTGACGATCCCGAGGATCGGGCTCACGTGGCGCTCTAGGCGCGCGAGCGTCTCCTCGGGCGGCGCGATGCGGTAGCCGCCGTCGCTCCGGGACTGCGCCTTCCGGCTCATGAGCTCGGGAGGCCGGCGCTGCCCGGCGGCCACGAGCGCAGGATCCCCACAGCTCGGGCACTGCGGCCGGCGGGTGAGCACATGCTCGGTCCGCTCCAGCGAGACCGTGTCGAGCGCGATGACGCGGCCCACCAGGTCCTCGCCGGCCTCCTCGACGATCCATCGCGCGATGGCGGTCACCGCGGCGCCGACCGCGGTCTGGACCGAGGACGGCAACGCGGCGATGGAGAGCCCGAGCGGACCGGAGGCGCCGTTGCGGCGCTGCACGAACGCCTCGTACTTCCGGTGCCTCGCGAGCCGGTGCTCGAGGCAAGCCCAGCACCCGGTCCGGCCCGGGATGAAAATCGGGCCGATCCACGGCTCGACCCCGATCGGCTTGATGAGCATCCAGGGGCGGCGCTCGGCCAGCGCCTCACGGTTCACCTCGTCGAGCCCGGTCCGCAGGTAGTCGTCCGTGAGCACCACGAGGCGCTCGCCGCCCTCGGTCACCCGCACGCCGATCTCGGCGAGCAGCGCCACGAGCAGCCCGGCGCTCACGCCGCCGAGCGTCCGCACGGAGACGGTGGCCTCGCCGAGGCGGCGGGCGACGACCTCCGGCGCGACGCCCGAGAGCTCCCAGAACGCGGCGTGCTCGGAGACCACGGGCACGCTCGCGTCGACGACGTAGCCCTTCCGGCGGAGGAGCTCGACGGCATAGTGCACCTCCGGCGCGGAGACCCGCCCGTCCGTG
>CAYQYG010000343.1:0-10016 GCA_964421485.1 uncultured Polyangiaceae bacterium | reverse complement strand
GAACAAGGGCCTGCAGGCGACGGCGCTACGCGCCGCGCCTGATGCCCCAGCCGTTGGACGGACAGCCTTCAATCTGACTGCGGACGGCCGCGCGCGCCGTGCCCCACCTCCATGGTAGCCTCGAGCAATGCGACTCCTCTTCTACGACAACCAGGATCTGGATCTCCAGCTCGCTGCCGGCCCGCGGTCGATCTTCCTCGCCGGCCCTACCGCGAGGGGCCTCCCCCGCACGCCGTGGCGGGTCCGCGCTCTGGAGCTGCTCGGCGAGGTCGGCTACGCGGGGCTCGTCGTGATCCCAGAGTTCTGCGACGGGCAGTTCGAAGTACACGCGCCAGAGGTCTTCGATCGCGGCAATAGTCCAGTGCCGACCCTGCGATCGCGATCGTATCACGTGCTCCGCTGGGAGACGTGCGGCATCGAGCGCTCCAGCATCGTGCTCTTCTGGATGCCATTCGGGATTTCTGCGCCCGACGATCCCGGCTCGCTCCCGGGCTTCACCACCCGCGCAGAGGTGAGCCGTGAGCTCGCGCGCGATCCGACGCGTCTGGTTCTGGGCATGCCTCGCGACGTCCTGGCGGGTGGGCACATTCGGTATCATGCCCACGCTGCCGGGGTCCGCATTCACGAGACGCTCGAGGAGACGGTGCGCGAAGCAGCTTCCAGGGGCTGACGCCAGCCATGGCCGCGCAACGGAATCCTCCTCTCTCGCCCGGTCAGGACCAGCCCATCCGAGCGCCACCACGGGGACAACCCCTCGCGGCGAGGCCGGGCGGAAAGACGTGGCGGGCGGAGCTCGTCGCGGGCGCGGCGGGTGACACTTGCGATCGGTGCGGCGGGTTTTACGTGACCCTCGGGACAAGGAAAACAACCTATGCCGAACAGGTCGACCGCCCGCACGTGGATCCTCGTCTGCGACGCCAGCCGAGCTCACCTCTTCCTCGAGGAGCCGCGCAAGCGCAGCTATACGCTCCTCGAGTCCTTCTCTCACGAGGAGAGCCGCGCACGGGTGCGCGATCTCATGGCGGACGCGCAGGGCAGGAAGCCCAGCGGCAACACGAGCGGCATCGCCCACGGCGGCGCCCCGGGGGGGGCCACCAACGGCAACTACCTCGGCCGCCCGGGCGCCGCGCCCGATACCGATCCCAAGCACGTCGAGGCGCAGAAGTTCGTCCGCGAGCTCGCCGACGCGCTCGAGCGCGGCCTCCATGACCATAGCTATGATTCGCTGGTCCTCATCGCCCCGCCCCAGTTCCTCGGGCTCCTCCGGGGCGCCGTGAGCGCCCAGGTCGAGAAGCGCATCGAGGGCACCGTCGACAAGAATTTTTCATGGCTCGAGCAGAACGCCCTCGTCGCGCGGCTGCGCGAGCTCCGCGGGCAGGCGGCATAGGAGGCTCCGCTTCCGGCTCGGGGTGCTGTACGATGCGCCCCCGAGATGAGCGCGCGCCCGCGGAGATCCCTCGCCGCCTGCCTCCTGACAGGCGCCCTCGCGGCCGCCGCGCCCGCGCGCGCCCAGGCGCTGCGCGTCGCCTCCTCCCCGCCCCCGCCGCCTCCGCCGCCTCCGGCGGAGCCCGACAGCGCGTGGGGCGTGCAGCTCGGCGTCACGAACGAGGCGGAGCGCTTCGCCGGGCTGCTGCAGCTCGCCCTGTACGAGAACCGGGTGGATCGGTCGTACGGCGCCCTGTCGATCGGGCTCGTCCACGAGGGCGGTGATTTCACGGGCGGCGCGCAGATCGGGCTCCTCCGCAGCGAGGTCCGTGACTTCACCGGCCTCCTCCAGATCGGCGGCTGGAACGAGGACGAGCGCTTCCACGGCGCGGCGATGGTCGGGGTGGCCGGCAACGTCGGCCAATCATTCGTCGGCGCCGCCTCCGTCTCGCCGATCCTCGCGCGGAGCCGCCATTTCATCGGCGGCGCGCAGGTGGCCCCCTGGAACGCCGCGGATCGCTTCGTGGGCGCGGCGCAGGTCGGCCTCTACAACCACCCGTTCGACGACGGGCGCGACGAGGGCGACGGCTTCGTCGGGCTCGCCCAGATCGGGGCCTACAATCGCCAGGCGGGCGCATTCCGGGGCGCCCTCGAGGTGGGCGCCGTCAACCGCGCGGATCGCGTCCGGGGCGGCGCGCAGATCGGGGTCTGGAACCAGACGGTCGAGGGGGATCTCGAGGGCGCGTTGCAGGCCGGCGCCGTCAATCGCGTCGAGGGCCGCTTCGCCGGCGGCGCGCAGGTCGGCGTCGCGAACGTCGCGGCCGGCGGCTTCGCGGGGCTCGGCCAGATCGGGCTCTTCAACGTGAGCGGCCCCATGGTCGACGAGCTGTTCGGGCTGGAGGGCGAGGGATCCTCCCGCCCCGACGCCGCATTCCAGGGGGTGTTCCAGATCGGCGGGACCAACTGGGTCGACCGCGATTTCGAGGGCGCGCTCCAGGCGGGCTTCACCATCAGCATCGTCAAGCGGCGCTTCTCCGGCCTGATCCAGCTCGGCTATTTCACCTCCTACGCGAGGGAGTTCGAGGGGCTCTTCCAGATCAGCGGCGCCACGAGCCTCGCCTGGGACAGCTTCGCCGGCCTGGGCCAGATCGCCTTCCTCAATTTCGCCGACGAGATCGACGGCGGCCAGATCGGCTTCGCGAGCCTCTCCTTCGAGCAGCGGGGCTTCCAGGCGGGCTTCTTCAACATGTCCCGCGACGTCACGGGCGCGCAGATCGGGGTGATCAACTACGCCTTCCGCCTGCGCGGCGTCCAGATCGGCCTCGTGAACCTCTCGGACGACGGCGGGCTGCCGGTGAGCCCCATCCTGAACCTGGGCTGGTGACGGCAGAAGGAGTCACGAGAGCGCTCTCTCTGTCTCCCCGCCTCGCTGAAATTCTCCGGAACGTTTCCCGCCCGCTTCTCCCCGGGGAGGGTCCGTGTATTCTGGCCGTATGACGAGACTCCGGGGACACCAAGACCTCGCCGGCCGCGCCGAGGCCGCCGCCCTGCTCCTGCTCACCCTGCCGCTCGTGGCCCTGGCCTGCAGCGGCGACGAGAGCGCCCAGCCCGGATCGGGCTCCGGGGGCACCACCACGGGGACGTCGTCCTCCTCGTCCGGGGGCGGGGGCGCGTCGACCTCGTCGACATCCTCGGGCGGCGGAAGCTCGACCGGGGGCGCGGGGGGCGCGGGGGGCGAGGGGGGCGAGCCGCCGCCCGTCGTCAAGATCCTCGCGCTCGGCGACACGGGCGAGGGGAACCTGGCCCAGAACCTCGTGGCCGATCGGATGAGCGAGAAATGCATCATGGTGGGGGGCTGCGACGCCGTCATGCTGAACGGGGACAACTTCTATGACCACGGCGTGGCCGACCTCAGCGACGAGCAGTGGGTGACGAAGTTCGAGCAGCCCTACGATCGGCAGGGGCTGAACGGGCTGCCCTTCTACGCGGTGCTCGGCAACCACGACTACGGGCTGACCAGCAACGGGGTGAAGCAGGCGCAGATCGATTACTCGTCCCTGCCCGTGGGCAACGGGCCCGGGACGCGTTTCAGCGACAAATGGACCATGCCCGCGTCCTATTACGACGTGCAGATCGGGCACGTCCACCTCTTCGGGATCGACACGCAGGACTTCACGGGATCCGACCAGGCGGACGACATGAGCGCGCGGGTCGCGAGCTCCACGGCCACGTGGAAGATCGTGTTCGGGCATCACCCGCGGTACACGTCGGGCGACCATTACTTCGACGATCAGGTGCTCGGGTTCCTCGGCATGTTCTCCCTGCAGGAGGCCGTCTACTGCGGCGCGGACATGTTCATGGCGGGGCACGACCACGACCGCGAGCTCATCGACAAGGGGCGCGACGGGGACTGCCCGGACACCCACTTCGTGATCAGCGGCGCGGGCGCGAAGCTGCGCGAGACGATGGCGATCGTCCCGACGGACGAGGGGCAGCTCTACTTCGACGACGTGACCGAGGGGTTCGCCTACATGGAGTTCAACGGCACGACGCTCCTGTTCGAGTTCATCGACAAGAACGGCGTCGTCAATTTCACGAAGACGATCACCAAGTAGGAGAGAGAGGATTACAGGGAGGCGGGGAGGACGGGGAGAGAGAGAAAGAGAGAGAAGAGAGGGAGTGATTCGGAGGGAGCTCAGCGCGCGCCCAGGAAGGCCGCGAGCGCCGGATAGTCCGAGTCCTCGACCGCGCCCTGGATCGTGCACGTCACCTGCCCGGCAGGGGACGCCAGCGCGTGCACCGGGAGCTGCGGGGTGTCCTTCATCCCGAGCGCGCCGAGCCACGCCGTCCGCGGCGTGCCCTCCGGGAGCCAGTACGACGCCCGCACCCCGTGGCCGGGCTGCTCCTCGAGGAAGCGCTTCAGCTCCCGCTCGTCCTCGTCCAGGGAGATGAACACCAGATCCAGCATCACGCCGGCCGATCGCAGCTTCTGCTGCCAGGCCAGGAGGCGCGGCATCTCCTCCTTGCAGGGCTTGCACCACGCGGCCCAGAAGTTCATCCAGACCCACTTCCCGACGCCGAACGCCGGGCTCGACGGCAGGGCCGGGGCGCCGGTCGCGGTCGCCGGCGAGATGGCCCCCGTGGGCGCGGGCCGCGGGGTCTGGCCGGAGCAGAGCCTCCGGGGCGCGGCGGGGGCGGCGGGCTTCTGCGGGATCGCGGCCGTCGCGGCGGGGGCGCCCGAGCCCACCGTCACCGCGTTGCTCCGGCCCTGGCCGGGCGTCGGGGGCGCGGGCAGGTCCTTCTTCTCGCCGCCGTCGCAGGCCGCCGCGGCGAGCGCCAGCGCCGCCGTCAGAGCTGGCAGTCGACCCATGACACGAACGCGCTGCGGTTGATGGCTTCCTCGGTGCAAGCGCCTTTGCGAGACACGTTCCATTCGCAGTACTCCTTCCCGAGCTGCGCGAACTCGTTGCCCAGCCAGAGCATCCCCAGCTTCTTGTCCAGGTCCGGCTCCTGGAACTTGTCGGAGACGGCGAACTGCACGCTGTTCGCCCGCTTGTGGGACAGGGTCCGGTTGAAGTCCGGCGTGCCCGTCTTCGAGGCCCGCGCCACCACGAAGAAGTAGCGGGCCCCGCGGCGGTCCAGCCACAGCTCCTCGACGAGCTTCCGGCCGCCGTCGTCGAGCTTCTCCGAGCCGTCGTCGAACAGGATCACCGCCCCGCGATCCTTGAGCGGCGTGAAGAGCGCGTTGAAATCGTCGTCGCTGATCGACGCGATGCTCTTCACGTCCGCGGGCTGGCAGCCGCGCCGCGAGTCGCCGCCCGTGAGGCCGCACGCGTTCAAGACCCGCTGGAGCACCTGCTTGAAGGCCGGCGTGCAGTAGGGCGCCTCCGCGTCGTTCGCGATCGCCACCGCGGGCTTCGCCGCGTCGGCCACCCCCGTCTTCAGCCGGTGCGCGGCCGCGCGGACCTGCCCGGTCACGGTGAACCCGCTCGCCGCCAGCATCGCGCAGCCGGCGACGATCCCGATGATCCCGGCACCCTTCATGGAGACCTCAGCGCGGGCGCGAGCCTGCGGATCGCGTAGGCCAGCCCGATGTCGGTGTCCTCGTCGCAGAGCCTCGTGTCGCCCAGGAAGACCTGCGGCGTCGAGACCGGCAGCTTGTTGTCGACGATGTAGCGGAGCATCCGGTCGAGCCGGAGCTTCGTGGCCTTCGAGTCCATGCACGCGTCGAGGCCGGGCCAGCGCTGGCGGATCATCGCCTGCACGTTCGCCATCCCCGCGCCCGCCTTCGCGCCCTCCAGGATCGCGTCCTGGTTGTCGTAGGCCCACTCGAGCACCGAGAGCGCCCGGTGATCGCTGCACAGGATCGCCTTGGAGACGAGGCACGAGCCGGGGTGGAGCGGGCGGTCGAGCATCCAGTTGCACTCGTTGTCGAGCGGGAAGAGCACCACCGTCGCGTCGAGCTTCTCGAACAGGCCCTCGGCCACGAGCCGCTGGTGGAAGGCCTTGCAGGTCGCGCAGAGCGGGTCGACGAACAGCGTCGCGGGCTGCGCCGCGCCGGGCGCCGCGACCTTGAGGAGCGCGCCGTTCGGCTCGTCGAGCTTCTCGAGCTTGCCGCAGCCGGCGATGTAGGTCGTGTAGCTCGGCAGCGCGCTCGTGTAGAGCAGCGCCGGCGTGATCGAGAACACGGCGAGCGCGACGAGCCAGCCGCCGATCAGGAGGATCGAGCCGCTCGGGCGGCCGCGCTCCGGCGGCGGCGGCGCGGGCTCGTCGTCGACGACCGTCGGGCCGACCGCGCCGGGCCCGGCCGGGTCGGTCACCGTGCGCGGCGGCGGCGGCGCGGCGGACGCGAGGAACGCCGCGGTGCGGGCCTCGCGCCGGTCGATCACGAGCGCCGCGACGCCCGCGATCGCGAGCAGCGCCGAGGCCACGTAGAGGCCCGCGCACGTCTTGCAGATCGCGCCGAGGCGCGTCAGCGAGATGAACAGCATCGCGGCCGAGACGAGGGCCGGCGTGACGCCGCCGGCGAAGAGGAACTGCGCCGCGCGGCGGGGCGCGCTCCTGCCGGCGAGCAGCGCGTAGAGCGCGAACGCGGCGAAGAACGCGAAGGCGCCGACCGCGAAGAGCGAGATCGGCACGCCGCCCCAGTACCTCTCGCGGAAGATCGCGGAGTAGGGGCTGTACATCGCGGCGCGGCAGGCGGTGTCGGCGCCCTTCGCCGCCTCCGCGCCCGGGATGAAGCTGCAGTGCAGGTCGTGCACCTGGCGATCGAGGTGCTGGATGTAGTCGATCGTCGAGGAGCCGCCGAAGGCGATCCCGACGAGCGACGCGGCGAGGGCGAGCGCCGCAGGCCAGCGAGTTGTTCCGCGCGGCATGGCGCCTGGATTACGCGACGGCGGGCTGAGCGTCAAATGCACGCGCCCGCGAACGCGCAGGAGACCGAGGCGCTTCCTGGAAGAATCTCGCAGGAGCGTGAAGCTGGAGACGAGAGGAGAGAGAGAGGATCACAGGGAGGCGGGGAGGCGGGGAGATCAGAAATTTTCGAGAATTCTCGCTCCCCGCCTCCCCGCCTCCCTGTGATCCTCTCTCTTCTCTCTCTCCTCTCCTGTCGCTCAGATCGCGGCGAGCAGGCTGGTCGAGAAGCGCGCGGTGGGCTCGATCCACTGGTGGGCGCAGCGGAAGCCGGCGCGCGCGGCCATGCCGCCGATCTGGTCGGGCGAGTACTTGTGCGAGCTCTCGGTCCAGATCGACTCGCCGTCCGCGAGCTCCACGTCGATCCCGGCGGCGGGGATGCGGACGGACTGCCGGCCCCGGCTGACGAGGTGCATCTCGACGCGGGAGCGCGCCGGGTCCCATGCGGCGCGGTGATCGAAGGCGCGCAGGTCGAAGTCTGCGCCGAGCTCGCGGTTCATGCGGGCGAGCAGGTTCTTGTTGAAGGCCGCCGTGACGCCGACCGGATCGTCGTAGGCGAGGAGGAGCTCCTCGACCGGCTTCACGAGGTCGGCGCCGAGCAGCAGCCCGTCGCCCGGGCAGAGCGCGGCGCGGATGCGGCGGAGGAACGCCTCCGCGGCCGGGGGGTCGAGGTTGCCGATGCTCGAGCCGAGGAAGAGCACGAGCGCCGCGCCCGGGCCCCGCGGCCTGCGCGCCGCGGCGCGGGCGAGGCCCTCGTCGTAGGTCGCGCGGTGCGCGGTGACCTGGGCGCCGAGCCGCGCGAGCGTCCGCGTCGAGAGCTCGAGCGCCGTGTCCGACACGTCGACGAGCTCGACGCGCACGCCCCGCGCCCGCGCGCAGAGCGGCGCCGCGAGCAGGGCGAGCTTCTCCCCGCTGCCGCACCCGAGCTCCACGAGCGTCGCCCCGTCCCCGACCCCGGCGACCATCCGGGCCCCGTGCCGCGAGAGCAGCGCCGTCTCCGCGCGGGTCAGCGGGTACCACGGGAGCTCGCAGATCGCCTCGAAGAGCCGCGACCCGAGCGCGTCGTAAAGATACGTCGGATCGAGCCGCTTCGGCGTGGATCCCAGCCCCCGGCGGACGTCGTCCGCGAAGCCCCCCCTGCCCCCTGCACCCCCCATCGCGCGGCACCATAGCCCGCTTTGACTTCCTTGCAGCCACGGATCCGTGGGAAGAGACCGGCCATGGGAAGGGACGACCTGAGCATTCCGGCGACGCCCCGCAGCTTCGCCGCCGAGACCGAATTCCTTGCGGATCTGCCTTACGACCCCTCGGTGCTCTTCTTCGACGAGCTGCTCGAAGCGGATCCGGCGAGGGGCCTCGTGCGCTGCCGCATGCCCACGGATGGCCCGATGCCGTTCGTCGACGCGCAGCGCGCGCACCCGGTGAACCATCCGCGCCACGTCGCGGGCGCGGTGATGGTGCACGCGACTGGCATGCTCGGCTTCGTGCACGCGTATTACCTCCTGGGCCTCCGTCACCGCGAGGGCTGGATCGGCTACGGCACGCACATCCACCGGGTGGTCTTCCGCAAGCTCGTTTCGCCCGGGGCGCCCATCGAGGCGACCTGCGTGGCGACGCGCAGCCGGATCGGCACGCAGCGGCACATGATCCGCTACCGCTTCGAATTCCGGCACGAGGGCGCGATCTGCTACGAGGGCGATCAGACGGCGGTGTGGATGCGGGTGGGCGAGGGCGTCGGGGGCGGCCTGCCGGGCGAGGGCGGCGGCGGCGCCCTCGGCGCTTGACGGGCGAGGTCGGCTCGTCTACCCGCGCCCGCATGGAATCCATCGACGTGGGCGCGATCGTCCCCTCGACCCGCGACCTGCTCCAGGTCCTCTCGACCCGCAAGAAGGGGTTGGCCCTCGTGGCCCTGGTGGGCACGGAGGCGCCCGCGGAGGACGCGGCGCGCCTCCACGAGCTGAACGTCTCGGCGCTCGCGTTCGCCGAGCCCGGCCCCGCGATGCAGCTCGCGGCGCAGGCGACGAAGACGGTGCCCTCCCTCTGCCTCGCGCCCGTGCGGGAGCGCGAGGTGGCGCAGGCGGCCCGCTACCACGGCGCGGACGGGGTCTGCGTGGACGCGTCGCTGCCGCTGGACGACTGGGACCGGCTCGCGAAGGGCGCCCGGACGATGCGCATGCTCCCGCTGGCGCTCGCCGAGGGCGCGGAGGGGGCCGCGGCCGCGGTGAAGGCCGGCGCCCGCGCGGTGCTCGTGCGCGCGGCCTCGGCCGAGGCGGCCCTCGCGGCCGTGGCCGCGCTGCCGCGCAACATGACGGTGGTCGCCGAGATCGAGGGCGCGGACGCGGACGCGCTGCGCGCCCTGGTGGGCCGCGTGGACGCGGTCGTCGTGCCGGCCGCGGTCCACGCGGCGCCGGGGTTCGCGGAGCTGGTCAGCGAGCTGGATCCCTAGAGCGACAAAAAGGTTGAAACCACCTGGAAAGGGCGAGTTTCGAGAGACCGCAAGGGCGCAAGGGACGCAAGGAGAAGAAAGATTTTCTCCTGATCCTTGCGTCCCTTGCGCCCTTGCGGTCCATCTCTCTTCTCTCTCCCCGTCTCCCCGCCTCCCTGGAAAATCTCTCCCGGGATCTCCGGCGAGACGTCTCCGTGAAATCCCCTGGCTGAAGCGCCTCCGGGCCCCATCAGGACTGCCATCATGAGCGCCAGCGACACCAGTGAGCCCCGGCCGATCGACCTCGAGGCGCAGCGGCGCGCGCTGCGGGAGGGGGCGGTCGTGCGCCGGATGGATGACCTCGGCACGCTCGTCGTGACCGGCTCCGAGCGCCGGACCTGGCTGAACGGGCTGCTCACGTGCGACCTCGCCCCGCTCGGGCCGGGCGACGGCGCTTACGGGCTCAGCGTCGCCAAGAACGGCAGGATCCTGGCCGAGGTGTGGGTGATCCTCGCGGCCGATCGGATCTGGATCGGCGTCCTGCGCGAGCGCGCCCCGGCGCTGCTCGAGCTGTTCGAGCGGCACCTCATCATGGAAGACGCCGAGGTGCGGGACGCCTCGGCCGAGCGGGGGTGGCTGCTCGCCGGCGGGCCCGGCTCGGCAGCGCTCGTGGCCGCCGCCCGCGGCGCCGGCGCCGAGGCGGCGCGCGCCGACTAGATCGGAAGAGCGTCGTGTAGGGAAAGAGTGTACAGGC